>JBEKWY010000086.1:0-20706 GCA_049512575.1 Candidatus Acidiferrum sp.
CTGCGCAAAGCCAATGTTCGAATCTCAGGCGACCGCATCGTCAAAATCGGAAACATCAAGCCCAAACCGAACGAGCGCGCGATAGATGCCGCGGGCCTGGTCTTGGCGCCCGGCTTCATCGACATCCACAACCATTCCACGCGAGGCCTCGAAGCCGATCCGCTCGCCGAGACGCAAATCGCACAAGGTATCACCACGGTAGTCCTGGGCGCCGACGGCTTTTCTCCGTGGCCTATCGCTCCGTGGCTCGCCGCCCGCCGTAAGAATCCGGCCTCGCTGAATCTCGCCTTGATGGTCGGGCACGCCACCATTCGCGAGCAGGTGATGGGCAAAGATTACAAGCGCCCCGCGACAGAAGCGGAAGTTGCCAAGATGACCCAGCTCGTCGATCAGGCCATGGGTGAAGGCGCAATCGGCCTATCGAGCGGCCTCGAATACGAGATCGGCGGTTACAGCACCACCGACGAAGTGGTCGCGATGTCTGGCGCCGCGGCGAAGCTCGGCGGCTTCTACATGACCCACATCCGCGATGAAGCCGACAAAAGTTTCGACGCGCTGAACGAAGAGATAGCCATCGGCGAGCGCGCCCACATTCCTGTCGAGCATTCGCATATCAAGCTAGGCACCGTCGGCGTCTGGAACAAAGCGCCTGAATACATCCGTATCATCGAAGCCGCTCGAAAACGAGGTCTCGACTTCCTCGCCGATTGCTATCCCTACGATGCGTGGGAGTCCAACATGCAAGTGCTGGTGCCCGACAAACAATACGAAAATCCCCAGAGCGTCGAGAAAGCCTTGGCCGACGTTGGCGGCGCCAGCCGCGTCACCATCGTCGGGTTCTCTCCGAACCCCTCGTACCAAGGGCACACGATTGAAGACCTCGCGCTTCTTCACAACACCACGCCCGTGGACATGTTCATTCGAATCGTCCGCGAAGGCGACGCCGCCAACACCGAAGCCAACGTCATCGGCCAGTCGATGATCGAGAGCGACATCAAGGCTTTCTACACACAGCCTTGGGTGATGGTCGCGAGTGACGGTGGCATCGGCGTTCCCCATCCGCGCGGCGCGGGGACGTTCCCGCGCGTGCTCGGTGTGTACGTCCGAGAGAAACACTGGCTGACGCTGCCCGATGCCGTGAGGAAGATGACGTCGCTGCCTGCTCAGCGTCTTGGCTGGAAGGATCGCGGGGTGATTCGCAAAGGCGCTTTCGCCGACCTGGTTCTGTTCAGCCCAGATACGGTGATCGATCGCTCCACGTTCGCTAAGCCATTCGAGGTGCCCACGGGCATCGAAAAAGTCTTCGTCAACGGCCAAATCGTCTGGGAATCTGCCAAAGCCACGGGGCAGCGCCCCGGTCGAGTACTAGAACGACCCCTTGCTAGTTACGCGACAAAATAATCCGATTCCCCAAGCGCCAATCACGTAAATCCGCCGATCAGTCCATAATAACCTCCCCATCTAAAACGTATGGATTTTGCGATATTTCCGGAGGAACAATGCCCGGCGGGCTGGATGATTTTCAGAAGACTCGCGCCGATCTCAACGAGGAAATTCTCGGCTGCGGCCACTTGGGGATAAAGCGCTTTTTCGCCCTGGACCACCAAACCTACGAGTCTGGGCCGCTGGGTACCAAGACCAAGGAGCTATTGGGCCTAGTCGCGTCGGCGGTGCTACGCTGTGACGACTGCATTACGTATCACCTGGTGCGTTGCGGGGAAGAAGGCTGGAACCGCAACGAAGTCATCGACGCTTTGAACGTTGCCCTAATTGTGGGCGGCTCGATCACCATTCCGCACGTCCGCCGCGCCTTCGCTCGTATGCGCGAGATCAATGGTTTGGCGCCCTGAAACTTCATTGCATCCTTTGAGAGCTTGTAGAATCTACACCATAGAAAGATCGACCATGAACAGTACGGCCACCTCGGCAGACTCACAGACAGAAAACCTCGGAGCGCGCCTGCAGAAACTCGCTATCGGCGCGCTTTTCGCCGTTGTTCTGCTGGTGCCTAAGATTTTGAACCTGCGCCGCGACGAGCGCTCCTGGACCGCGTTCCGTGTTTTGCTGGGGATTGCTGGCGCCGCCCTGGTCATTCTGCCGCTGGCGTTCTGGAACAGTTGGCTCGCCGCAATCGCGGGCATGGCCATGTTCCTCACCGGAGCGCTGCTCCCGCCGGCGACATCGTTTGTCACCGTGGACGACAAAGCCCGCGAGCTGGGCGCGCTGGTAGTCGTGAATGGCGGCAAATATATGTCTCGTTCCGGTTCCGCAGGCTCGGTTCAGCTTTTCGTAGGCGCCGACTACATTTGGGCGTTGGATTCGCGTTTCCAGGTCCTGCAAACCATCCCGGTATCGGAAGTTTCGTCGGTAAATGCGGAAGAGATGGATGGCCTGTGGACTGTTCGGGTCCGCCGCACCGAACAGATCGAGGAGTTCCTGTATCGCGGTATTTTCGCCGAGCACTTTGCGCGCGTCGCGGAGAGCACCATTCGCGGGGTAATGCGCTCTTCTTTGCCGATTTTGCCGCGAGCCCGTGCAGCTAGCGTTTAGCTGATTTCGCCGAAACTTTTGCCGATTAAACGTCCCCCGTCTGCGCGGACTGTGACACAATATAGGCATGGCTAGAGGTTGGGAAAGTAAGAACGTCGAAGCTCAAGTGGTAGATGTGGAAACCAAGAAGTCGCCGTCGAACCACGAGCCCAAGACAGCCGAACAGCACCTGCGGGAGCAAAGCATCAAGGATCTGCAGATGTCCCGCACCCGCATTACCAACGACTTAGCCGCGGCAACCCATCCCAACCATCGCAAATCCCTGGAAGCAGCCCTCGCCCACCTCGACAAGAAAATCGCCGAGCTAAGCTAGCGATTCTCCGCAACCCTCTTCGCCTCTCTGCGCACTCCGTGCTCTCTGTGTTAAATTTTTCCGTTCTTTTTGACGGTTAACTTCCTACCGTATAAAATCCCCCGCAAGCCCCCAAAAATCATTCACGTAGTAGTGCGAAAGCACATTCCCAAACAGGTAGCAAATCCCCTGGCAAGGCGGAATGTCTCCGTACTTCTTCTTCCCCTGCGCGAAAATCTTCCGCAGCGATCCATCACGCAAGAGGTTCCCGACAATTTTCCGCAACGGCTCGCACGGATAGAACACATCCCCGTTCGGATAAACACGCGGAAACATCGTCGGAAAGCACTCAAACTCCCGGAACCTCAACAGCGTCTCGATTGTCCGCGGCGTTCCGTTGATCGGCTGCTTGTTTTCGCGCCGCCGCGCGATGATGGTGTCCACCAGCGCCTGGTAGCGCGGATTCTTCAGCAGCGCGAGATTCGGCATTTTTTCCATCTGCGCCGATTGCGCCGCAAACACAAACCCTTGTTCTCCGCACCAGTCCAGAAGCCGCTCCACTTCCGCGATGTTCCATTCCTCGATCACCGTGCTGATGGTGATTCGGCGAGGACTGCCTAGTCGCTCTGTAGCAAACTGCAGATTTTCCAGCACCTTTGGCAAAGCAGCGGGTTTCGACAGCGGATTCGTCGGATCCGATCGCAGCGCGTCCAGGCTGACCACCAACCCGGTCACAGCGTTGAGAATTTTCGCTTTGCGATCCAGAAGCGTCCCGTTGGTGATCAGCAGCAGAGATCGGAACTTGTGCCGGAATCGCGCCGCCTCCACGATCTCTTCGATATCCGCCCGCAGTGTCGGTTCTCCACCCGTAATCACGATCGAGTCGGTTTCTTTGCGGATTCTTCCCAGCAGACGCAGCGTCTCTGCCGTTGGTAACTCGTCGCTGAAAACGTCGGGTTCCTTCTGCGTGCAATAGCTGCAGGCAAGATTGCACTTGTGCGTCACGTAGAATGTAACGGCATAGGGCGCCACGACCTTGGTGTGCAGCACCTGCCGCCGCCAGGCATTCCGGAAATAAAGCTGAAAATTCTTCGCCACGAAGGGTGCCTGCCGTACCAGGCCTCGCAGCAGTTCCCGCCGTGAAGGCACACGTTTATCCAGCGCGCTCACCGGCACGAAATTTGATTTTTTTCCCAACGTTTTCACCCGACCCAGACTACACGGCAGGCGCAGCGATGCCAAGAAATCTGCTGCGGTTCAAGTCTCGGTGGAAATTTGCAAGGAAAGAACCACTTAATCTGTAAAAACCACCCCAACCGCGCTCTGCCCCTTCTCCGTGCCCGCGTCGATGCGCACCACGTATCCGCGCAGTCGCATCGCGGCCTGCAGGCCATTCGGCCCCGGCGTCTCCATGATCACCTGCAGCTCCGACTGCAGCCGCGGGCTGTGCCGCAGCGAAATCATCGCTCCCTGTAGCGACAAATCACTCACCAGAGTCTCTTCATCGAACGGTCGCCCACCCTCGGTCACGCCCGACACCCGCGCCCGGAATTGGGCTTCGCGTCGCAACGCCGTCCGCGTTCCCGGCATGTGCGCGTCCACGCGGCCGCCGGGAGCCCCCAGGGTGATCACCATCCCTTCGCTGGCCGCAAACACCGAGTCAAATTCCTCGCGTCCTTGCCGCAAAATCGTATCCACCATTCGATCCGTCGAATCCGGATCGTGATGAAACAACACCAGTGTCTTCGCATTTACTTCACGCGCCACACGTACACCCTCTTTCCAGGACGAATGCCCCCAACCGCGTTTCGGCCCGGCGAGCTGTTCCGGCGTGTACTGGGCGTCATTGATAAAAATGTCCGCGCCGTCGGCTAATTCCTGCAAACCCTTATCCAGCTCTTGATTGCCCGGCTCGTTGTCGGTGGCATACACCACCGTTCCTGCCGGCGTTTCGATCCGGAACCCCAGGCACCCTTGGGGATGATTCAGCGCCCGCGTCGTAACCTTATTCTCTCCGACGTAAAACGCATCGCCTCCGGCCACTTCCTGAAACCTGCGCTTGGCGTTCATCGCCGACATATCCACTGGAAAATACGGCAGCGCCATCTGCGTTTCAAAAACCTGTTTTAAACTGTCGCGCCCCAGAAACTTCGAGCGAAAGCTGTAAAAGTGAAATTCATTTTTCTCTGAATACAGTGGCGCGAAGAATGGGATGCCTTGAATGTGGTCCCAGTGGTAGTGGGTAACGAAGATATGCGTTTCGGGAATCCGGTCACCATTCGCGGCCGCCAATCGATTGCCCAGCATCCGCAGGCCCGTGCCGCAATCCAAAATGATCTGCGTGCCGTCCGGGGCGATCAGTTCCAGGCAAGGCGTGTTTCCGCCATACCGCCACGTCGCCGGGTCCACCGTCGGCGTGGCCCCGCGCACGCCCCAGAAGCTCAATTTGGCAATGGGAACACTCATAGTTCAGTATTCGACATGGCGAGCGGTCTTCTCCCGCACGCAGAATCGGGAAATGGATTGCCTTGCTTGATGGTGGCAGTAGGCCGCAGCACCGTCAATGAAATCGCAGCGGCAGCGTGTCAAGATGTCCACTAAGCGGGCCGTAGACTTCGCGCCGGCCGCCCCGAGCGGGTAGAATGAAGGTTACCGCGATGCATACGCACTCGCACGAACACGCTCACGACCACGGGCAGGACCAAAGTACTGCCGCCGGTCAGGGTCATCACGATCACGGTCACAGCCATGGTCATGGCCACCATCACCACGGCCACGAGCATCCGGCCATGCGCCCCTCGGTTCTCGCCTGGGCCATGGCTGCCACGCTAGGTCTCGTCGCCGCCGAAATTGTCGGCGGCCTTCTCGGCCATTCCGTAGCTCTACTCAACGACGCGGTGCACAATCTTTCCGACGTCCCCGCCCTCGGCATCTCCTGGCTTGCCATGCGCTGGGCCGAACGTCCCGCCGACTCCGAGAAAACCTACGGCTACCATCGCGCCGGTATCCTGGCCGCCTTCACCAACGCTCTTCTTCTCGTGGTCCTGGCGTTATGGCTCGGCTACGAATCGATCGAGCGCTTTCGTTCCCCCGTGGACGTCGTCGAAAGCTGGATGATCTGGACTTCGGTCGCGGCCCTCGCGGTAAACGGCGGCATCACCCTCGCGCTGGTTCGGGGCCGCGGCGATCTCAACTTGCGCAGCATCCTCGTCCACAATTTCGGCGACGCTCTCTCCAATATCGCCATCATCGTTGGCGCCATCGTCATCGGAGCTACCGGCCTTCGCTGGATCGACCCGCTCCTCGGCCTCGCCATCGGTATCCTCGTTCTTTGGTCTAGCATCGGCATCCTTCAAGAATCCGCCCACGTCCTCCTCGAAGGTCGCCCGCACGACTGCAGCGTCGAGGATGTCGCTCGCGCTATGCTCACGATCGAGGGCGTCTACGAAGTTCACGATGTCCACATCTGGTCCCTCGGCGCCGGTCACAACGCGCTTAGCCTGCACGCCCGCATTCCGGACATGCACATGGACGAATGTGAGCGCATCCTCTCCGCCATCCAGGAAAAAGCCGCCCACGATTTCAACATCGACCACTCCACGGTCCAATTCGAGAGAGCAGGCCTGCCCGCAACCTCCGGCTACGTGATGCCCGAACCCGCGAAGTAGTGGCCGGTCTTTAGACCGGTCTCCCCGAAACAAAATGAAATAATCGAATCGCTCCAGCAAGTCGTTGCAGGCGTAAGTAAATCTAGGCAGGAACTCGAAAACTCAATCCACGTTGCTCGTTAAACTGCTGCGTCGCATCCATATCTAAAGCGTCTTGCGTGACGCTCTTCCGCACTCCGTCGCGGGTCACATAGCGCAACGTGCCGTTGTCCCAGGAGTACGCCACCGCGAACAGCAACCCGCCGTCGCGCCGCACAAAAACATACTCCGACGTATCCACCGGAGGTTCCGGCGCGGGCCTCGAATAATATTGTCGCTCCGCGCCGCTCCCTGCGTCGGCCACCACAGGATTTGCGCCGGAATCGTCTGGAGGACCCTGCTGCGCCTCCTCCACCGCCTGCGGATTCTCGACAACAATCTCGGGGGACAACAAGTATCCTCCGTAGCCATACCCAAACGGAACGCCCGCTCCAAACCCAGAACGTCCTCGCCCATGCTGTGGATTCACCGCTGCCAAATGGGGATAGTCAAAACCCAATCCTGGAACATTCATTCCGCTGGAAAATACAGGAAGGTTTGTCAGCCCTGAAGCGACGCCAATATTGCGGCTTGGTGTTCCGGCTGCTCGCGTATGACGTACAACGGTCGCTGGGCGTGTTCCAGCTGGCACTCGCGCCACGACGTGCGGCGCACCGCCAGCAACTCCGCGCGGAGCCACAGCAACAACCGGCCCCGCAACTCCCATTCCCCCACGATGTTGCGCCGTCGCAACACCCGGAAGAATCAGAAAAAAACTCCCAACCATCCAGATTCGGCGCATGGTGCACCTTCCCCGGAACGCAAGCGGGAACTCTAGGTCCGTATTACAGCCCATTCATGCTGCAGTTACGCATTTATCCTACACTTAAATGATGCGCCCGTTGGCCTATAGGTTTCAAGCTCCGTCGTCGTCATGCGAATTGAGCACTCCTCTTCCCGCTCCTCCCGTCGGCCACCTATTCTCTGCGCAGCCCACGCTGCGAGACCAGCCCGCTTTTCCCTTGCTAGGGGATGTGCTATAACCGTCGGGCCGTGGAACGTGTCGCGAAAGAACGAGGGGTTCCGGTGCCGTCGGAGCCGCGAGGTGTTTTCCTTGCGCACTCTGTACCTGCGCAGGAGGATTCAGATTCGGCCGCAACAAAGCCGAGTGACTTCTCGGCCGTGGCCCACGAAGACGCTTCCCGGTATTGCCCGGTTTGCTCGCAGCCCCTGCAGTCCCGGCGCTGCAAGTTGATTTGCCTGGTCTGCGGATATTACATGTCCTGCGCGGACTATTACTGATAAGCTGTGCGGTCCCAGGCTGGTTGCCCTTGGAACCGCTGCCGCTAAATTTAGGAGGATACGAACGTGGCATTGAAGATGACGAACCGCGAAGTGGATGGCGTGTCCGTGGTGGCGCTGGACGGCCGCATCGTTCTTGGAGAAGAGAGCAACGCGTTGCGCGAAAAAGTAAAAGGCCTGCTCGCCGAGGGCAAAAAGAAAATTGTCCTGAACATGGACAACATCACCTTTATCGACAGCGCGGGCCTCGGTACGCTTGTCGCCGCGCATCATAGCGCCAAGGGTCAGGGCGCCTCGCTGCGCCTCTGCCACCTCGGCAGCAAGTTCCAGGAAGTCCTGCAAATCACCAAGCTGCTCACCGTCTTCGACGTCTACGACACCGAAGCCGCTGCCGTCTCCAGCTTCTCCAAGGGCGCCGGAGCCTAATCCGGGGCGGCCGCTTTCTGCTTGCCCTTAGTGTCGAAGGGAAGCGGGCGCTCTTGTGCTCGCCTCAGAAGCGTCCGTGATCGAGCCAAAGTTACCTTGTAGGGGCGGGGCTTGCCCCGCCCGGCTTCAACCCCGGCAAAAGTTCCGCCCGCCAAATTTCCCGCCATCAATCATCTTCCGTTAGCCGAAACACAATCCGCGCGATTTGTCTCTCTTCATCACTCGTCACCACGCGGACGCGCGCCGCGCTGCCCCCTGAACTGATGGTCCCCGCGCTTTGTTGGTTTGCTTCCCGGTCGGGCCGCACGCCGAAGCACTCCATCCCTTCGCAGATTTTCTCGCGCACCGCCCCGTCGTGCTCCCCGATTCCCCCGGTGAACACCAACAGATCGAGCCCGCCAAGAACCGCCACGTAACTCCCAATCGCCTTCTTCGCCGAGCGCGCAAACATCTCGATCGCCAATCGCGCCCGGGGATTTTCGTCCGCCGCTTCATGTAGCGACCGCATGTCCGGCGAAGTACCCGAAATCCCCAACAACCCCGATTCTTTATCCAGCACCCGCTCCAGCCCCTCCACGTTGTTTCCGTTGCCGCGGAGAATGTGCAGCGACACGCCCGGGTCCAGATCGCCTGGCCGCGTCCCCATCACAATGCCGCCCGTCGGCGTCAGCCCCATCGTCGTGTCCACCGACAAGCCCTTCGCGATCGCCGTGACGCTTGCTCCATTGCCGAGATGCGCCACGATCAACCGCGCCGGCACATCCACGCCCAGCGCATGCACGATCGACTCGCAGGATAGCCCGTGAAAGCCGTACCTGCGAACTCCCGCGTCCCAGAATTTTTCCGGCAGTGGCAAGCGTGCCGCCGCCTCGGGCAGCGTCCGGTGAAACGCCGTATCGAAGCACGCGAATTGCGACACTCCCGGAAAGAGTTGCTGCGTTTCGCGAATCAACTCCAGCGCCACCGGCACGTGCAGCGGCGCGAAGTGCGCCGCCGCCTCTAATTTCTGCAGGACTTCGGGGGTAATTTTCTGATGAGTCGTCAACGATGGCCCGCCATGCACCACGCGGTGTCCCACGCCTCGCAAACTAGGCACTGCCATCTCCGACAATTCCCGGGCAACCGCCCGCGCGGCGTCCGTCTGCGCGGGAAAAGCTTGCGGCCTCTCCAGCAACGCCTCCCCAGTGCCCGTGCGCAGCCATATCTTCCCCTGCCCGCCGCCGATCCCCTCCACGGCCCCGCGGTACAATGCCCGAACCTCGGCATGCCCGTCACGCTCGCGCTCCGCGAACACACCGAACTTCAGCGAAGACGATCCGCTATTCACCACAAAAACAGCATCGCCGCTCATCGTTAGGTTGGACATCATAAGGGTTCCGGTAGGACAGACACTCTTGTCTACCCCGCCTGCCGGAGGGCGTAAACTCCGTTTCCGCACTGTCATCGAAGAACGGTAAGGTCTCCTAAGTTCCTTCGTTACCTCTTTACTTCATTACTTCTTTACTTCATTCTTCCATTCCTTCTTCACCTGTTATCTCGCCGTCCATTTCCAATTAGCAACTTCGGGCATATCTTCGCCGTGCTCGATCACGTACAACTTGTGCCGCTGCATCGCTTCCGTGAACCGCTGCGTGGCCTGGTCCGCAATGCTCTTCAGTCGCGGCACCCTTCGGACCACGTCCAGCGCCAGCTGAAACCGGTCCATGCGATTCAGCACCACCATGTCGAACGGCGTCGTCGTCGTCCCTTCCTCCACGTAACCCCGCACGTGCATGTTGTCGTGATTCCGCCGCCGGTACGTCAGCCGGTGAATCAGCGTCGGATAGCCGTGGAACGCGAACACCACGGGCTTGTCCTTGGTAAACAGTGCGTCAAAATCCTCATCCGCCAGCCCGTGCGGATGCTCGCTCAGCGGTTGCAGCGCCATCAAATCCACCACGTTCACCACGCGAATCCGCAGATCGGGCAATTCCTCCCGCAGCAACGTCACCGCCGCCAGAATCTCCAGCGTGGGCACATCCCCCGCGCAAGCCATCACCACGTCGGGTGATTCCGGCTCATGTCCGGCCCAATCCCACGCCCCCAGACCCGCCGTGCAGTGCGTCACTGCAGCATCCATATCCAGCCAGTTGGGCGCCGGCTGCTTTCCCGCCACGATCAGGTTCACATAGTTCCGGCTGCGCAAGCAGTGGTCCGCCACCGACAGCAGGCAATTCGTGTCCGGCGGCAGATAAATCCGCACCACGTCGGCTTTCTTGTTCGCCACGTGGTCGATGAATCCTGGGTCCTGGTGCGAAAACCCGTTGTGATCCTGCCGCCAGACGTGCGACGTCAGCAAATAGTTTAGCGACGCAATCGGCTTCCGCCACGGAATCGTCCGCGTAACTTTCAGCCACTTGGCGTGCTGGTTGAACATCGAATCCACAATGTGAATGAACGCCTCGTAGCACGAAAAAAATCCGTGCCGCCCGGTCAGCAGATACCCTTCCAGCCAACCCTGACACATGTGCTCGCTCAAAATTTCCATCACCCGGCCGTCGATCGCCAGGTGCTCGTCCACTGGCAGCGTCGCCGCCTCCCAGGTCTTGCCCGTAACCTCCAGGATCGCCTCTAGCCGGTTCGATGCCGTCTCATCCGGCCCGAATACCCGAAAATTCCGCGACTCCAGGTTGCACTTCATCACCTCGCGCAAATATTTGCCCAGCACGCGCGTCGCCTCGGTCTCGGGCGAGCCCGGCTCCTTTACCTCCACTGCAAAACTGCGAAACGCCGGCAATCGCAAAGGCTCCAGCAGCAACCCGCCATTCGAATGCGGGTTCATTCCCATCCGCCGCCGGCCCTTCGGCGGAAGGTCCGCCAGTTCCGGCACCAGCGTTCCGTTCGCGTCGAACAGCTCCTCCGGTTTATAGCTGCGCATCCACCGCTCGAGAATTTTCAGGTGCTCCGGCTTCTCGCGCAGCTCCGCAACCGGCACCTGGTGCGCCCTCCAGGTCCCTTCCACCGGTTTGCCGTCCACCATCTTCGGCCCCGTCCAGCCCTTCGGCGTGCGCAAAATTAGCATCGGCCATCGCGGCCGCTCGGTGTTCCCGCCTTCCCGCGCCGACTTCTGAATCGCCGCGATCTCGTCCAGCATTTTGTCCAGCACCGCCGCCATCTGCGGGTGCATTACCTCCGGATCGTCGCCCTCCAAGAAATGCGGCGTATATCCGTATCCGCGAAACAACGCTTCCAGCTCGTTGTGCGAAATTCGCGCCAGCACGGTAGGGTTCGCGATCTTGTACCCATTCAAGTGCAGAATGGGCAGCACCGCCCCATCCTTCGCCGCATTCAAAAACTTGTTCGCGTGCCAACTGGTCGCGCAAGGCCCGGTCTCCGCCTCGCCATCCCCCACGATGCACGTCACCACCAGATCGGGATTGTCGTAGGCCGCCCCGTACGCGTGCAGCAACGAGTACCCGAGTTCCCCGCCCTCGTGAATCGACCCAGGCGTCTCCGGCGCCACGTGGCTGGGAATCCCGTAAGGCCAGGAAAATTGCCGGAACAACCGCTTGATCCCGTCGCGATTCCTCTCGATGTTCGGATAAATCTCCGTGTACGTCCCTTCCAGATACGTGTGCGCCACAATCCCCGGCCCGCCATGCCCCGGCCCGATGACGTACACCATGTTCAAATCGCGCTCGTTGATCACCCGGTTCAAGTGCGTATAAATAAAGTTAAGCCCGGAAGTCGTGCCCCAATGCCCAAGCAAGCGCGGCTTCACATCGTCCAGTGTAAGCGGCCGCTCCAAAAGCGGATTGTCCTTCAAATAGATCTGCCCCACAGAAAGGTAATTTGCCGCCCGCCAATACCCATGCATCAACCGAACCTGCTCCCCCGTCAAAGCCGCCGCCATGTCCGCCTCCCGCCATTCCTTCCAAATCACGCGCGCGTCACAAGCGCAGCGCCCAGTATGCACCACCGGCGCCGCGCCCCGCATGACAGCCGCATGAACTCAAAGATCGGGACTGGACGTAACGTCCCGGACCGGGAGGGCACGGCTTCAACCGTGCCGATAATCTAGGGTTGAATCCGGCTTCAGCCGCTGAGGGCTTGCTTCTTCGGACGGTCACAACCCGTCTAACCCGCTTGCTTAGGCGTCTTCTTCCGCTTCCTGGGCTTCGTGTGAACCACATCCTCGCTTTTATACGGCTCAATATCCTTCGTTTTGCATTTCGGGCACATATCATTGCAACAGCAACTCCACACGTCGGCCCACTCTTCCCCATCGAAAGGGCACCGATAATAGTTGATGAATTGTGCTTCAGACATTTTCTATCCTCCCTGAAAATCACAACGTCGGCTCTTCAGGCAGCACTTTCCTCTCCAAAGCCCGTGTGATCTAATCCCCGCGTGGATTTGCATCTCCCGCTCAAGGGCCTCGCCAACTACAAGAGCGCCTCGCAGCGCGCCCGAATTGGCACCGAAGCCTGGGGCGCAATCCATTTCTTCTGCCCGTCCTGCAATTCCCCGCGATTGGAGCCGACTCCAAAGAACAATGCCGCCGTCGACTATCGTTGTCCGTCGTGCGAGTCTCCCTTTCAGTTGAAAAGCCAATCCAAACCGTTCGGCCGCAAGATTCTTGACGCCGCATACTCCGAAATGAAGCGAGCGATCCTCGGTGATCGGACGCCGAATCTTTTCGTTCTTCATTACGACCTCCCGCGGTGGGCCGTTCGCACGGTGATTCTCATTCCGCATTTCGCATTCGCTCTCTCGGCGATCGAATGCCGCAAACCTCTCGCACCGACAGCCCGCCGCGCTGGATGGGTAGGCTGCAACATCCTTCTCGAGAAAATCCCGCAGGATGCCCGCATCGCTTTAGTTGAGGCCGGCAATCCACGCTCGCCGGCTGATGTTCGTAGAGATTACCGGCGTTTGCGTCCACTCGAAAAACTTGCGGTTGAGAAACGCGGATGGACCCTCGACGTTCTGAATGTAGTCCGGGCCGTCGGAACGACGGACTTTTCCCTGGCGGATGTTTACGCGCGCAGCGATACGCTGGCCAAACTCCATCCAAAGAACGCCCACGTGCGCGACAAAATCCGCCAACAACTCCAGGTTCTTCGCGATCTCGATCTCATAGAATTTCTAGGCGGGGGTGACTACCGAATGCGCTGACGACTGGAAAGAGCTGCTCTGCTCAAGGCCGCAACCCCGCGATTTGCCCTTCCAGCAACGGAAAAAACAACGTCTGGATCACCGTCGACGGATACTTCTTCGCGTACCCCACCAGTTTCGACCGGCTTACTTTCTCGAAATTGATTTCATCGAACTCCACCGCCAGCCCGTCCTTCAGCGTGAAGTAAATCCAGTCCAGCAGCGCCTTTTCCGGCTCCGCGATTCTGTATTTGCCGTATCGCGCCTTTTTTTCCGTGAAGCCCCAGAACAGGTCCGCGCTGATTTTCCGGTACGCGATGTTCATCGAGGGGGTCTGAATCTTCCGCCCCCGCGCAACCGTCACGCACTGCGTCATCCTGGGACTTTGGCTGGAAAGGCCCCATTCCGCCAGCGCCGTCCCTAGCGAAATGTAGGACTCCGGAACCAGTTCGTTGACCACGTCCCGGGCCGTCACCGACGCCGCCAGCTTGTTCAGGTAGACCCCGTCCGCCAGCCTCTCCAGCAGCCCCCGCCTCTCCTGCCTCTTCAGTGCCTGGCCGGCGCTCCCGGCCGACAGTTTGTGCTTTGCCGCCGCTTCCGCGATTCTCACCAGCGGCTTCCTCTTGGCTTCCTCCGCGAGTGCTTTTACCCAGTCCACGAATCCCGCCCCCTTACAGCCACCTTCCAAATATTTGCTTCAATGCCGACTGCAACGGCTCGAAGCCCTCGCGTTCCAGGGCCCGGTACTCTCCGGCTGGCAGGATTCCGGCCAGTTGCGCGTGGCAAAGCTTCGCCGTCACCTGCTCGATACGATCCGCCAGCTCCTCGCTCCCGATTTCGCGCATCGCCAGGGCGTCGCTTAGATGATTTTCCAGCTCCTCGGGCAGCGCCGCTCCTGCGTGTAGCAGCAATCGGATATCGTAAGCATCCCGCGCCTTGATTCCGCGGCGGAACACGAACGCCTCGGCTTTCTGCAGCAGCAGGTGGTTCCGCGACACCAGCTTTATCGTCGTCCGGGTACTCAGGGAAACCGCTTCCAGCGCGCGCTCTTCGATCCCCGTTTGCAGGACCGAACCGAGCCCTCCCAGGTCCACGGTGAATAAGCTTCTGCCGTCTCCGCCTGCCACTTCCAGCTTCAGCAGACCGGCCGTTACCACCTGCCTTTTCACTGCGAGTGGCGACCATCCCAGCAGTTTTCCCAATTCCTGCAGTCCTTCCACCAGGACCTGCGCGAGCCCGTTGGCCTCCGGTATCTGCGCCCCTCGCGACAGCAGGTCCAGGTCTCGCGACGTGCGCAGGCTGTCGTGAAAAAGAATCAGATTAGCTCCTCCGTAAAGTAAGAAGGCTTCGGGAAAGGCTTCAAACAGCAGGATCGCCGCCTCCCGCATCAGGACAACGATTTGCGCGCTCTCCTCGTCAAAGCCCGGCCCCGGAGCCGTTCGATCTCAGCAGCCAGATTCATCTCTGGAAGTATACCATACATCTCTTATTGATAATATTGCTGCATAACAATTCTCTATAACAGTATCTATAACTTTTTATCGCTACACTTTCATATTTCATGTCACTAACCACATATATTCGCCCTATTAACGCACCCAAAGCGATGATGGACCGTTCCAAGATCGATCGTTCGAATGAGTACTGAACAGATAAGACTTGACATAAATAACAACTCGCGGTATCATGGGTCGTGACTTTTCGCTCCAAGCTCCGCCGAGGCAACCCGGACAGCCGCCAGCGCCCTTCTATCTCCTTTAGAATCCGCACTTGCGATCTGTTCCAAATAAAGGACTTTAACCCTTTTGCAATCCGCACTTACGAAGCCCGAATTCGTCCATTGATAACAAAGGGTTTCAAGTACAGCAGAATCAACACTTACAGGAAAAGTGTCCATAAGTCTTTTGTATTCCGCACTTACGAAAAAAGGGAGGGGGGTGGGGGTCTCCAAGGACCTTACGACTTGCGCCACGGAGCGGCCGAAACGATTTCCCCGAGGTCACCGTGAACTTGAACTGTCGACGGTCGATTACCCCGCGTCAGCAATCCACCCGGTACATGGTGATCCCGCTCAGCAGCTTCGGATAAAAGTCCGTAGACTTCTGCGGCATCACTTCGCCCGAAGTCGCGATATGCACCACCTGCTCGACATCGCACGCGTTCAACAAGAACGCCACCTGCGCCGCCCCGCGGTCCACGGCGTCCAGCGCCGCCGCGGCCTCGCGCTCGTAGGTCAGGTTCTTCTCCGCGGTCACCGCCTGCGGCGTGATCCCCAGCGCCGGCTCCAGGATTCCTTCGTGAAGCAGCACCACGTCCAACCCCCGCTGCAACGGCGAAACATTCGGCAGCAGCAAGGACAAGTCCGCGCCCGCCCGCAGCGTCATCACGTAAAAAGCCCGCTTGCCCGCTTCCGCCGCCGGATACACTCCGATCGCGCGCAGGTCGCGCGCTTCCACCAGCCGGTGCAGGAACTTGCCGCGCGCCTCGGCCTTCGCGCCCTCGTCTGCGAACGAAAACGCCTCCGCCGCGAACCAAGGCTCCAGGTACCGCCGCATGCTGGTCCACGAAAAATCCGGCAGGTTGGCCACCACGCGGTGCGTCGGCAAAATCGTCAGGCCTTCGCTGCGCGTGTTGACGAAGGTCATCATGGCACGCTCCCACGGCGCGTCCTCGTGTGCCGGAGACGAAATGTTCTCGCCCGATCCGGAAGAGTCGCTCGCCCCAACGGCCGCGTGCCGCTCGCTCCGCCTTTCGTTACGATAGTTCAGCGCCGTCTCATACCGGTGGTGCCCGTCGGCAATCACCAGCCTCCGATCGGCCATCGCTTCCTGGATGGCCGCAACCTTCGCGGGTTCGGACACCACCCACAAGCGATGCACCACGCCGTATTCGTCGCGCAGTTCCGTCGCCGGCGGAGCAGCCCCTTCCGCTTCGGCCAGAATCGCATCCACGCGCCGCGCTTCGTCGCTGTACAGCATAAACAGTTGCCCGGTGTGCGTGCGCGTGTGGCGCAGCAACTCCAGCCGGTCGGCTTTCGGCCCCGAAAGGGTGTGCTCGTGGCGAAACACCACGCCTGCCGAATATTCCTCCAGCTTTCCTGCGCCGATGAAGCCCCGCCGCGTGCGCCGCTCCTCGGTTCCCGGCACGGTGTACTCCTGCGTGTACCCGTAGAACGAAGGCTCGGCATCTTTCACCACGACATTGTCCCGAATCCAGTTCTCCAACGCCTCGGCCGCGCGCGTATACACATTGTGGTGCGGCCCATCGTCCGGAAGAATGCGGCCTTTCTCGACGGCGATCAGGTTGTGCGGGTCCGCCGCATAACATTTCTCCTGCGCCGCCGGCGAAATCTTGTCGTAAGGCTGGGTCAGGACGCGATCGAACGAAACGCGCGACGCATTGTAGCGATAGGCGGGAAAGGGATAGACCTGGGCCATGGAGTCTCCGGTGTCGGTGTGAGCCGCATGTGAATGCCCCTAGTTTACGCGAACTCGCTGAATTTCCGAACGGGAGGCACAATGAAGCAGCGAAGCAAGGAAGTACCGAAGTAAAGAAAGAATTTGGACGTAGAGGGAACTTAGAAAATCAAGAGATAAAGAAGCTGAACGTATCAGGAGGAAAGACCCCGCGGGGCGAAGAGCTTTTGTTCTTCGGATGGTCCGTTACATCGTTACTTCTTTAATTCTCTGCTTCCTTGCTTCCTCTTTTTCCTCACTGCAACATGGGCCGCAGCTTCGCCACCCACACCGCGAACCCCTCGCGCGGCACCGCTTCGATGCCTACGTCACGGAGGATATCGCGCACAAAAGCGTGGCGCTCGTTTCCGGCTTCGAGCGCCACGTCGGTGACCGCGGTGAATTCAGGAATGAGTTGCGCCCTTTCCTGGATGCGCCTCGCCGTGTAGGCCAGGAGTTTCGCGTCCGCGGGCGCCCGCGTCACCGAAAGCGTTTGCACGAAGCCCCGCGTGCCGTTGCGGCGATAGCTGTAGTCCAAGCGCATAGGGTCCCCGGGAAACGTGAACTCCGCCGCGCGCACCGACTTTTCGAGCCGGTTCCACAGCAGCGCTTGTTTGAAAACCTGCGCGCAATAACTTCGCAGGTCGCTGCGGCTCCCCGGTAGCCCAGCGCGACCTGTCCCTCGCGGGACCGCTACGCGGTCATCGTACAGCCTGGCCAGTTCCGCATCCAGGTCGTCCGCCCGGGTGGCCTTGGGATCCGCGAGCCGCAACGCGCCGCTCAGCGTCTGGTCCCACTTTTCCAGTATATGCAGCCACTCGCCCCGCCCGGGCCGGTCGCCATTGTCGGCGAAGTAGGTGACCTGCTTGCCGCCGTTGCCTGCGGTCCTGCTTGGGCCAGCGCCTGGCGCCGCGGTCTCGAAGCGGCTTTCGAGATCATCGCGCAGCGCCCGCAACAACGATTCATCCGCCTGCGGGTGCAACCGCCGCACGCGATTGTATTCTTCTTCCTCTTCGATCAATCGCAGCCTGCGTTCCCCGGTTTTGGGATCGAACAGCAGCACACCAATATTGACCCATTCATCCCGCAGCGGGCTGGGAGCGTAGCGCACGATCCGGTGCACGAACATGCGGTCCGGCCCGTTCCCGGAAATACTTCCGGGATCTCCGCCCGGCGGGTCGGCCTTCCTGGATTCGTCCTCAGGCATGGATGTCACTATCTAGCTCTTTCCCAGCCGTAACTGCCCTCCTAACGCGCACTTGCCGTCCTTCGCCGATTCTTGGAGGCGCGGGCCTTATCGGCATCCGGCCCTTCGCACCGCGAAGTCACCGCCAATTCGGAAACGGCTGGCGGTTGCTGTTTTTAGCCGCCAGTAAGAGTTCGGGTACGCGCGATCGCCGGCGATACAGTTGTTCGAGTAATTGCTGCAAGGAATCTCGATCGTCTTCGTACCATTCCGGCGGAACTTCGTTGAGATGTTCTTCCAGCACCCGCTCGCTGATATTCTTTTGGATGCGCACGATCCACGGGCCGAACGATTCCATGCCAGTAATGCCCTCATACACGCGGTTGCGGGCGTACAAGCCACGCAGGGGCGCGTCCGGATAGGTCCATTCGCCGGCGTTGAAGCAGAAGCCCTGGTCGATCATCACCGTCTTGTAACGGCCGTCGTGAGGATCCGGAGTTCCAGGGTATTTCGCCCCGGACCCGGGATCATCGGCCGGCCGAAAAAACAACGTCTGCCGGCCGTTGGTGTTGCAGGTCCACTTGTCGAAGACCAGCATGCCCGCGAAGTCGTGCAGGTTCTGTACCTCCCGCAACTGCTCGTCGGGCAAAAAATCATGCAGCGTCAGCAAGCGCGGATTTCCTGGATAACTCGAACCGAATTGCAACCCCGCCCGGCAGGGAATCCGCGATCGCGGCAGTTCCACCATCAATGCCGGCGTGAGGCGAATCAATTCCTCGCTTACCTCGATGACCGCAATGGGCGGGGTCGGAAGCCCCATCCGGGCCGCCAGCCGGGTACCCAGCAACTCGTTCACCAACACCCGGCGGTGTTGCGGATTATTTTGGAATTTCACCACGTAATACAAGTCGTGGTTGCGCCCGTCCGAACAGCGCATCAGGTGGGACTGTGCGCCCCCGCGCATCCGCCGTATCTGCTCCATCGCGCGCAACATCCGGCGTTATGCTAGCGGTACTTATCCTTCAGGGCAAGTTTTCTTCCGAAAGGCGATACCCGGCTGGCTTCGGCGCGTTCCGGTTTTGCAAGCGGCTGGTTCTCAATGGGAATGGCGTCGATGGCCAGGGTGGTCCCACTGTGGACTCGCGGTTTCCGCCGAAGGGAAGTCCAAAATGGAAAGGCCCCCGGGATGATCCGGAGGCCTCCAGCGGAACTGTGAGGTGATCGGGAAAAACGCGCCCTGAGGCTCCACGTCCGGAGCTAGCGGCGCTTTTTCTTGGCTGTTTTCTTCGCGGCTTTCTTGGGCTTGGCCTTGGCTTTCTTGGCGGCAGGCTTGGCCTTTTTCTTCGGCGCTTTTTTAGCCGGTTTCGCCGCCGCCTTTTTCGCGGCTGGTTTGGCGGCGACTTTAGCCGCGGACTTGGGAGCCGACCGGGGAGCTGCCTTCGCGGAGGGCACCGGGGCTTCTTCCGGCTCCTCGTCCCCGATGATCAGCTCTTCTTCCTCGGTTTCAACGACGTCGGCGTCGCCTGGCAACTCGTCGTCTTCCTCCAGCCCGGACAGCTCGTTGTCTTCTTCGAAATTATCCTTCTCGAGATCCATTCCATCCTCCCCAGGGGGAATCCCGCCCGAGGCGGCGAGCCCGCCAAACGGCTATATGCCGCACGGGCCGCAGGTGTCGAGTCGGAATCGCTGCAACGGCTGGAGTTTACCGCTCCAAAGCCTTGCGCCGTTGTTATCGCACTCGCTGGAAGTTGTCAAGCATTCTGCGCGAACAGGCCGCAAGATTGCGATTTTGCGGCCATCGCGCAGGCCTTCGGTACCAAGCGCCGTGCCCAACGCGGTGGCGGGGGCGACCCGCCGCGGTTCAAGGCAAACGCCACTGTATCCTTGTAAGTAACAGTAAAGGAAAGGTTTAGTTCTTGCTGGGCGAAGACGTCGTGGATTGCGCGACGCTGGTCCCTGCGTGGGCCTTCTTTTTCGGCGCAGTTCGCGAATGCACCGGCTTCGCTTCCGGCGCGCCGCCCAGGGTATAAATCCGCAGCACCATGCCACGGCCCACATGATTGCTCTGCAGGCGATTCCACTTGCGCACATCGGCGGCGTCCACGCTGAAGCGGTCGGCGATGCCCAGCAGGGTGTCGCCTTTGCGCACGCGGTAACTGACCAGGCGCCGCTTGGTCTCCGACTGCGGCGGCGCCGCGGGAATGATGAGCTTCTCGCCGGGATCGAGCGCCGCGCGATGCTCCAGATTATTGGCCTCCGCGATGGCCACCGGCGTGACATGATATTTTTTTCCGATGGAGGTCAGCGTCTCGCCCGCTTCCACGCGATGGCGTCTCCAGCTCACCCATTTGTCCGCGGGAATATCCGCGATCTCCGCGGAAAATCTCTGGGCCGTGCCCGCGGGTAGATGCAATTCGAACGAGGGATCGTCGGGGGTGGCCAACCGCAGGAGCGGCGGGTTCAGCGCGCGCAGCGTCTCCACGTCCACGTCGATGGTCTCCGCAACCAGGCGCAGATCGATGGCCCGTCCGGGTTTGACCACGTCGGTAGGCACCGGCGCTTCGGGCTCGACCTGAATTCCATAGTGCGCGGCATCTTTGGCAATCAAGGTGAGCGCCAGAATGATGGGCACGTAGTTCTTGGTCTCTTTCGGCAATACGTTGCGTTTATACA
>JBEKWY010000087.1:0-20625 GCA_049512575.1 Candidatus Acidiferrum sp.
TGATTGATGGAAAATCCCCGCACGCAAAATCGGCGTGTGGGGCACCCGTGCGAAGGTCACGAACGTAGAAACCGGAAGAGTTGATGCAAAAATCCGAATCGCGGGAAGGTGTCGCCCGCCCTAGGGCGTGGCTTGCATGGAGCAGCGGGAAGGACAGTGCTTGGACGCTGCACACCGTGCGCCAGGAACGTGAATTCGATGTCGTGGCGTTGCTCACGACCGTGAACCGGACACATCAGCGCGTCGCGATGCATGCGGTGCGGGAGAGCTTGCTTGAAATTCAGGCTGCGGCGGCTGGCTTGCCGCTCGTGAAGGTGCCGATCCCGTCGCCATGTTCGAACGAACTCTATGAACAAGCGATGAGCGAGGCGATGACGCGGGCTCAAGCTGAAGGCGTGCAGCATGTTATTTTCGGCGATTTGTTTTTGGCGGATATTCGGGCTTATCGCGAGAAGCAGCTTGCACGATGCGGGATGACGCCGGTGTTTCCTTTATGGGGCAAAGAGACACGGCGGCTTGCTGAAGATATGGTTGCGGGCGGTTTGTCAGCGTATCTGACGTGCGTCGATCCGCGGCAGCTTGATCGAGGGTTTGCTGGGCGGCGGTTTGATGCGGAGTTGCTGGCGGATCTTCCTGGGTCTGTCGACCCTTGCGGGGAGAACGGGGAGTTTCATACGTTTGCGAATGCGGGACCGATGTTTCGGAAGGAAGTCGGGGTTACCGTTGGGGAGATTGTGGAGCGGGAGGGGTTCGTTTTTGCGGATCTTCTGGAGAAGCGAAGTAATGAAGTAATGAAGTAAAGATCAGAAAAAAATAGCGCGGAGGCGGAGAGTGCTGAGGATTCGCAGAGAAGAAAGTAGGTCGATGTGATTGACGTTTAGTCGGCGCGGAGGGCCGTGATTGGATCGATTTGGGCTGCGCGGCGGGCTGGGCGTAGGGCGGCCAGGATGCCGATGATGATTAGGATGGCGGCGGCTGCGGATAACGGTGCGAGATGAACGGCGCCCCCACCGTAAAGAATTTTCCTTACCGCAAGGCTCGCTATTTCTGTGAGGATTACACCGGGTACGATTCCGGCGGCGAGAATCGCGAAGGTCTGGCGCAAGAGCAATGCGCGAACATCGGCTGGCGTGGCACCCATGGCGATGCGGATGCCGATCTCGGAAGTGCGGGCGGCTACGTTGAAAGAGAGGAGTCCGTAGAAACCGAGTGCGGCCAGCGCCATAGCCACCAAGCCAAAAATACTCGTGAGGCGGGCCAGGAGTTTTTCCCGCGAGAGGCCTTCGTCATACTCGGCGCTTAGGGACATAATTCTGTCGATGGGGAGATTGGGTTCGGCGGAACGCAGGGTCTGCCGGATGGTGGAGTAGAGTTCGGCGGGTTGGCCGTTGGCGCGCACCTCGATGCTTTCGGCAAACGTCGGGCGTTGCGTCAGTGAAAAATAAGCGGTTGGCGATGGTGGCGAGCGGAGGTCGTCGAGCCTCGCGTCAGCAACTTCTCCTACGATGATGTAGTCGGCGTCGTGCGGGGCGGGTTGATACCCGATGCGGTGGCCGATAGGATTTTCGCCACCAAACAGCTTTTGCGCGAAGGCATGGCTGACGATGGCGACGGGTTGCGACGTTGGGAGGTCGCGCTCGTCGAATTCCCTGCCCCGCAGTACCGGAATCCCTAGAGTTTCGAAATAGCCTGCGCCGACGTGGTTTTCTTCCCCGTGGAGTTGCTGCTCCGGAATTTCCGGGTGGCCGTAGACGTGGATGGCAGTGTTCCAGATGCAGCCGGGGATGGCGCACATGGAAACCGCGGCATCGCGGACGGCGGGTAGTTCTTTTAGTCGCGTTAGCACGCGGTTGTATAACTCCGGCAAATCATCCTCTTTGAACCCCGCATTGGTGAAATCCAGATGAACTGACAGGACGTGATCGCGATCGACGCCGGCGTCGATGCGGCTGATCTTGAGGAGCGTTTCCGCAAACAGGGCGGCGACGCCTAGCAGCAGGAGAGAAAAGCTGACTTGGCCGACCAACAGGAGGCTCGACCATTTGCGGGTGTTGCGGCCTTGGGACGAAGAGGAACTGGACCTGGAGGTCATGCTGGTGGCGAGGTTGCTGCGACTGATTCGCCACGCTGGTAAGAAGCTGAAGCCGATCAGAGTAGCAAAGAAGAGAGCGGCACCGAACGCGAACAGCTCCCATCCGGGACGCAAGTCGAGCGGGATGGGACGATCACCGGTGGATGCCCAACGTAATAAGAGAGCGCTGGCGGCACGGCTTACCAGGAAAGCGGGGAATGCTCCGAGCGCAGCCAGCAACAAATCCTCCGCCAAGAGTTGGCGCAAGAGGCGCCACCGGCTGGCGCCGAGGGATGCGCGCACCGAGAGTTCGCGCTGGCGGCTGAGCAGACGGACGAGCTGAAGATTGGCGAGATTTACGCAACCGATGAAGAGGACCAGCGCGGCCATGGCCATCAGGAGGATGAGTGGTTGCGAATATTCGGCGTGGAAGGTGCCTTCGCCGGTGGCGGCGGAGACCAGTTGGACGCGGCTTTGCTGGATTTGATCGCGCTCGCGGGGATCTTTCGAGACGTTTGCGAGCAGAGCGAAATCGGGCTGAAGGATTTCGGTCCAACGCGCTGCGGAGGATGATTTTTCGGTGTCTGGTACACGGGCCAGGAGCCACAGCCAGAAGACGCTTTGCTGGCTGCGGTAGGAGGCTCGGAGATTAACTCCGCTACCGGGGCCGAGAGAGTCGAACCAGGTGCCGAAGCGTCCTGACGATTGCGCTGCGAGAGGCAGCCAGATATCCGTGGCGGTCCCCGCGACTACTCCCGAAAAACGGTCGGGAGCTACGCCGACGATGACTGCTGGGACACCGTTGATGACGGCTGGCCTTCCGATCACCGCGGGATCGGCGCCGAAGGATTGCTTCCAGTAGGCGTAGCGAAGCACTACGGGGAGTTGCGTCTGAGTGGGTTCATCTTCGCCGGGAAGAAAGAATCTGCCTGCCGCGGGGGAGAGGCCGAGAACTTCGAAGAAATTGTCGGAGACCATCTGGAAATCGGCGCGGGAGGGCGAGCCGCCATTGGGGACGAAGATTCCTTGCGAAATGCCGGACCGCGCGATGACGGGGGCGACGTTGGCGCTGGAGGCGCGGAGGTTTCGATAGGCGGGCGAGGAGAAAAACCATTGGTGGTCGAAGGGGGATTTCAGGGCCTGGAGGGAATAGAGTTGATCGGGGTGGGCGACGGGGAGGCGGGAAAACAACGCGGCGTGGAGGAGTTGAAAGACGGCGAGGTTGCCGCCGATGCCGAGGGCCAGGGTGAGGATTACGGTTAGCGCGAAGCCTGGGGATCGGCGCAGTTGGCGGGTGGCGTAGCGGAGGTCGGCGGTAGGGATGTCAATGGATGGCATTTGCCGCACCTCGCGACGTTGATTCTGGGTGAGGGTTACGTTAGCAAATTTGCCTGGTTTCGTGGCGAGGAAAGCCTAGGCGAGGAGTGAAGAAGTAATGAAACGGAAAAGGGGAGAGGGAGGAAAGAGCTGAGGGCGCGAAGATTCGTCGAAAGGAAGAGGGGATTCAAGCGAACAATAACTGCTGGTGTGGATGGTAGTATACGGCGGCTATGAGTACGACTGATCGATATGATGTGGTGGTGGTTGGGGCGGGAGTGTTTGGGGCCTGGACCGCTTGGCATTTGGTGCGGCGGGGGCAGAAAGTGTTGTTGGTGGATGCGTATGGGCCGGGGAACGCACGGAGCAGTTCGGCTGGGGAATCGCGGATTATTCGGATGGGGTATGGGGCGGACGAGATTTATACGCGTTGGGCGCAGAAGTCGTTGGTGCAGTGGAAGGAATTTTTTGGATTCAAGAGGCCGGGGCTGTTTCATGAGACCGGAGTGTTGTGGCTTGCGAGCGAGGGCGATGCGCGGGTCCGGGAGACAGCGGCGACTTTGGCGCGGTGTGGCGTGGCGTTCGAAGAGATGGATCGTGGGGAGCTTGAGAAACGCTATTCGCAGATTGCACTGGTCGGAATTGCGAAGGGATTGCTGGAACCGCATAGCGGAGTGCTGATGGCGCGCCGGGCGGTTGTGGCTGTTGCCGAGGAAACGGTCGGGAGAGGGGTGGAGTATCGCGTCGCAGAGATCGTGATGCCAGAACGTGCGCATGGTTCTGGCGGACTGGCATCGATCACGACGCGGAGCGGCGAGCGGTTTGAGGCGGGACAGTTTGTGTTTGCTTGCGGGGCCTGGTTGGGGAAAGTGTTTCCGGATGTGCTTGGGGGGCGAATTTTTCCCAGCCGGCAGGAAGTGTTTTTCTTTGGAGTTCCGCCAGGAGACACGCGTTTTGCGCCGTCGGAGCTGCCTACCTTTTTATTCCAGGGCGATGAGAGTTATGGGATGCCGGATTTGGACGGGCGCGGGTTCAAGATCGCGCTGGACCGGCACGGGGTGCGCGTTGATCCGGATACGCAGTCGCGGATGGTTACGGAAGAGGCTGCGGAAGAAGTGCGGCGGTATGTGGCTCGACGATTTCCGGGTTTGCAGGGTGCGCCTATTGTGGAGACACGAGTTTGCCAGTACGAGAATACTTCGAGCGGCGATTTTTTGATCGACCGGCACCCGGAGATGGAGAATGTTTGGTTTGTGGGCGGCGGGTCGGGGCATGGATTTAAGCACGGGCCCGCGGTTGGGGAATATGTTGCTGGGAGGATTTTGGATGGGGCGGCAGCGGAGGAGAGATTTTCGTTTGAGAGCAAGGAGAGGGTGCAGCGGCGGGCGGTCTATTAGAGGGGAATTTTTCCAGCACTGCAGGCTGGGCATTTGGGGCGCAGCCGTGCTGCGCCCCTACAAGAGCGGGCGTTGGCAACTGAAACTTATGGGTGCGGATTGCGTCTGAACAGGGGAACTGGAGGCGACATGGGATTTGGGCGAGTTGGTCGGGCGATGGTTTCGGCTGGGCTTGTTGCGGCTTTGGTATCGGGATACGGGTCCGGGGCTTACGCGGGGCCGGCCAATGCCGGGGCGACGGGCGTGGCGGCGGAGTTTAAGGTGCCGGTGGAGTATTACAAGTTGGCGAATGGGTTGCGGGTGGTGCTTTCGCCGGACCATACGGCGCCAACGATTTGCGTGGGGGTGTATTACCACATTGGGTTTCGGATTGAGCCTAAGGACCGGACAGGGTTTGCTCATCTGTTCGAACACATGATGTTTCAGGGATCGCAGAACTTGGGAAAGATGGAGTTCGTGAAACTGGTGCAACAGAACGGCGGAATTTTTAATGGCTCGACCCGGTTTGATTTCACGAATTATTTCGAGGTTTTGCCGGCAAACAAATTGGAAACCGCTTTGTGGGCGGAGGCCGATCGGATGGGCGGGCTGGCGGTTACGGATGCGAATCTGACAAACCAGCAGGGGGTGGTGGGCAGCGAGGTGAAGCAGAACGTTTTGAACCGGCCGCTGGGCGGGTTTCCCTGGCTGGATATGCCTCAGGTCGCGAATTCGAATTGGTACAACGCGCACAATTTTTACGGGGATATCAAGGATATCGAGGCGGCGAAGTTGACGGAGGTGCAGGACTTTTTCAAGACGTACTACGCGCCGAACAATGCGGCGCTGGCGATTGTGGGGGATTTCGATCCTGCGGAGGCCAAAAACTTTGTTGAGAAGTATTTTGGGCCGTTGAGGGCGTCGCAGCTTCCGGCCCAGCCGGATTTGACCGAGCCGAAGCAGGAGAAGGAAAAGAGAGAGACGAGGACGGATGCGTTGACGAAACGGCCTGCGATTGCGATTGCTTATCATGTGCCGGACCGGAATACGCCGGAATATTACGCGATGATTTTGCTGGATGAGATTTTGATCGAGGGGGACGACAGTTTGCTGCACCAGGAATTGGTGCAGAAGCGCGGGTTCACCGGCAGCGTGGAGGGCGGGATCAATTTGTTGGGGAATCCCTACGACTATCAAGGGCCGATGCTGTTTATCGCCGACCTTACGTACGATCCTTCGACGAAACCGGATGACATCTTGCAGGCGATGGACGGGGTGATCGAGCCGCTGCGGGCGAAACCGGTGGATCAGAAGACGCTGGATCGGGCGCTGGTGAAGGCGCGGTCGGATCTGTACGACACGTTCGGGCAGCAGGGCGGGTTTGGGTTGGTGGACATTTTGGCTAGCTTTGCTTTGTTTGATGACAATCCGGGGCGGGTGAACACGTTGGCTGGGCAGCTTGAGAAGGTTACGCCGGAATTGCTGCAGAAGACGGCGCAGGAGTATTTGCGGCCGACGAATCGAACGGTGTTGATCGTGGAACCGAAGCCGGCTGCGGCGGCCACGCCGGCGCAGAAACCGTGAGCAGAAGAGATTGAGAATTCAGGATGGTTTCCATCGAACGCGAAAGTATTTCCGGGGCTTACGCTGGGCGGGGCAAGCCCCGCCCCTACAACGGACGGAGGAGTGGATGATTCGCATGGGCGCATACAAGTTGCTGATCGGTTTTGTTGCGGTGGGCGTGATGGCGATTCCGGCGCTGGGGCAAAAGCAGGCGCCGCCTGTTGGTGGCGCGCCTAAGGCGTTTACCGTGCCTGCGCATGAGACGTATGTGTTGGCGAACGGAATGAAGGTGACGCTGGTGCCTTACGGAAATATTCCGAAGGTGACCGTGAGCCTTGCTTTGCGTAGCGGGAACATCGACGAGGCCGAGGAACAGCTTGGCGTGGCGGATATTACCGGGGAATTGCTGAAGGAAGGGACTACGACGCTGAGCTCCAAGGAAGTGGCGGAAGCGGCGGCGCGCATGGGCAGCACGCTGGCGGTCACCGTAGGGGCGGATGAGACTACGGCGACAATGGATGTGCTGTCGGAGAGCGGACCGGGGGCGGTGAAATTGTTGGCGGACGTGGTGGACCATCCACTGCTGCCGGAGTCGGAGCTTGCGCGGCTGAAGACCAACATGCTGCGGCAGATAGCGGTGGCGAAAACGCAGCCGGGGCAAATCGCTTTGGCGAGGTTTCGGAAATTGATGTATGGGGACCATCCGTATGGGGATGTGCTGCCCACGGAAGAGACGGTCAACAAGCTGGCGATTGAAGACGCGAAGAAATTCTACGCGGCGAACTATGGGGCGGCGCGGGCGCACTTGTACGTGGCGGGAAAATTCGATGCAGCCGCGGTGAAGAAGGCCATTGCTGAGAATTTTTCGGGGTGGGCGAAGGGAGCGGGACCAACAGAGAAAGCGCCGTCGCCGAAGACGCAGCGGATCCTGGATGTGACGGATCGTCCGGGGGCGCCGCAGTCGACCTTGTATGTGGGGTTGCCGGTGGCGAATCCTACGAGCCCGGATAATGTGCAGCTGATCGTGAGCAATACGCTGTTGGGCGGGTCGTTCGCTTCGCGGATTACCGCGAACATTCGCGAGCAGAAGGGTTACACATACTCGCCGCGGAGCCAGGTTTCGAGCCGGTATCACGATGCGTATTGGGTGGAGATTGCGGATGTTACGACCAAGGATACTGGGGCTTCGCTGAAGGAAATTTTCGGGGAGATTACGCGGTTGCAGAAGGAAGCGCCGGGGACGGATGAGTTGAAAGGGACTCAGAGTTATCTCTCTGGCGTTTTCGTGATTCAGAATTCGACGCGACAAGCGTTGATCGGCCAGTTGCGGTTCGTGGATTTGCAGGGGCTTGGTGAGGATTACTTGAAGACGTACGTGCAGCGGGTGAATGGGGTTACGCCGGATGAGGTGAAGGACACGACCGCCAAGTACATTAAGCCGGAGTTGATGACGATCGTCGTGGTGGGGGATAAGGCGAAGATTAGCGAGCAGTTGGCGCCTTATGCGGGGGATGCGGCGAAGTAACAGGGTGATGATGGCGCAGTGGCGGCGAAAATGATCGGTTGAGATCCTTCGCTTCGCTCAGGATGACAGGTTCTTTTGCGTTGCGAGTTTGTGCCGAGGAGTTTATGCCGAGAAGTTTGTGCCAGGTGCTGAGACCCGGGCGTCAGGCTTTTTGGGCGCGGCGGCGGTGATGTATAGCCGTAGAGGCGTGTTTTGCGCGGCGGGCTTTTTCGGCGTAGAGGTGCTGGTCGGCTTCCGAGAGCAGTTTTTCGATTCGTTCGCCATCTCCATTGTAAATTGAAATTCCGATGCTGGCTGAGAGCGGGGGTGTCTCGGTGTCGGCGGCGAGAACCGCGCGGATGCGGCCGGCTACGAGTTGGGCTTCGGATTCCTGAGACTCCGGGAGGACCAGCGCGAATTCGTCGCCGCCGTAGCGGGCGGCCGTGTCGATGGCGCGGCAATGGATGCGAAGGGTGTCGGCGAGGCGGCAGAGGGCGCGGCTGCCAACGAGGTGACCGTAGGTGTCGTTGATTTTTTTCAGGCCGTCGAGGTCCAGGAGGAGCACAGCGAAGGAGCGGCCGTTGCGATTGGTGCGCTCGGTTTCGCTTTCGAGGACGTCGAGAAGGCGGCGGTAGTTGGCCAAGCCGGTGAGCGGGTCGCTGACGGCGAGATGCTGAACTTGTTCGAAGAGGCGGGCATTGTCGAGCAAGGCGCCGCCGAGGGCTACGGCGTAACTGGTGACCGTAAGGGCCTGCGCGAGGACAAACGGCGAATCGAGAAGGCGCATGGACTGCGACGCGGCGAGTTGCGCGGCGACGTTCATCCAAGCCGCGGAGTAGAGGGCGCGATCGAACGCGGTGCCTTCGATTTGCAGGCGGCGGCGAAACCAGACCAGCGCGACGAGGAAAAGGCCAGCGGGGAGTAGCTGTTGGGGATTGGGGATGAAGGCGAGCGGGTGAGGAGAAGTCTCCGGGGGGAGGCGGCGCAGGGCGGCGGTGATGAGATACGTGAGGCCGACGACGGTGAGCAGCGCGCCCGCGATTTCAAGGCGCGGGTGGCGCGATCGGGGAAGAAAATGTTCCACGAGCAATGCGACTACGAGGAGTAGGCCTAAGACGATGCGGCCGGCCCACCAGGAGACGGGCGCCCAGCGCAAGTGCACCGGAGTTTCCTGCAAAAATTGGAAGAAGAGCAGGCTCGAGGCAGTGAGCAGCGTGCCAGAGAGCAGGAAACCGGAACCGAGGATGAGGGAGATGCGGTCCTGCGTGCCTTGAAAACGCACCAGGGTGACCGCAGCGAAAACGAAAGCGAGTAGGCCGGTAGTAACTTGCAGATAACCCTGGAGGACGGGATCGGATTGCAAGGGCACGGCGCGGAGCCACATGGCCAGGAAAAAGACCACAAGGAACCCCGAGGCATGCGACAGGAACGGCGTCGCGCTATTGCGATTGGTGATGAGTGAGCCCTTGCCCATAAACTTTTGGTTGACCTCGGCTGGGACCGGGCCCTCTCATTCTATTAGACTCCGAATCTGATATAGGCGTTGCGGCGGAATTCAGGTTTGTTTTAGCTAAGAGATACCGTACGAATGGATTCGGTTGCCTGTACATGCGGACAGGTTTTCTTCTGGAGGACAGCTGACTTAACGTCTTTTTGCGGGCGTTATTACGATTCGCGCGCGGGCTGATGTTGCTGTTGGCTGGCGAAGATTTCGCGGACGCGGTTGAGGGTATCGATTTCAGCGACGGGTTTGTCTGGGCGGAGACGGATGATACGCGGGAATCTGAGGGCGAAGCCGCTGTCGTGACGATTCGAACGCTGAATATTGTTGAAAGCGATTTCCATGACAATGAGCGGTTCGACGGCGCGGACGTGGCCGTGGTCCTCGATGGTATGGGCGAGGAAATAATCGGTCAGCTCGCGGATTTCTGCATCGGTTACGCCGGAGTAGGCTTTGCCGATGTTGACGAAGCGATCGGCATCGCTGGCGAGATCGGCGTCGCGGACGGCGAAGGTGTAGTCGGAGAGCAGGCCGCGGCGTTTGCCGTGACCGTATTCGGCGGCGGTGACGACCACGTCCAGTGTGGCTAAGGGGCGTTTCAGCTTGACCCAGAACTGGCCGCGACGGCCAGGGACATAGGGGGACTGCGGAGCTTTCGCGACCAGGCCCTCGTTGCCTTTGGCTAATGCGGAGCGGAAAGCGGCTTCGATTTCTTCGGCGGTAGTGCAGAGTTCGGCGCGCGTGAACTGCAGCTCCGGTTGCTCGTAAGGGGCGAGGAGATCGGTTAGCTTCAGACGGCGCTCGGCTAGTTCGAGGTCGAGGAGCGTTTCGCCGTTGAGAAGCAGGAGGTCGAAGGCGACGAAGCTTGCGGGGACAAGTGTGGTGGTGAAGAGATCGATTTGCTTGCGGCCGAGGCGCTGCTGGAGTTCGGTGAAGGGGATGGCGCGGCCATCGCGCCAGCCGATGATTTCGCCGTCGAGGATGAAATCGCCAGGGATCTTGCGGAGGGGCGGGAGGAGTTCCGGGAATTCGGTTACTCGGTCGAGCGTGCGGGAGAAGATTTCGATTTGGGTACCTCGCTTATGGACTTGAGCACGGATGCCGTCGAATTTTTCTTCCACGAGGGCGCCGTTGGGGAAGGTGGCGATCAAGTCGGCGCCGGTGTCCACCGGACTCGCTAACATCACGGAGATTGGGCGGAAGAGTTCGAGTTGGACTTCGGCCAGGCGGCCGACGGCAGCTTGCCGAAGAGTCTCGCTGATATCGCCGGTGAGCATGTTGGCGCGTTGAACCAAGACGAGAGGTTGGTCGTAGCACTGCGCGATGGCTTCTTCCACCAGGCTCTCTTTCAGGCCGATGCGAAGCTCGCTGGTGCAGAGCTTGATGAAGTATTTTGCTTCGAGGGCGGAGAGTCTGCGGAGCGTTTGCTCGAACAGGGCTTGTTTTGCGGCGGGGCCGCGCTGGCGGGCCAGAGAGTCGTAGACGGCGGCGATGTCGGTGAGAGTGAGTGGTGACGCGGTTTGCTGGGCTTGGAGGATTTCCTCGGCTCCGGCGCCAATGTCTCCGTGGTGGCGCAGGATGGGCGCGAGTTCGTGCGGATCTTTCTGGGCGATTGCGGCGACAGCTCGGAGTAGGATCGAGAAGCCGACGGAGAGAACGCGCTCTTCGCGACGGGGGAAGACGCGGCCGCAGAGATAGAGGGCGGCTAGTGGGGCATTTTCAGGGGAAGAAGCGCGCAGGTAGTCTGCGACCAAGCGGATTTTTTCGGTTTTTTTGGTTGTGGCGGCGATGGATTCGCAGAGCTGGCTAAAACGGAACATGAAAGTAGGTCTGAGTATCGCATGGAGCAATCGAGACGCGCCGGATGGAAAGAATAGCCTTGCGCGGGAAAAGGGCTTCGGGGGAGAATGCGTTGCTTAAAACGATTCAATAAGACATGGATATAGGCGCGGGCTGGTCAGGGGATCGCTGGAACCTGCGACGTGGTTTGCGCGATGGCAGGCTAGCCTGCAAATGGATAAATGCACCCGTTGCCGACGCTGAGGCTGAGATTCTTGGGACATCCTTGTCGGATGCCCTCAGAATGACAACTGCTGCGTGTGGCAAAACTGGCCGATGACATGCCGCAAAGCAATGCGGATTAGCAGGCGTTTGCAAAAGAGGGAGCTCGATTGAGCAGCGAAGCGGCGGTTGTGACGAATTCCGGGCCGGGACTGCGAAGAACACTCACGCTTTGGGATTTGATTTTGTATGGCGTGATTGTGATTCAGCCGGTGGCGCCGATGTCTGTGTTTGGCGTGCTGAGCGAACGCGGGCGCGGCCACGTGGTCACGGCGATATTGATCGCCATGGTGGCGATGCTGTTCACCGGGATCAGCTATGGGCGGATGGCGCGGGCGTACCCGAGCGCAGGCTCGGCGTTCACCTATGTGGCTCAGGAGATTCATCCGGGTATCGGGTATGTGACCGGGTGGAGCATGGTCATGGACTACATTCTGAACCCGCTGATTTGCACCATCTGGTGCGCGCAGCAGGCGCATGACTTTGCGCCGCACGTTCCCGTATGGGGATGGAAGATTTTCTTTGCGGTGGTGTTCACGCTGCTGAATATTCGCGGGGTGAAGACTTCGGCTCGGATCAACACGGGTATGGCCATTGGAATGGGCGTGGTTATTGCGGTGATCTTCGTAGCGGCGGCGCGGTACATCCTGGGGCATCCGCACGACGAGGCGGGATTTTTCACGCGGCCTTTCTACGATCCGCAGACGTTCAACTACAAGGCGTTGTTCGGGTGCACATCGATCGCGGTGCTGACCTATATCGGGTTTGATGGAATTTCAACGCTCTCGGAAGAAGCGGAAAATCCGCGGCGGAATATTCTACTGGCTACGGTGTTGACTTGCGTGGTGATCGGCTTGCTTTCGGCCGTGGAAGTATATGTAGCGCAGTTGATCTGGCCGGCATCGCAGCATTTTCCGGACGTCGATACGGCATACGTTTGGGTTGCGGGACGCGCGTGGAAACCGCTGTTCACGGTCGTCGGGTTAACCCTTCTGTTGGCCAATTTTGGTTCCGGGATGGGAGCACAGCTTGGCGCGGCGCGGTTGCTTTTCGGAATGGGGCGGAGCAATGCGTTGCCGAAGTCGTTTTTCGGGGTGGTGGACGCCAAGCACCGCGTGCCGCGCAATAACGTATTTTTCGTAGGCGGAATCGTGCTGATCGGCGCTTTTTTTCTTTCCTACGGACTAGGGGCGGAGATGCTCAACTTCGGCGCGTTGATCGCGTTCATGGGTGTGAACGCGGCGGCGCTCTTGCGGTACTTCGTGCGAGCGGAAAAAAAGAAAGTATGGAATTTTATCCCGCCAGTCGTGGGGTTTGTCATCTGCCTCGCCTTATGGGTGAGTCTTAGCCGCCCGGCGATGATCGTCGGCAGTATCTGGATGATCGCGGGAATCGCATTCGGTGTTTGGAAGACGAAGTGGTTCCGAGAACCGCTGTCGTTTGAAGTGCCCGCGGAATAGGAGCATGCGCGTGCAGGAGGCATTGCAAATTGGGTGACTCTGGCAGGATGATGATGCCCGCGGAGGAGCTCACACTGGTTAAGCGGCCCAGCGGTAAGAATGCGGCTGTGACAATGCGCGACGTGGCTACGCAGAGCGGATTCTCTCCCGCCACTGTTTCCATCGTGCTGAACAACGCGCCCTTGGCGCGTTACATCGCTCCCGCAACCAAAAAACGCATCGAGGAAGTGGCACGGAAGCTGGGTTACCGGCCAAACGCGATGGCTCGGTTCCTGCGCAGCAAGCGAACCCACAGCGTAGGCGTATTGTTTGCGGATATCACCGACCCCTTCTGCACGCTGGTCATGCGCGGCATTGAGAACACGCTTTATCAGGCTTCTTATGTGTCGATTTTCGCCGACGCGCACAACCAGCGAAGTCGTTTCGAGCGATATCTGGAAATGCTCCTGGAGCGGCACGTAGAAGCGTTGATCGTCGTCGCCAACTGGCTGTTCGTGGATATTCAGCTGCTCGCGGACCTCTCCAAGCGCAACATTCCGGCGGCAACCATTTGCTGCGAACTACCGGGCGACACGATCAGCTCGGTGATGGTGGATAACGAAGCTGGGGCGCGATTGGCGCTGGAGCATCTGTACCAGCTGGGCCACCGGAAGATCGCGTTTATCCGCGGGCCCAAGATGCTGATCGACAGCGGGCCGCGATGGCGCGGGATACAAAAATTTGCGCAAAGCGCGGGGCTGGAGATCGATCCGGCACTGATTCTGCAATTGCCGGAATCGCTCGATCCGAATTCGAGTTTCGAGAGCGGATTCCGGTTCGCGGAAGAGCTGCTGCAGCGCAAGAAGCGCTTTACGGCGATCGCGACGTTCGACGATTTGGCGGCGCTGGGAGCAATCCGGGCGTTGACGAAGGCGGGCATCAAGGTTCCGGAACAATGCTCGGTAACAGGCTTCGACGATGTGGCACTTTCGTCGCTTTCGGCGCCGTCGTTAACGACGGTGCGGCAACCGATGGAAGCGATGGGCGAACTGGCGGTGAACATCGTCATGGAAGGAATAAACGCGTCACTGGAAAAGCGGGAGTGGAACATCGTGAGTCACAAGATGAACCCGGAACTGGTGATTCGGGAATCGACGCGAGCGGTGTCGCTGACGGGCTCGGATGACTGATCGCATGCGGGCACTGCGCTGACCAGGTCGAGAACACGGCCAAGGCAAGGATAGAGCGAAGCCAAACTGGATTTTTAGCATGGAAGAACGGAATACTATGTCACCCCGTTCTTGGGACTCGAGCCCGCCGTGGCCCGCGATGATGGCCCGATCATTCAAATCGAAGCATGGACGGACACGTCCATCCATGCTTCGAGCGTTTGAGTGTTCGGAAGGATCGCGATCTGGAGTGCCATCTCTAGCCCCTCCATACCCGCCGGGCATTTGTAAGACTATCAAGACAAAAGGTTTACCAGGTAACGATCCGTAAGTGTATAACAATAATGGTATTACGAGCCTCACGGAGATTCGCCTTCTATTGGTTTTGACAGGCACGCTGATTTATTTTTGCTGAATCCGTAACTTGCTGGAAGTAAATGAGTTAAGGCTTGCGCAGAAATTAAAAAAGCGCCGGTTGGCGGCGCTTGGACGTAAAAATCAATGAGGTAATTGTACCAGAGACTTGAGAAAAGTCAAGGGGATTTTGCGAAATTTTTCGACGGACGGCAAAGGCTCCGTTGTGTGTCGTGCAGAGGAAGGCAAATCGCGCTGCGGTTTGCGCCCGGGCAAGCTGGGGCGCAGCAGTGCTGCGCCCCTACAAGGAGGACTGGGTCGAGTCTGACTGCCGCCGGTTATTGTGGCGGGAGGAAGACGGACGCGGGAAGCATGAACTCCACGTTTGGCACTTCCGTGTTCACTCGGATTCGAGTGAACTTGCCTTTCTTTCCGCCATTACCTGCGAACGAAAGCAAATACTGGTTTTGCAGGTGCTCTTGAATTTCGTCGAAGTAGGGCTTCAAGGTTACCGGAACGCCGGTGCTGAGATAATACGATTCGGCGCCAGTTTCCTCCGACAGCCGGCTAAGGTTGGATTGCGCGTTGAAAACGCGGAAGTAGCGGCGGCCCACATGCCCGGCGTCAGGGTAATAGATCGTCCAGATGTTGATGTTCTTCTTTTGCGCTCGCTCGACAGTGGAATCGAGGTCGGGATCGACCGGATCGAAACCTCCGCGGAAGTAGTCAACGCCCGAAGAAATCATGATAATCGAGCGTCGATCACCGCCCTGGTCGGGCCAACGCTTGATCCAATCCTGGACGGAGAGATAGGGACTAGTGAATGCGCCACCTGAGCCTGAAGGCATCCGCAGCGCTTTGTCAGCGAGAGAGTGATCATTGGTGAAATCCTGAATGACGGTGGCGGCACCGTTGCGCGAGTAAGCGACGGCGATGTAGGTGGTTGGCTCTTGGGCGTCGATGAAGGATTTTAGATCCTTCCACTGGCTGGCAACTTCCTGATCCAGCGAATCATCGATCAGAATCGCTAGAAAAAGGGATTCACCACGCTTCCAATCAGCCACCTGCGTACGTTCTTTACCTTGAAACAACGTAACATCTTCTTTCTTGATTGGCGGCGGAGGCTGTTTTTTTCCGACGGCCGTAACTGTGGTAGTGACGACGCCGGCCGCCGCCCGCGCGGGCCCCGTCGCAATCAATGTAAATATGGCGGACCCCACGAAACACAAGAGCGTCCGCTTCGATCGAGATATGCTCTTCATTTTAATATCCTTCCTCTCATCCCTGTTTATTAGATGCGGGAATGAGTGAAATCGCGTACATTCCGTGTGGCGCGGCGCTCCCTTTGAGAGCGACTCGCAGGCCCGTGCGGGCCATAGTACGTCGTCAGGAGAGTTTCGACAACTCAGGAGCGAAGCGGTGAAGGCTTATATCGGGGCTATCGATCAAGGCACGACGAGCACGCGATTCATGGTGTTTGACCGGTCGGCGCGCATTGTCTGCGTTGCGCAGAAAGAGCACGAGCAGATTTTCCCGCGACCCGGATGGGTGGAACACGATGCGCTGGAAATTTTGCGCCGAACGTATGAAGTGATTGACGAGGGGCTGGAAAAACGCGGCTTGCAAGCCTCTGACCTTGCGGCGATTGGGATTACGAACCAGCGCGAAACGACGGTGGTTTGGGACCGCAAAACAGGCGAGCCAGTGGCGAATGCGTTGGTGTGGCAGGATACGCGTGTCGCGGAAGATGTCGCGCACTTCGCGAGCGAGGGCGGGCAGAATCGTTTTCGGGCGCAGACGGGCCTGCCTTTGAGCACTTACTTCAGCGGGTTGAAGTTGGGATGGATTTTGCGGAGTGTCGTGGACGCACGTGAACGAGCGGCGGCCGGGGAATTGCTTTTCGGAAATATTGATACGTTTCTAGTGTGGAATCTTACGGGCGGACCACGTGCCGGGCAGCACGTTACCGATGTAACCAATGCCAGCCGCACGCAACTGCTCAACCTGAGGACGCTGGATTGGGATGCCGAGATGCTCGCTGCGTTCGATATTCCGCGGGCGATGCTGCCGCGGGTTCGATCAAGCAGTGAAGTCTACGGTGCTGGTGCGCTGCCAGCGATTTCGGAAGTGCCCATCGCTGGAATTCTGGGAGATCAGCAGGCGGCGCTGGTGGGTCAAACGTGTTTTCGGCCGGGGGAGGTAAAAAACACGTATGGAACCGGCTGCTTCTTGTTGATGAACACTGGCGAACGAATGGTGCCGTCGAAGTTTGGGCTGCTGACCACGGTGGCATACAAGTTCGGAGATCAGCCGGCGCGATATGCGCTGGAGGGAAGCATTGCGATCACCGGGGCCCTGGTGCAGTGGCTCCGGGATAATCTCGGGATTATTGAGAAGAGTTCCGATGTCGAGGCGTTGGCTCGCAGCGTAGAGGACAATGGCGGCGTTTACTTTGTTCCCGCGTTTTCCGGTTTATATGCACCCTATTGGAAAGAGAGCGCGCGCGGGGTGATCGCGGGACTCACCCGATACGCGACCAAAGGTCATCTGGCGCGTGCGGTGTTAGAAGCGACTGCATTTCAGAGCCGCGAAGTTGTCGAGGCCATGGAAAAGGATTCGGGGATTTCGCTGGCGTCGTTGCGCGTTGACGGGGGGATGGTGACGAACGATCTGCTGATGCAATTTCAAGCCGATATTCTGAATCGTGAAGTGGTGCGTCCGGTGATTCAGGAAACGACGGCACTGGGCGCGGCGTACGCGGCTGGACTTGCGGTGCAGTTCTTTTCGGGGCTGGAGGAATTACGGGCGAACTGGGCGGTCGATCGGATTTGGAAGCCACACGTTGAGGAGGTGGAGCGCGAAGAGTTGTACCGGCGATGGAAGAAAGCCGTCACGCGGTCGTTTGATTGGGTCGATGCTTGAGAGAGAGGGCAAGATATGACGTCGCCATTCCTGGGTGAATTCCTGGGCACGATGGTCCTGGTGCTGCTTGGCAACGGTGTCGTGGCTGGCGTAGTGCTGAAACGTTCGAAGGCGGAGGCGAGCGGATGGATGGTGATCACTGCGGGTTGGGCGTTCGCGGTGATGGCGGGAGTGTTCACGGCAATCGCGTGCGGGAGCAGCGATGCGCACCTGAATCCGGCGGTTACGCTGGGCTTCGCCGTGCGGGCGGGAAATTTCGGGAAGGTCGTGCCGTACGTAGGGGCCCAACTGCTCGGCGCTCTGGTTGGCGCGACGCTGGTGTGGCTGCACTACTTTCCGCATTGGAAAGAGACGCCGGATGCTCCGGGGAAGCTGGCGTGTTTTTGTACCGCGCCGGCGATTCGCAGCTTAATTCCGAATTTAATCAGCGAAATCGTGGGGACATTCGTGCTTGTTTTCGTGGTCGGGGCGATTTTTTCGAGAAGTGTTGCTGCGACTGGACCGGGCAGCTTGGGGCCTTACCTGGTGGGATCGCTGGTTTGGGGGATAGGACTTTCGCTGGGAGGAACGACGGGGTATGCCATCAATCCAGCGAGAGATTTAGGGCCTCGTGTGGCGCACGCTCTCTTGCCAGTCGCGGCCAAGGGTGGGTCCGATTGGAGTTATGCGCCGATTCCGGTGATTGGACCGCTGACTGGCGGCGTACTAGCGGGGTGGTTACTTCGCATGCTGGGCGTCTAACAAGGCATAAGGTTGCGCAAATTCTAGAGCGTGAGTCATTGAGGCACGGGAACACAACCGGTAGATGCAAGGCCCCAGCCCCTGCTTTCAACCGGAAAGCACTTTTGCAACTGAATACGCCAGGCGGGCAACTCAAACCCGAAGGTTCGAGCAAGGAGCGAATTCGAAAGAACGGAATAGGCCGGGCGGGGAGCAGCGGAGCGATATTCATCAGAGGTGATGGGAAGTACACGCCGCGTGATCAATGGGCGTCCTTTCGTGATGGCCGTAACCCAGGACGTCTGTTCGGTCGCTTCGGAGGCTTGTTCGAGGATTGCCTTCGCAAAGTCATACCAGGTTGTTTGGCCGACGGCAGTCATGTGATAGGTGCCAGCCACTCTAGCGAACTCCGTCGTGACGGCGTCCCGCTCATAAATACTCGTCAGGATTCTGCTGGTTGCGGCGGCAATGTCCGAGGCACAGGTCGGAGATCCTGTCTGGTCATCAACGATCTTTAACTCTTCTCGCTCGGTTGCGAGGCGCAGTATCGTCAAGAGAAAATTTCGTCCGCGCGTGGCATACACCCAAGAGGTCCTGAAAATCATGTGTGGCATGGCCGATTTGCGAACAGCCTCCTCGCCCGCCAATTTCGTTTTGCCGTAAACATTTAGCGGGCTCTTGGGATCGGCCTCATCGTACGGTTGCCCTTTTTTGCCATCAAAGACATAGTCTGTCGAATAGTGCACCATTACGGCGCCAACCCTACTCCCCTCGTCTGCAAGTACAGCTGGAGCCTCGGCGTTGATGGCGTGCGCCTGAGCTTCATCGGTCTCCGCAGCGTCTACCGCAGTGTACGCGGCAGCATTGACGATAAGTTGCGGACGGACCTCTCGAACCACGCGGCGAATACTGTCGGGATTGAGTAGGTCAAGTTGCTGGCGATCCGGTGCGACCACCTCCCCAAGTGCCGGCAAGAAACGATGAAGTTCCCAGCCAACCTGGCCAGTCTTTCCCACCAATAGAATGGCGAGTTTCATTCCAGGTGATGCCCTGGCAGGCGTTCCGGCGAGACTTCTCCGCGCCTCAGATCGTTCGCATCCTTTTGCGAGATCACCGGTGTGCGCACAGGACACCGCACAAAAGCTCCGAAAAAAAAGTTGCCACTCATCCCATTCGGCGCAGCCGCGACAACTTGAGAAGGCCAGAATACCATGCGCATTCTGTCAATTACTGGCCCCAGATTCCGCGATGGCGTGAAGGGAAGAATCGCGATTTTCATAGTATTTCGCGTAGTACGATCGATATTCTCCGGCGCGCACGTTGTCCAGCCATTGTTTGTTTTCCTTATACCAATCGATGGTTTGTCGAAGCCCGGCTTCCAACGGTATCTTCGGACGCCAACCAAGTTCGTTCTGAATTTTGTGACAATTCAACGCATATCGCCGGTCGTGTCCCGGACGATCCTGTACGTAAGAAAGCAGGCTGTCGGGCCTGTCAGTGAGCCGAAGCAATTGACGCGCGACAGTTAGATTTTCTTCCACGTCCGAGCCACCGATATTGTAGGTTTCACCGATTCTGCCTTTTTCCAGAACTGTGAGAATTCCGCAGCAGTTGTCTTCAACGTGCAACCAGTCACGCTGCTGTTTGCCATCCCCGTAAACGGGCAGAGCTATATCAAGCAATGCATTGGTTATCATCAAAGGGACAAATTTTTCAGGAAATTGATATGGGCCGTAATTGTTGGAAGATCGGGTAATTACGGCGGGAAATTTGTAGGTGCGCATATACGATCGAACGAGCAGATCCGCGCTAGCCTTTGAAGCCGAATATGGGCTACTGGGCTGCAGCGGAGAGTTTTCGTCGGCAAAGACACCCGGAAGAATATCGCCATAAACTTCATCGGTGGAGACGTGCACGAAACGCGTGACGGAAAGTTTGCGCGCTACCTCCAGCAGGATGAATGTGCCGGTGACATTGGTTTGGATAACGGGCGCGGGCTCGTAGATGCTTCGGTCCACGTGGGACTCTGCCGCGAAATGCACAACGGCATCACAGCCACGCATCGCCGCCTGTACAGCATCGGCATCACAAATATCGCCTCGGACAAAGCTATAACGTGGATCGTCGGCAATCGATTCAAGGTTGGCCAAGTTTCCAGAGTAGGTCAGCTTGTCGTAGTTGATGATTGAGCAGTTTAGGACATTCTTCAAGGCGTGACGGATGAAATTTGAGCCGATGAATCCAGCGCCACCGGTTACAAGAATTTTCATGGAGCAACTTCCCTCGTGGCGACTTTCGCGGCGCGACCTTCCTTAATCATTTTATTCGCGCCTGTCTCCGCGACGAGGTTATTGGCACGGAGCAAAGATTCAAATGTTCCGGCGTCGGTCCACCATCCGTCGAGGATCTCGTACATCAATGATCCTTCAGCGACATAGAAATTATTAACGTCAGTAATTTCCAATTCACCGCGCCCCGACGGCTTTAAACGGCGAATCTTTTGAAATACCGTCGCATCGTACATATAAATGCCAACGACTGCGTAATTAGACTTGGGAACCGAGGGCTTCTCCTCGATGCCAACGATGCGGTTTCCACGGACTTCCGCGACACCAAATCGCTCGGCAT
>JBEKWY010000088.1:0-20528 GCA_049512575.1 Candidatus Acidiferrum sp.
TCAGTCGAAGCATTACGTGCTGAAGAATATGTGGGTCAAGCTGGAGGTTCCGCATCCGGAAGCGGACCAGCCGCCGCGCTCGGTGCGGGGTCGCGTGGCCTGGATTCAGCGTCCGCGAACGGTGCGGCAACTCTTTCAGGTGGCGCTAGAGTTGGAGGCACCCGGCAACGTGTGGGGCATTGCCTTCCCCCCGGAAGATTGGTTCGCGGTCGCGGAACCCGAAAAAGCGCAGGCGACCGCGGCTCACGCGATCTCGCAAGTGAACTTGCCGCTACCATCCCAGTCGCAACCACAAGTGCCGGCAGACACGTCTGAAACGGAGTTTCACGTTTCGCTGACGGAAGCAGATACGCCATCGGCGTCCGGCCCCGATAATGTGCGCGTGTTTCCTTCGCCGGCCAGCACCACCGATGCATCCTTGCAACTGGCGCGTCACGTTACCCGCTTGCTGGCCGAGGCGCGGCAGCAGATTCAAGCAGCGGCACGCGAGGCCGCGGCTCAGGCGGTTTCCGCCGAACGGCGTATCAGTGCGGAGCAATGGGATCACAAGGTTGCCGAAGCGCGCGAGGCGCTGACACAGGAAGTTTCCAACGCGATCGAGAAAATCCAGGAAGAGTCGGAAACTCGGAGTCGCGCAGCTCACGAGGCTGCCTCGGCAGCGCTGCAAGACGATCTTCCGAAGCGACTCGTTCCGCAACTCGAAGAACTTACTCGGCAGCTGACCGCGCGGCTCTCCGAAGAAGGCCTTGCGCAACGCGCGGAACACGCCGAACAGTTGACCAGCGCGGCTGAGACATTGAGCGAAGTCAGCCAGCAGGCCGAGGAGACGACAGCGCGGCTTCGCAATGGCGCAGAGGAGGCCGAAGCGCTGATCAACGGTCGCGTCCAGGCGGCTCAGCAGGCCATCGATGAGGCGGCGCGTCGGCGAGAGGAATCGCTGGCAGCTCGACTGGAATCGATCAACGCGGCGGGGCTGGAAGCTCAACAACAGGTAGCCGCGGCGATCGGCTCCGCGCACGCTAAATGGCAAAGCGACTTGGCCGGCGAGGCAGAAGCCGCGCAAATGCGGTGGCAGGTAGCGGTGGACAATGCTTTGGCCGCGGCCCAGGAGCGGGCCGCGGGCTCGCTGAATGAAAAAGCGAATGGTCTGTTGGCGGCATTTCAGCAAGAGGCTGATCGTGTGGGCGGGGCTTTCCACGCGTCCGCAGCCGAGGTCGCGGAAAAGTCCGATCGTCAGGCCCAGGCACTGCGCGAATCACTGCAAGCACAAACCGAGCGGGCGGAGACTGCCGCGGCTCGTGCGGCGGAAACGTCCGAACGCCTCGAGCAACTTGCTGCTCGCCTGGGAACCGTGCAGGAGCACGCCCTCACCCGCTTTCAATCGCAGGCCGACGATGTCCTGAGCCTGCACCGCAACGAATTGCATCGCAGTTCGGAAACGCTGTTGGAAGAGATCGCGGCGCGAATCCGCACGGCCTTCGACGCATCCGGCCGCGAGGCTGTTTCGCGTTTTGCCGAGGAAATTGAGTCGCTGATTCAACCGCAGGTGTCGAAAGCCACCGACGCGATGCAGCGATTGGCCGGGGGCAGATCGCTGCTCGACGCGGCGCTTACGATGCACCAGGAACGCATTCGAGCGAGCACCGACGAATCTTTCGGCGAGGCGCTGGCACAGTTCCGGGCGAACCTTGGCGGCGTGGAGGAACTGCTGCGGGAAGCGGCAGAAAATGTCACGACGCGGGGTTTATCGGAGTTGGAGCTTCGCGTGGAGACGCTGAAGCAGCAAACCGTTGAGGACCTGATCAAGTCCGCCGAATGGTACGAGAAGCGCGCTCAAACACAAACACAGACTGCCGCCGAACGCGTGAGTGAACAGGCTGCGAATCAATTGCGTGAAAAAGCCGGCGACCTCTCCAGCGAATTTGCCAGCGAGCTGGATCAGTCGAGCCGTAACTTCGTGACTTACGCGCAGACGCAAATGGCCGAGGTGGTCAGCGAGGCATTTGAACGCGCTCGCGCGCTGTTTGCCGAGGCCGCCGAGACGACATCCGCGGCGTTCATCGATGAGATTCAACGCGCCGCGAGGCAGGATCTTGATGGTTTCGAAGCGGAGTTGCAGCGCTCCACCGTCGAAACACGGACGCAGATGGAGGCGGCACGTTCCGAACTCGCGCAAAAAGTCACAACGGAACAGGAGGACTTCCTGCGGCGCTTCCAGGAAGGCATGACGGGTGCCATGGAAGCGGGGCTCGCGGAAGCGAACCAGCGGGTGCAGGCTGGATTTGAGCCTTTGCTCGAATCGTGGAAAGCAACCACCGGCGCGCAACAACGAGAAATGCTGAACGTCTATACGCGGTTGAGCGAAGAAGCCGCCACGCACTATCGCGAGCGTCTCGACAACGTGTCGAACCAGTGGATGCTGGCGACGGTGACGTCCTTCGACCATCAATCGCGCGATTCCGTTGCTCGAATTGCCACCAATGCCGAAGAGAAGCTGCGCGAAACCTGCACCAAGGTTTTTGCCGACATCGGCGAGGCGTTGCGCGAACGGATGCAACAGATCGCTACAAAACTGGAAGAGCCGGCGGCTGCTGCGCCTAAGTCCGACGAAAATCAGCACGGCGAGTAACGCCGTTCAACAACCATTTCCAATCATTCGACGTGATGTCGATTCAACGCCTTTCGGCTGTCGGTTGGGCGCTACGAGCCCCTTCAAAAGGCCCGGCATAGCGCCCGTTCATGCACTCGACGAACCACTATGCTCATAAAAGCCGCCCTCAACGGAGGCCGCACTCGCGCCGAACACCCGGCAATTCCCATTTCGCCGGCTGAGCTCGCGGCGGCGGCGAAGGAATCCGTTGCCGCCGGCGCGGGCGCCATTCACTTCCACGTCCGTGACGCGGACAGACGCGAGAGTCTCGACGCCGCCGACGTCGCCAGCGCGCTAAAGGCAGTGCGCGCAGCGGTTCCTGGCACGCTCGTCGGTATCAGCACTGGTGCATGGATTTTGCGCAACGCCAATCTTCGCCACCAGGCTGTTTCGCAGTGGAGTGTTCTGCCCGACTTCGCTTCCGTGAATTTCAAAGAGGAGGGCGCCCTGCCGCTCGCCGATCTCCTGCTTTCCCGCGGTGTCGGAGTCGAGATTGGCCTCAGCGATGCAGCAGGCACGCAATTGTTCGTGGAGAGTGCGGTCAACCTCAGCGATCAGCCCAAACTCGCGGAAGTGCTATTTTCTTCGGGAGCTGAAGTAGAAGGGGAAACATTCGCGTCCAAAGGACTCGCATCGCGATACCTTCGGATCCTCCTGGAACCGTTCGAATCATCCACCGAGGCAGCGCTGAAAACTCTGCAACAAATCGAGGCCCTGCTCGACGCAGCGGGCGTGAGACTACCTCGCGTTCTTCACGGTTTGAATCAGACTGCCTGGGATCTGATCGACGAAGCCGCCACTCGTGGCTACGATACGCGCGTCGGCTTCGAAGACATCCTCACGCTTCCGGACGGCCAGGCGGCGCCAGGCAACGCCGCGCTGGTTTCCGAGGCGGTTCGCCGCATGCACAAATCGCCAGTTCGCTGACTCCGGCGGCGGCTTTCCGCCATTCGATACCTTTCGCCGGAAGCTCCGCCAGTTCGCCAGCACTCGCAGAGCCCGGTATACTGAGAACGTTTTTATTCTATGGCTAACCACTCGTATCTGCGCGTATGGACCCGCGATTTCTCCGATCAAACGATGATCGCGGAGTTCGCCCGCTTCCTCACCACGGCCCCACTCTCCGCCACGAAAAGCACCTTTACGGAGCTAGTCGTACAACCAGTGAACGCTACCGAGCCCTTCATAGCGGAGTGGGATCTGCGCGCTCAGAATTCCGGCCCAGCTGAAGTCGCCGCGCTCGCAGTCCAACATCTGAATTCCGATTCCGCGTACATCGCGACCGCCAATTGGGATCTCTGGCGCTTCGACGTCGAAACTCTGACCTGGCGCCACGAGCCTCAGCCGCTCATCCTGACGTGCCACGGACTCCATTACGATGATGGTCTCGCGCTAACCGGCGGCCATTTCAGCGCCGACCTTGGCTTCGAGCATTTTTTCACGGGTCACGGCGGGCTGCTCGCACCGGGCGCCGCGTCGAATCCATTTGATTCCTCGGACCATCCGATAGAGCATACGTTCCGCCAGTGGATGGCGGTGAGTAACAACCTGAAGGAATATCACGCGAAGACCCGCGAGAACATCCAACAACTGTTCAACTGGGTGGAAGCGATTGAGCGCGCCCTTCCGGTGGAACGCAGCGAGTTATGGTCCGAGGGAGAAGAAAACTTTGAAGCGCGGCTGGACGCAATTCTGGCGCGGAGGTAGCGCGCTGCTGCTGACGTGCGTTCCCGCGCATGCGTTCGCGCAGGCATCCGGCTCACCACACAAGACCGAGACCGACGTGAGCACCGCTGCAACCCAGCCGCGGAACGATGAACTAACTCTGGCAGGTCTGCGGCCGGGCCGCGACGACATCGGCAAAGCCGAGCGCTTGTTCCGCAAACCGTCCACCACCAAATACGACGGCACAAACAAGATCTGGCAAGATCCCTGCCATCACCAATTACTGTCCGTCATCCCCGACCCCGGCGGCACGATCCTTGAAGTTCGCGTCGCGGAGGCAAACCCGGTTCGGAGCTCGAAATCCGCCTCCACTGAGGACTGCGGGGCCACGGCCGAGTCCCACGTACGCTGGACCACTGGTCACGGCCTAGTCGTCGGCAACTCGTGCTCGCGCGTGCTTGCGCTCTATGGGCAACCCGGCTCCCGCGGTCCTTCCACCAAAGACGGCCAACAGTTAGAATTGTTGTACTACGCCTTCGATTGGGCGGGGCCAGACGTGCCGCAGGTGATGGCGGTACTTTGTACCCCCGAAACCAACGCCAGACCCGGTCGAGTAGTGGAAATCACACTGGCGGCGCCAAGTCTTTAATGAGCGAACCCACGCAAAGCGCCACACCCCGCGATTGTCGTCACGCCGCTGCTAACAAGCGGGCAGCCACGCCGTCCTTTACCTCGTGGGGCAACCTCGAGCACCGGAAGCGCAAAATCGCAGCACCCGGAGGTCTTCTCCTGAAAGCCCTACAAATAGGCGCGGTCTGCGCGATTTGTTTTCTGTCAGGCTGCGGCAACGACTCGCCCGCAACGAAGTCCGAGCCGGCACCGGCGCCAAAGCCTGCCGAACCCGCGGTGCCCGACGACATCCAGGCCGCTGCACAGTCTCTGCTCGGTACCGAAACGCAGGTATTGCTGTTTGGCGACCTGGCGAAAACGGGACAGCAGCAATTTCTAGCTGCGAACGTCGTGCCGAAAACGCCCAAAAATAATTTGCCTGGCACCATCGTGACCCGCGCCGTAATCGCCGAGAATCAAAACGGTCAATGGAGCGAAATTTTTCGCTGCGATGAGCACTTGAAAAACGCCAAAGGTTACCTCGGTCTCACGCCGCTTGCTTCGGTTACCGGCTGGCGCATCCAATACGAGCAAGATCCGGTAAAGGGCCTGCAACTCTATTTCACGCCCCTGAAGGGAACCGACGACGACGCGCACGTGCTGCCGATCGGGATTCGCTGGAATCCGAAGACCAAACGTTACCAGTCGCTCGACCGCAGCTACGAAAATTTCTTGCTCGAATCGCCGACCATGACTGGTACACCGAGATCAACATTACGATGAGCACTGCGGCCACAACCGCAAGCACGCGCGCGGCGACCAACGCCGCGAAGAAACCGCCGTCCTCGTGGGCGAATCTGCTCGGCCTATGGCCCTATCTCAAACGCTATCCGGGCGCCATTGCGCTCGGCATGCTGTGTCTGGTGTTGACCAGTCTCGTCGGAAATATAATTCCTCTCGGTACCGGTGTCATCACCGACGTCATTGCCGGCAGCTCCAGGCCGTTTGAATCCAGCTCGCAAGGACATTTGCTTTCCGGCTCATGGCTGAGCCGCTCGATTCCCTTCTACGCGCCGCATAGCCGTCACGCGCTGGGCATCTATTGCCTCTTGCTGCTGGTCTGCGTTCTGCTCAAAGGCGCCATGTCTTTCGCCACCCGCTGGATCCTGATCGGCGTTTCGCGGGACATCGAATTCGATATCCGCAGCGACCTCTTCAATCGCCTCCTGCGGATGGAGCCTGAATTTTACGTTCGTAACCGCACCGGCGAACTAATGTCGCGCGCCACCAACGATCTCAACAACGTCCGCATGGTGCTCGGCCCGGGCATCATGTACACCGGGCAGACGCTGGCCACCATGGTGCTTGCTCTCGCGGTCCTGGCGAAACTCTCGGGTTCTCTCACGCTCTGGATTCTTCTTCCCGTTCCGGTCGTCTTCGTTGCCGTCCGGCATTTCGGAAAGGTCATCCACGAGCTTTACGAAAAGATTCAAGCCTCGCTCGCATCTCTTTCCGCAAAAGTGCAGGAAAACCTCTCCGGCGTCCGCGTCGTTCGCGCCTACGCCCAGGAAGAAGCGGAAATCCGGGACTTTGACGAGCCCAACCGTGAGTATGTCTCCCGCAACATCAAGTTGATCCGCACCTGGAGCATGTTCATGCCCTCGCTCCAGGCCCTGATCGGCACATCGTTCTTGATCGTTCTCTGGCAAGGTGGCCATCAACTCCTCAGCGGCAAAATTTCCCTCGGCGCTCTGATCGCTTTTTACACATATCTCGGCGTCCTGGTCTGGCCCATGATCGCGCTGGGCTGGGTGACCAATATCTTCCAGCGCGGTGCCGCATCCACCGGACGGCTGAACTATATCCTCCGGGCCACACCGCAGATCGACGACCGCGCGGCCAAGGTTCCGCCGCAAACGCCCATCACGGGTGAAATTGAATTTCGCAATCTCACCTTCACGTACCCCACGAATCTAGCCGGCAACGGCGCCAACGCCTCGAGCAAAACCAACGGCGCCGCACACGCGGTTCTCAGCGACATCAATCTGAAGGTCCCGGCGGGGTCCACCCTCGCGATCGTCGGCCCGACGGGCAGTGGCAAGACCACGCTCGCCTCGCTCATCGCACGGCTTTGGGAAGCACCGGACGGTCAGTTGCTCATCGACGGCCACCCCATTGGCGAATGGCCTCTCGAAAGACTTCGCCGCTCGATCGGCTACGTCCCGCAAGACACCTATCTCTTTAGCGAGACGGTAGGCGGAAACGTCGCCTTCGGGCTTCCCGAATACGTCCATGATCAGGTGCGCGCCGCCGCCGAAATCGCCAACCTCGATTCCGACGTCGAAGCCTTCACCAAGAAATACGACACCGTCGTCGGCGAACGCGGCGTCACCCTGTCCGGTGGACAAAAGCAGCGCAGTGCCATCGCTCGCGCCGTCGTTCGCGACCCGCGCATCCTGATCCTCGACGACTCCCTTTCGGCCGTGGACACCCAGACCGAAGAACGCATCCTCACGCGCCTTCGCGGTGTCATGGAGGGCCGCACCACCATTTTGATCTCGCACCGCACTTCCACGGTGCAGGATGCCGACCAGATCATCGTCCTGCGCGATGGCCGGATCATCGAACGCGGCACGCACGACGAACTTCTAGCGCGGGAAGGCTATTACGCCGATTTGTATCGCAAGCAGTTGCTGGAAGAAGAGCTCGAGAACGCATGAGCAACATTCACGAAGAAGAAGCGCTTGGGAAAGCGTACGACGCGCACCTGTTGCGGCGCCTGCTGCAATATCTGCGCCCGTATCGCTGGAGGGTGTTGCTGGCCCTTGCCCTGGTGGCCATCGTGACGCCTCTCGAGCTTGCGCCGCCGAAGCTGTTTCAGATCGCGATCGACAGATATCTCGTTCCCGGGATGCGCCAGGCTATCGTCGAGTCCCAGGCGTGGCATGGCGTTCTGATCATCAGCATCGTCTTCTTTGGCGTGCTGGTTTTTGATTTCCTCGCGCAATATATCCAGATTCGCATCATGCAGCGTGTCGGTCAGCAGACCATGTACGACATGCGGACGGCGATTTTCACGCACATCCAGCGCCTGCCCATGACCTATTTCGACCGCAACCCGGTCGGCCGCCTGGTCACTCGCGTGACCACCGACGTGGACGCCCTAAACGATCTGTTCGCCGCAGGCGTGGTTACCATGATTAACGACTTTTTTCTCCTCGCGGTGCTCGCGGCGTGGCTCTTTTCGATCGACCGCCGCCTCGCTCTCGACGCGTTGGCCGTCCTCCCCTTCATCCTCGTCGTCACCTACTTCTTCCGCATGTTCGTTCGCGACGCCAATCGCCGCATTCGAACCGCCGTTGCCAGCATCAATTCCTATCTGCAGGAATACATTTCCGGCATGAGCGTCGTGCAGCTCTTCAATCGCGAGCAAAAAGCTCGGGCCGAATTTGGACGCCGCAATCGCGACAACATGCTTGCCTGGCGCGACGCCATCCTGGCCTTTGCGCTTTTCTATCCAGCGGTCGAAATCCTGAGCATCTTCGCGATCGCGCTGATTTACTGGTCCGGCGGCAATCGCGTGCTGAACGGCACCCTAACCCTTGGTGTTCTGACTGCGTTCACCATGTACGCGACGCGCTTCTTCCGCCCCATCCAGGATCTCAGCGAAAAATTCAACATCCTGCAATCCGCCATGGCTGCCTCCGAGCGTATCTTCAAACTTCTCGACGAACCCGCGCCTGACGCTTCGCCTGCGGACGCCATCCGCCTGGATGCTCCTCGCGGCGAAATCGAATTTCGCAATGTTTGGTTCAGCTACGCCGGCAAACCGGAACCCGCCGAAGAAGATTGGGTGCTGCGCGATGTCTCCTTCCGCGTGGCCCCAGGACAAACGGTCGCCATCGTCGGTCACACCGGCGCCGGCAAGACCACGCTCATTTCCCTGCTGTTGCGCTTCTACGACGTTCAGCGTGGGCAGATTTTGCTCGATGGCATCGACATCCGGAAGATCAACATCCAGGACCTGCGCCGTATGTTCGGCATCGTTCTCCAGGATCCCTTCCTCTTCAGCGGCACCATCGAGTCCAACATCCGGCTGGGTTCCCCGGGCATCGATCGCAAGATGGTGGAGCAAGCTTGCGATGAAATCGGCCTGGCCGACTTCATCCGCGCCCTCCCCGAAGGCGTCACCTCCGCGGTCAACGAGCGCGGGTCGACGCTCTCGGTAGGTCAGCGCCAGCTCATCAATTTCGCCCGCGCCATGGCTCACAATCCTCGCTTCCTGATTCTCGATGAAGCCACATCCAGTGTGGACACCAAAACCGAATTCCAGATTCGCGAGGCCCTGGATCGCCTGCTCAGCGGCCGCACCGCGCTCGTCATCGCACACCGCCTCAGCACCATCCAGCACGCCGACCGCATCCTCGTCTTCCACAAAGGCCGCCTGCGCGAACAAGGTGCCCACCAGGAACTTCTCGCGCAACGCGGCATCTACTACCGCCTCTACCAACTCCAATACAAAGAACAAGAGCTGCACCTGCCCGATCAGCCCACCGCCTCGCGGCAACAGCCAGATTCGCCCCTACCGTTGCCTCTTCCCGCCAGCGATTAGCTACCGCCATTCTAAACACCCAAAATGCCACCGATCTCCCTCCTCCTCTCCGCCGGCGAAGCCAGCGGAGACATGTACGCAGCCCGCCTGGCCACAGCCCTCCAGCAACGAGCCGACGTCCGAATCTTCGGTATGGGCGGCCCACAAATGCGCGCCGCCGGAGTCGATATCGTCGCCGACTATTCCGAGGTCTCCGTGGTCGGCATAACCGAAATCCTCAGTCATCTACCATCTCTGATTCGCGCCATGCGGCACCTCGTCGGCGCAGCAGAACGCCGCCAACCCGCGCTCGCCATCCTCACCGATTTCCCCGGTTTCCATCTGCGCCTCGCCAGAAAACTCAAAGCTCGCGGCATCCGCAACGCCTACTACATCTGCCCTCAATTCTGGGCCTGGCGCCCCTGGCGCGTCCGAATCGTCCGCCGGCGTTTCGCGGAAGCGCTGTGCATCTTTCCCTTTGAAGAAAAGTTTTACGGAGACGCTGGCGTGCCGGTGAAATTCATCGGCCACCCGCTGGTCGGCGCAGTACACCCTTCGGTCGACCGTGCCACTTTCCTCAGCGAACAAAAACTCGATCCAAATCGCCCTGTCGTCGCCGTTCTCCCTGGCAGCCGCTCCGCGGAGCTAAAGCAGCACCTGCCCGTCCTGCGCGAGGCCTGCGTGCACATCTATCGCGCAACCCAAGCCCAATTTGTAGTTGCCGCCGCACACAACAGCAGCGCCAAGATGCTCTGCGAAGGCTGGGCGCCCGAACTTCCCGTGCGCATCGTCGAGGGCCGCACCTATGACGCGCTCGCTTCCTCGAACCTGGCAATCGTCTCCAGTGGCACCGCCACCGTGGAAACCGCGTTGCTCGACGTCCCCATGGTCGTCGTCTACCGGGTGACTCCGCTCACAGCTTTCCTTGCCAAGCCGCTGGTGCGCACACCTTTTTTCAGCATGGTCAATCTCATTGCGGGTAAGCGCGTCGTGCCCGAGTTGATTCAAAGCGATTTCACCCCCGAGCGCGTCTCCCAGGAAGTGCTGCGGCTGTTGCGCGACCCGGCCGCAAGAGCCACAATGCGGGAGAGCCTGGCCGAAGTCCGCAACCGTCTCGGACCGCCCGGAGCCGTCGAGCGCGCCGCCGACGCTATCCTCGATTTGGTCCGCGCCGGCCGTGGCAACGCTAAGTGAGGTGTCTGCTATCCTATACACAGCCCCGGTTGATACAACCTGGTTTATGTACGCCTTACTGGACCGTTGTCTGAAAGGGGTCCGATGACCCGCCTGCAAAAAATTAGCTGTGCGTCAGCGCTCTCGATTCTGCTGCTGCTCGCCTTTTCCGCTTCGCCTTCCCACGCGCAGGTGCCGCGCCCGCCCGCATTCCTCGCCGATCATTACGACGTTAGCGCCACACTCGATCCCGCCGGCCAATCCATCTCCGCCGTCGTCAAGATCGATTTCAAAGCGCAGGAAGTTTCGGGCGGCGTACGCGTCGAACTGCATCAGAACCTCGACGTGAAAGAGGTCAAATCCGCCGACGGCAAATCGCTCAGCTTTGAACGCGACAGTGGGAATCCATTGTTCCTGACGGTAATGCTGCCGTCGGCTGTCGCTACCGGCACGCGTGTGACGTTGACCTTCACCTACTCCGGCCTGCTCGCCAATGAAGACAACAGCCCTATACCCGGCCTGCGCACCGCCGTCATCAGCAAGGAGGGCATTTACCTGCTCCTACCCGCTCGCTGGTTTCCGCTGACAAATTTTCCGGCCAACCGCTATACCGGTACCTTTCGCTTGAACGTGCCGGACTCCTTTGCTGTTGCGGGAACAGGCAAAGCTTCTGCGCCGTCGCCGATGGCCGGTAAAAACGGCGGCGAAGGCCGTCTTTTGTACACCTTTCAGTGCGACTATCCCGCGCCAAACGGGACCTTCGTCGCGGGAGACCTGCAGCTCAATCCCAAGGAAGCTGAGGGGGTCAACGTAGCTGTTTACGCGCCCCGTTCGGCCTCAGCAAACGCAGGCGATTTTGCTTCTGCCGTGGCGCGCTCGTACACCATGTTCTCCGACATGTTTGGCCCGCTCCACGACGCCGACGTTACCGTGGCCCAGCTCCCGGACGGCACCGTGCGGGCTTTTGCCGCCCCCGGCCTTCTGCTCTTAAGCAAGCGCATCTGGGATCCCAAAGGAAGCGATCGCGCCATCGCGGGGCTTGTCGCTTCGCAATGGTGGGGCGTCTCTGTTGTACCGGCTTCGCAGGGTGATGTCTGGATCAGCGACGGCTTGGCGCGCTATTGCGAAGCCCTCTATGCCGAACAAAATGCCGGCCGCGAAGCTGGCCTGCGAGCTATCGATGAATTCGCCGTTGGCGCGCTGATGGGTGAGGATGCCGCACCGGTCGCGCAAGCCGCGCGTTTGTCGCCCTATTCCAGCGACTATCGCGCCGTCGTCATGAATAAAGGCGCGATGATCTTCCACATGCTGCGCGCCCAGATGGGAGACGTCGCTTTCAAGTCCCTCCTCCACGATTTCTACGCCAAGTATCAAGGCAAGAGCGCTTCCATCGACGATTTTGAAAATCTCGCTCAGCAGCGCGCCGACGCTTTAGCCAAAGGCTCCGTGCCCGCTCCCCAGCTCCGCGGCTTCTTCGCGCAATGGCTTAATTCCACCGGCGTTCCCGACTTCACCCTGGAATATGTCGTTTACCGCACCAAACAGGGTTTTCGCATCGTCGGCAAAGTCAAGCAGCCGCTGGACACCTTCAGCATGCCCATCGACATTCGCATCGAAACCGAAGGCAACCCCGAAACCAAAACCGTCGATGTCGTCGGCACCGAATCCTCCTTCACCGTCGAAACCTTCGGACGCCCCAAGCCCGGCGGCATCAGAGTCGACCCGAACAATGTCGTCCTCAAAGGCAGCAATTCCTTGCGCGCCCGTGCCGCTATCGCGCGGGGCGAAGAACTCGCCGAGGCCGGACGCTACTACGATGCCATTTCGCAATATCAACGCGCTCTGTCGATCCAGCCGAATCGCCCGCTAGCCAACTTCCGCATGGGTGAAGCCTTTTTCTACCAAAAGAATTATCAGGCCGCCGCGAACGCCTTCCGCGAGGCCCTGCAAACCGTTCCCGAACCGCCGGAAAAGTGGACCGAAGTCTGGAGCCACATCTACCTGGGCAAAATTTTCGATCTATTGGGCCAGCGCGAACGCGCCGTCAATGAATACAGCAAAGCGAAACAAACCAACGATGACACCGGCAACGCGCAAGCCACCGCCGAATCGTTCCTGAAGAAGCCCTACTCCGAAGGCGCCGTGTCCGCCGCGGTTCCCGGCGGCACAGGCCCCGCGTCCTCGGATACGCCCGCGGCGCAACCCGACAACCGCCCAGTCCTAAAACGCCGCCCCGACTCCCCGTAATCTTCCGGGTAGCACAGATACTCTTGTTTGCCCTGAGCCTCGAAGGGTCTCTGTCTGCTTCCAACTCAGCGCGCTTGGTCCAACCACCTCCCAAACTGTCATCCTGAGCCTATCCGAGATGGATAGGTGAAGGACCTCAACGTAGGCGCAAGCACCCAAATCCATGTTGAGACGTCCCGACCCGCGAATTGCCGAGCAACTTCTTACCAAGCAAATGGTGCGAGGTTTGGCGACCGTTAATTCCCCGAGGAAGCAGAAGCAAGAGAGGGAATCCCCTGCATGCGACGAAAAGCGTCCTCGAAAGTCCGCGTCGCCTCGTCATCAAACAATACAAAATAAATCTTCTCAATCGAGCTCCCGCTCTCCAAACAGCGCACCGCTTCCTGCAGCATGATTTCCGCGCACTCCTTCATCGGAAATCCAGCGACACCGGTGCCCACCGCCGGAAATGCGATCGTCTTCAGCCCGCGCTCCGCGGCAATGCGCAGCGAATGTTCCGTCGAATGGCGTAGTGCTTCAGCCGTTGTGTTTCGTCCCAACTGCATGCTCGCCGCGTGAATTACGTGCTTGGCTTTCAGGTTGCCGCCCGATGTGATAGCAGCGTAGCCGATGGGGATACTCCCGATCTCGTTGCACTCGCGTTGAATCTCTTCGCCGCCCTTGCGCCGAATAGCTCCAGCCACGCCGCTGCCCAGCAGCAAATCGTTGTTCGCGGCGTTTACGATTGCGTCGGTCTCCATTTCTGTCAGGTCGCCCTGCTGGATCACAATTTTTTGCGCCAACTCTGTTGGAATCACCTTGCGTTTTCCGTTTTTCCCGGTCTTCCCGTCCCTTCGAGCGTTTGTCTTAGGCATTGGCCAATTTCCGCTTCGGTTCGCCAGATTTATTCACATCGGGTTCATTGACCACCGCGACCTCTTTTCCCAGGCGGCCCGCTACCACGGAACACGCGACAATGGTTTCGTTCGACGTTTCCAATCCCCTGACCAGCTGCATCGTTATCGATTCCGCCGGGCTCCCTGCGAACCTTATCCCGATGCAGCGATCGGCGCAAAACGTGACTTCCGCCAGCTCCGTGATCGAAAGAAAGCCCGTACTTGCGAAAATCGCATTTGGCTTGGCAAATTTATCGAGAATGGTGAAAAGCTCGATCTGCATTTCCATCTCATCTGGAAGTGTCTCGATAATTAAATCGGCGTCCCGAATGGCATCTTCGACCGTGTGCGCGGTCGAAAGGTTTGCGGAAGCGGCCTTGCCCGCGTTCCCTTCCACCGTGTCACCGCCGACGGCCGACTCTAGACGCTGCGTGACCCAAGCGACGGCGTTCCCGAGCCGCGCCTCGGAAACGTCTTCAAGAATCGTTCTGTAACCGCTGAGCGCAGCAAGATATGCCATCCCTCGACCCGCAACGCCTGCGCCGATTAAGGCGATGGTCTTTACTTCCATCCGCGCACCGGCATCATCACGAAACCATCTTTCGAAATGCCTCTTCGTCATGACCAAGCACGATTTCATCCCCGCGAATCACGACGGGCCGCCGGATCAAGTTCGGATTCTTAGCCATCAGCTTGATCGCGTCCGCGCGCCCCGGCGGCTTATCCTTCATCTTCCGCGTTCGATACAACTCGTTGCGCGTGTTCAAAAATTGGCGGTGGTCCTGCGCGCCGATGAGTTTGTCCAATTCCGATTCGCTCAGCCGTTCGGTATCCAGGTTACGCAGCTCCAGTTCCGCACCGAGCTTTTCCAGAAAGGCTTTCGCCTTGCGGCATGTCGTGCACGTCGGCTTCTGCAGAAATTTGACTTTCCTTTTCATAATCAGTAGGGGCACGGCACTGCCGTGCCCGTCTTCATACCTGCGTCAGTATCTCGGTACTTTCGGATCGATCTCCAGCGACCAGCGCTCGATACCGCCCGCGAGCGATTTCGCCCGCTCCACACCCTGCCCGCGCAGCCACACGGCCACGTCAAGACTCCGCATCCCACGGTGGCAGTAGACGACGATATCCTCATCCGTGTCCAGCGCCTGCAGGTTCGCAGGTACGGTGCCCATCGGAATCAATTTGGCCCCTTCAATGCTGCAGATGTTGAACTCCCAAGGCTCGCGCACGTCGATCAACAGCAACTTCTCGCCTTGGTCAAGCCGCTGCTTCACTTCAGCCGGTGTTATCTCTAGATTGTCCATGGAATTTTGTCGATGCGAGGCCGGTTGTCCCATCCGAAGTAGCGCAGGCACTCTTGTTTACCCTGAGGCACAAAGGGCCTGTGCCCGTTTTATCGGCGACATTTACTTGCCCTGAAAGTTCGGTTTCCGCTTCTCGAAGAATGCCCGCAACCCCTCGGCGCAATCCTCCGACGCAAAGCATCTCATCTGCTCTTCGACTTCGTGTTCCAACGCTTTCGTCAGCTCGGCGCGCTGGTTTCCAAAAAGAACTTGTTTCAGCGCCCGGCTCGCCGTGCGCGGCCCGTGCGCAATGTTTCTCGCAAACGCCATCGCTTCGCCTTCGAGTTTATCCGCGGGAACCACGTGATTCACCAAGCCCATCTGCAGCGCGGTCTTCGCATCGATCATGTCTCCGGTGTAAAACATCTCCGCCGCTTTCGCAGGCCCAATGAGCTGCGGCAGGAAAAACGTCCCGCCATAATCCGGAAACAAGCCAACCTTGGCAAAATTCTGCCCGAACACCGCCGCATCGGACGCGAACCGAATATCCGCGGCCAGAGCGATGTTCATTCCCGCGCCCGCCGCAGCTCCGTTGATCGCAGCGATCACCGGCTGGCGCATGGTGCGAATTTTCAGCACCGACTGCATGCCCGCGCGCAGCAGAGGCTCCAGGTCTGCAACGTTGTTTTCCTGCCGGCCCTTCCAGATCTCCGCCAAATCGCCGCCCGCACAGAATGCCCGCCCCGCACCGCTAAGAACCACCGCATGAATATTCTTGTCCGTGCCGAGGCGCCCCAGAGTCTCGTTCAGCGCCACCGCTAAATCCGTATTCAGTGCATTCAATTTATCGGGCCGGTTCAGAATCAGCGTAGCTACGCCGTCCTCTTGCTTTTCCAGAACGAGGGGATGCTGTTGGACAGTCTGCGGGGTGGTACTCATTACGACTCCGATTCCGAGCCAGGATAATCGCGCTCCTTCTCGATGCGCTTCACCAGCTGCGCCAGCTTCCGGAAGTGCTGCAATTTTTCACTCTTCTTGTCCCCTTGCGGGCTCGGAGTGGCCGGCAGCACGTACACGCGGGCGCCGTACAGCGGCTCTTTCTGCAATCCGAACTTGCACTTGCGCTGCGAGAACTGCTCGTAGGTCAACTTCCCATTAAACGCCACCACACGCGGCGCAAACTCCTCGAGCTTCTGGGAAAGAACGATCCGGCCCTCGGCAAAATCCGCGCGCGAAAGCTCTTCCGTCGTCTTCGACGGGCGCTTGACCAGGTCGGTCAAGCCAATCCCAAACTCGATCACCCGCTTATCATCGTGGTAATCGAACGGCTCCGGCACTACGCCGCTCTCGAACAGAATCGGCCAGAACGGGTTGTCGCGGCCGGCGTAGTAATGGCCCACGCGCACCGAAGATTCCGTGGGATTGCAGCCCACAATCACGAGCTTCATTCCCTTACGAAGATGGTCGGGCAATGTTCGCATAGTTAACGTGCCTGAAATTCGCCTTCTCGCCGCAAACCAAGATAGCCGCTCGCAACTGCCTGAATAAGCATCAGATACGGGAATGTAACTTTGCTCGCCCAGTGGTCGAAATCCGGACCGCCAAAAATGCGCATGAATTTGTTATGAGAATATGGCGGCTGCGAAACGCGAGCAATTCTTGCCATTTGTAAAAAATCGTCTGCAAGCCCACTGTACCCCGCAGCCCTGGCATCGTCAATACAGAGCCTCCCAGGCCGTATGCAAAGAATCCTCGTCTTTCCTGAATCTTGACCGCGTGCGCCTTCATCAAAACAGGTGTCGGGGATGGGAACCGCTGCGCCCTGTGCTACCGTTATACGCGGACGCGTTCGAGGTTACACTTACACCTCTGCGCGCATCGAATACTCGGCCTTGAGCGCATCTCATCCACATCGGCTGCCGTCGAAAGTCGCCCGCGAGGACGAGCCTCTGCTCGTCAAGGCCGCAAAGTCTGGCGACGCGACCGCTTTTGAGGAGCTCGTCAATCGCTACGAGCGCAAGATTTTTCGCTTGACCATGAACATCACCCGCAACCGCGAAGATGCCGAAGACGCGATGCAGGACGCGTTCATGAAAGCCTATTCCCACCTCAACACTTTCCAGGAAGACTCCCGCTTTTATACCTGGCTGGTGCGTATCGCCGCCAACGAAGCGTTGATGCGCCTGCGCAAGCGCCGCCCAAATCAGATTTCCCTCGACGAGCCCGTCGAAGGCGATGACGACTTGATGCCTCGGGAAATCAGGGACTGGGGACCCAGCCCCGAACAGCGTTTCGCGCAGTCGGAGATGCGCGGAATTCTCGACCAGGTGATCGACCAGCTCGATGCGGACTTCCGCACAGTCTTCGTTCTGCGAGACATCGAAGAGCTTTCCACCGAGGAAACCGCTGCCGTTCTGGGTATTTCCGTCCCCGCGGTAAAGTCGCGCCTACTGCGCGCGCGCCTCAAACTTCGCCAGAAACTGGATCGCTATATGCGCGATAGGAATTTAAATTGAACTGCAATCGCGTCATTCTTGAGATCTCGAATTACATCGATGGCGATCTGGACGCCGCGATGAAGCTGGAAATCGAGCAGCATCTGCAGAGCTGCGGCGAATGCATGCTGGTGATCAACCAGACAAAGTTGACCGTGGAGATTTTCTGCGATTCCCAGCAAGTGGAACTTCCGCAAGACGTAAGAACCCGCCTGCATGAAGCCTTGCAGCGCAAAATGCGCAAACCGGCAAGCTGATTTGGTCAGAACGGATGCTGCGTGCGCTGCAGAGTTTGGTCCGGGAACTGGAACAGGATCGTTCGCTGGATGAACCGGATCGCCTCCGCCAGCGCATCGAAGCCCTTGACCGCCTTGATGCCTATCTCTTGGATGGCCAGTTACCAGCCCTCGGCCTCCAGTCGATCGAAGCGGAAATCCATCAGCAGGCCAGAGCGCTTTACGCCAAGCTGGAGCGCGCCAATTTCGAACTCTACCAAGCCATCCGCCACGAGATTCAGCGGGGCGCCGGACCGGATAGCCTGCTCCGGTGGGTGCCCGGCAAATCCGGCCGGTGTGAGGACGCGGTCAGCCTCCCGAATGACGAAAGCTATGACTATCTTGATGACCTGGTCAGCGGAGTCTTGCAGTTCGAAAATCCCGACCCCGGAGTTGCCCCATTGGCGGCCGAGATGGTGTTTTATCAGCCCACGCCGGCGCGCCACATCTTCGATCTCATCGGTCGCACCGCGCTCACCGAAAGGGATGTGCTGGTCGATCTTGGCTCCGGGTTAGGTCACGTTCCGTTACTGGCTTCCATCTGCACCGGCGCCCGCGGCATCGGAATTGAGCTCGAGGCAGCCTACGTCGAGTGCGCCCGGCGCAGCGCTGAGAGCCTGAATCTCAACAACGTGACATTCATCCAGCAGGACGCCCGGGCGGCGGACTTGTCCGGCGGCACGCTGTTTTATCTGTATACGCCCTTCACGGGGACTATTCTGCGCGCTGTTCTGGACTCGCTGCGCCGGCAAGCCGCCAGCCGTGAGATTCGAATTTGCACTTTCGGCCCCTGCACGCCAACTATCGCCGAACAGCCATGGCTGGAGACCCTCGGGCCGTCAGAAGTTGACCGCATCGCCGTTTTTCGCTCTCGTATTTGAGGCCCGCAGGAGGGACCTGCGCCTCTTCGTCAGAAAGGAGCGTAGATGGCGGAGTTACAGCGCCGCCGAAAAACGATCTGTGCGAAGGTGAAATCATTGCGCCGCGGAGCCGCTCCACAACGGCAATTCCCTACCAACGCCCTGTTCACGCGCGGCTTTGTAAACCTGCATCGCTACGGCCAAATCCCAGGCGGCGATGCCGTTCGATTTGAACAGCGTGACTTCCGTGTCGCTGGTCCGGCCTCCCGTCTTCCCGGCGACCACGTCGGACAAACGCTTGACCCCGGTCCAGCATGACTCGTCGCCGTGAAACGCAATGATCAAGTCGCCGGCTTCCTGCCGCGATTGCTCGATGGAATCCACCACAATCACGTCCGCGCTGGCCACCGCTTCGTCGTTGAGTTCGCGCTTGTGCGCGTGATTGGCGCCGATAGCGTTGATGTGCACGCCGCTCGTAAGGTCAGCGCCATTAACCACGGGCTGTACCGCGGTAGTAGCAGTACAAACAATGTGCGCGCCCCGGACGGCTTCCGACGCAGACGTCGCCGCGCGCACCAGCAAACCGATTCGCTGGCTCATTTCCTTGCAGAATTCTGCGCGCTTCTGGGGATCACGTCCGAAGACATTCACGGATTCCAGGCTACGCACCGCAGCTACAGCTTCCAGCTGCGTCTTGGCCTGACCGCCGGTGCCGATGATGGCGGCAACTCGCGCGTCCCGCCGCGCCAGATATTTGGTGGCCACCCCGGAAGCCGCACCGGTGCGCAGCTGGCCCATGTAGTCCGCTTCGATCAAGGCCACCAGCTCGCCCGTGGCCATTTCGTACAAAGGAACCAGAAACCGCAGTGTCCCGCGTACGTAGGTGTACTGCTTCATCGCAATATAACCCGCGCTGTAATCCGCCGCCGCCATGTAGTGAAAGAAGGTTCCGCCGGGAAGCTCAAAGCGCCGGCGCGGATGAACGACCACCTCGCTGCTCGCCTGCTTGCGCGAAATCTCTTCCACGGCATCGACAGCCATCGGCATGGTAAGCAAGGTACGAACTTCAGATTCGCTGATGTGCAGCGTCATTCATCACACTCCGACCAGATCGTTCGTTTCCACATCTTACCTTAAGCGCCTAAGCGACAATCTTCGACGACTCAGCGCGCCGCGGCCTTCGTGGGTTTTGCATGGCCGGTCTTTGCGGGGAGTTCGCCGGGTTCCCGGATGCGCCGCACGACGGTCTGGATCAGGCGGTATACGCGATCGTTCTTATCGCTGCCAATCTCACGAAAACGAAACTCAGGCTCGTCCTTCGGCCCCTTCCCAAGGCGAATGGGCATCTGGCCGCAAAGATTGTTTTCAATGAAAGCGGTCTCGTAGCGAGTTTTCTTGGCGTCCCAGGTATACACGCGCAGGGTCGTGAAATCGCAGGGCTGGCCGTCCGGGCCTTTCGTTCCGGCCACCAGATATTGCGGCTTGCCGCCGGAAGCGTCGGCAATGCGGTTGAGCTCGAACCAGGCTACGGCGCGGACGTTGGCCGACGCAATCCCCTCGCGAACGGCATCGGGGAGGTCAAGCTCGACGAAGCGCGACACGACCCAGCCCGCGATGGGTACGCTTTGATCCCCGGGCTGCGTGGTCGTGTTGGTCTCCGCCGTGCGAGCAGCCGCTTCTCCGGGAGGACGGGTGGCCACGGCGCGAACCAGGTACCAGTCTTCTCTCTTGTTGCCGGATTCGCTGGCGGATTCCTTTTCGTCGGTCACCTGGGCCCAGTCGGCAACCGCACGGCCGACAAC
>JBEKWY010000089.1:0-20074 GCA_049512575.1 Candidatus Acidiferrum sp.
TCGGCGGCAGAGCTATCACGGCAGCACGCTCGGGGCGATGTCGGTCAGCGGGAATGCCACGCGGCGCGCGCCTTACCAGCCGCTGCTTGCGGGGTGGGGGCACATCGCGCCATGTTTTTGCTATCACTGCCCGTTCGGTTTGAAGTTTCCGGAGTGCGGGCTGGCGTGCGCCGAGGATTTGAATTTATTTCTGGAGCGGAGCGACGGCGAGAGCGTAGCCGCGTTTATCTTTGAGCCCGTTGTTGGCGCCACGCTTGGGGCCGCGGTGGCAGCACCCGGTTACGCCAGGCGCATCGCTGAAATTTGCCGCCAGCGCGGCATTCTTTTGATCGCCGATGAAATCATGAGCGGCATGGGCCGCACGGGAAATCCGTTTGCGGTGCAGCACTGGGACGTCGAGCCCGACATGATTTTGGTGGGGAAAGGAATTGCGAGCGGGTACGCCCCGCTGGGCGCGGTGCTGGTGGCGCCGCATGTTGTGAAGGCCTTTGCGGAGGGTAGCGGCGCTTTTCAGCATGGGTTTACATACCAGGCGCATCCGGTCGCTACCGCTGCGGGAAACGCGGTTCTCGATTACATCGAAGCGCACGGGTTGTTTGATCGAGTTGCGCCGGCTGCGGAGATTTTTCGACGGCAGCTAGCGGCGTTGGAGTCTCATCCGCACGTGGGCGAGATTCGAGGGCTTGGGTTGCTGGTCGGCGTGGAGTTTGTGAAGGACAAATCCACGCGGGAACCATTTGCGCGGGAAGAGAATATCGCCGAACGGATTCGGCAGGCTGAGCTGGACGAAGGCGTACTGACGTACCCAACGCAAGGGTGCGTGGACGGCGTGCGTGGCGATCACGTGCTGCTGGCGCCGCCCTTTATTGTGAGTGCTGAGGAATCTGCGATAATTGCACGGGCTCTAACGGCCGCACTGGCGCGCATTTTTGCGAACTGAATAGTTGCTAGTGGACACGACCCGAAAAGCCGGCTGGAAGCCCTTCGGAAGCTCAGGGCGAGCCGGCGCTACCATGTTTGGGACGCCTGAATCCTGGAGATAAACCTGAATGCGTTTTGCTTTGCGGCAAGTTGCGTTATTGATGTGTTTTTTCATTCTGGGGATGGCGCCGACGCATGCGCAAGAGAGCGGCAAGGCTAAACCGCGTGCGCGCGATCTAGGCATTCCGTTCGACGGGACACCTGGCCCGCTCAACGCCATCACGGACGTCTCCGGCGTCACCGTTGGGCATACGACCATTATTTCCGGGGAAGGCAAGCTCGAAGTCGGGAAAGGCCCGGTGCGGACGGGCGTGACGGCGGTTTTGCCTCGTGGAAAAGATTCGATGAACAATTCGGTGTTCGCGGGTTGGTGGTCGCTGAATGGAAATGGGGAGATGACCGGCACGACGTGGGTGGAGGAATCGGGATTTCTGGAAGGGCCGGTGATGATCACGAACACGCACAGCGTTGGCGTGGTCCGCGACGCGGTGATCCAGTGGCGGGTTACCCACGGGCAGCCCGATCCAACCGGCTATTGGTGGTCGCTGCCGGTGGTGGCGGAGACCTGGGACGGGTGGCTGAACGACATCAATGGATTTCACGTGAAACCCGAGCACGCGTTTCACGCGATTGATTCCGCGGTCTCTGGGCCGGTGCCGGAAGGCGCAGTGGGCGGCGGCACGGGCATGGTGTGTAACGGGTTCAAGGGCGGCATCGGGACTTCTTCGCGCAAGTTTGACGTGAAAGGCGATGGGAGCCACACGGTCGGGGTGCTGGTGCAGTGCAACTACGGAACGAAGAATAACTTGCGCGTGGCGGGCATTCCGGTCGGCCGAGAAATCAATGCGGATGATCCTTACGCGAGCACCGCGTTTGCGGGGGAAGATCGCGGGTCGATTATTGTGGTTGTGGCTACCGATGCGCCGCTGGTGGCGCACCAACTGAAGCGACTTGCCCGGCGTGTTGCGCTTGGGTTGGGGCGCGATGGGAGCATTTCGGGTAATGGGTCGGGCGATATTTTTATTGCGTTTTCGACGGCGAATCCCGGAGCTTCGGCGACGGATCATGTGGTGGATTTGAAGATGTTGCCGAACGACCAGATCGAGCCGGTGTTTGCAGCTACCGTGCAGGCGACCGAGGAAGCCATCATCAACGCCTTGATCGCGGCGGAGACGATGACAGGGATCGAGAATCATCGGGTGCGGGCCTTGCCGCACGACGAATTGCGGGCAGTGCTGAAAAAATACAACCGGCTGAACCCGTGAAGCGAAGGTCTGCCACCGTGCCATATCCTGCCGAACTTCGGGAGAGGCGCATCCAAGATAGATCGTGACACGCGCTATTAAACTCTTTATCTCGCTTGGGCTTGTCTCGGCAATTCTCTGTGGCTGCTCCAGGCGGCAAACCGACTCTTCTCTGGCAATCGTCCACGTAACCGTGATCGACGCGACGGGCGCGCCGGTTCAGTCGGACATGACCGTGCTCATCGCCGATCATTTGATTGCCGCTATCGGACCTTCGCAATCCACATCCGTGCCTCGCGACGCACAAGTTATTGACGCTCGCGGAAAATTCCTGATCCCAGGATTGGTGGATTCCCACCTGCACCTCACCGGCGCTGGCGAGCCTAGCGGGAGCCGCGATTTCTTCGTTCCGCTGCTTTTGGCTAACGGCATCACTACGGTGCGGGACATGGGCGGGTACCTGGAATCTTTGGTGCCGTTGCGGCGAGATATTCAGCAAGGGAAACGCGTGGGGCCGCAGATTTTCTTTGCGGGACCGTACCTGGATGGGAGTCCGCCTTCGTTTCAGCCCTCGCTGGTGGTGAGCAACGCTGTCGAAGCTTCTGAAGATGTGCACGCACTTGTCGAACAGGGAGTCGATTTCATCAAGGTGCAGTCAATTCTGAGCCGCGACGCCTACTTTGCCATCGCACAGGCTGCGCGAAGCGAGCACATCACTTTCGTTGGGCACGTTCCCGATCGTGTGACGGCAGCGGAAGCTTCCGATGCCGGGCAAAAAAGCATCGAGCACCTTACTGGCGTGCTGCGCGCGTGTTCCAGCGATGAACCACGGCTGATGCGCGAGCAATTTCTGGCCGGAGCGAAGAATGCGACGGCGCAGAGCTCCCACGATCGGGAAATGGCATGGGAGCGGGAGTTATTGCAGACTTATTCGGAGGAGCAAGCTGCGGCGCTATTTGCGAAATTTGTACGCAACGAGACCTGGCAAACGCCGACTCTGGTATTGCTTCGCAACGATGCTTATCCGGGGCCGGAGACGGATTCGCCGGACGATTCGCAGTTGCGGTTTGTGCCACACACGATTTCCGAGAAGTGGAGGAAAGTGCGCGTCGCGCAAGACAAGTTGGCCGCGCCATCGGACTTTGCGCTGCGCGAGAAACTGCTGGCGCAATCGATGCATGTCGTCGCGCAGATGCAGTCTTCCGGAGTACGCATTCTAGCCGGGACTGACAGCGCGGCACCTTACGTCATTCCCGGGTTCGCGCTGCACCAGGAGCTGGAGCTGCTTGTGCAAGCGGGACTGTCTCCGATGCAGACCCTGCAGGCGGCGACGAAGAATCCAGCCGAATTTCTGGGGAAAAGCAAAACGCAGGGAACGATTGAGGCTGGCAAGACAGCAGATTTGCTGCTGCTTGATGGAGACCCACTCGAGGACATCCGCAACACCAGGAAAATACGCGCTCTGGTTCTGCGGGGCAAGCTGATCGACCGGGCGGCCCTTGACGATTTGCTTTCCTCCGACGAGAAATTCGCGGCAACGAATTAGATTACCGGCACGGCAGTTTTTCTAGGCGGATTGAAGAAGGGCATCGGCACAATTTTCGCGGACACGGTGTGGCGTACCGACTCGACGGTCATTTCCATATTCAGGGTGCTGCCGACCGAGGAGTGATCGCGGCCTACAGAAGCCAGCGCGATCATTTTCTTCAGGGTGGGGGACCACGTGGTCGAGGTTGCTTTACCGATGTGCTTTCCGTTGCGATAGACGGGCACAGGGACGCGCGAGGCCATGCTGGGAACTTGGGGCGCCATGCCCATCTTGTCGTACAGCGCTTCCACTTCGTTCCAGTTGATTTCCAGGCCGACCAGGGAACGCTCTGGGCCGTTTTTTTCTTGCGCGGCCAGAGCCTCGCGTCCAACGAACGTCTCTTTGTTTAGATCGACTAACTTGCCCAAGCCGACTTCTGCGGGAGAGTAGCGTTGCGATTCGATCAACGCTTTCTTACTGGAAATATAATCGACCTCGATGAGGATCAAGCCGGCTTCGATGCGGGCGACATCCAGCGCGACCATTCCGGCGGGGTGAATGTCGAACACTTCGCCTTCGTTCATCAGCTTGTCCCAGACGCGGACGGCATCTTTCCAGGGCATCCAGATTTCGAATCCGAGATCGCCGGTGTAGCCGGTGCGGGAAATATCGACTGGTACGCCGGCGATTTTCCCGTGGGTGACGCGGAAATATTTCAGGTTAGTGATATTGGCGTCGGCGACCGCGTGCAGAAGTTTTCCGGAGGTAGGGCCTTGGAGCGCGAGGGCCGCGGTCTGCTCGGAAATATCCTCGATCTTTACGTTCAGGCCGAGAGAGTTTTGTTGGAACCAGCGCAGGCTGGGGTCGGCGGCGGTCCAGCGGTAGTCGTTTTCGCCGAGGCGGGTGATGGTACCGTCGTCGATCACTTTGCCGTCGGGGTCGCACCAGCAGCAGTAGATGACCTGATCGACGCTGACTTTGTTGATGTCGCGAGAGATGACGCGATTGACGAATTTGGTGGCGTCACGGCCGGTCACGCGATATTTGAAGAGTGGAGAAATGTCGATGAGTGCGGCGGAATTGCGGATGGCGTTGTACTCGTGCTCGTGGTGCATCTCGTACACGCCGACGGTGTAATAGCCGGACCACTCGCGATAGTTGAGGCTTTCGCAGAGCGCCATGGTGCGCTCGTGAAAGGCGGTACCTACAGGCATGCGGTCTCCAAGTGCACTCGGAATGCAACGAAAGTATAGGGGCGAAGTTGGGCGGCGGCAAGAGAACCGAAAGTGGCGGCCGTTGGGTTAGTTACCGTGGCGGCGAAATAAGTGCATCCGGACTGCGGGTGGCAAACGTTAGCGTGTAAACTAGTCCGAGAGCGTATGCCCAAAGATTTCGCCATCGACAATCGCCTCATCCTGGAGGCTCAGAAGTTAGGCCGGCATCGTACTAAGGAAGAGGCTGTGAACGCCGCTCTGGTTGAGCACATTCAGCACCGCAAACAACAGGAAATTCTTTCCTTGTTTGGCACGATCGATTACGACCCGACATATGATTACAAACGCGCGCGCCGTGTGAAACGAAACTAATGTGCGTCCGGTAGGTAGCCGGAAATGTCTTGCAGCTTCAGGGGCTAAAGCCCGATTGATTCCAGACTACAGGCGTGGGGGCTGAAGCCCCCACCTCCTAAAGAGAAATACGCGGAACTTCGGTGACACCACACTAGTCTCATGCCGCGTCGACCATTCGACCGTGAGCTTTTTCCAGCGGGCTTGTGTGGTTGCGGCTCATCCCAGTAAACTATGCCGTCTCTTCCAGCCGCGTCTTCGTTTTTCATTGCGGATTTTGACTCACAGTGGAGCTTCAGGGAATGTCGCAGTCCTACGACGTAATTGTGATTGGCGGCGGGCACAACGGGCTCGTCAATGCGGCGTACCTTGCCAAGGCCGGCAAGAAGGTGCTGGCTTTGGAACGGCGCCATGTGCTTGGTGGGGCTGCGGTTACTGAGGAAATTATTCCGGGCTTTCTTTTTTCGGAGTGCTCCTACGTTGTTTCGCTGCTGCGGCCAGAAATTATTCGGGAGCTTGACCTGCCGCGGCATGGGCTTGAAATCTTGCCGTTGGATGGGACGTTCACGCCGATGGCCAACGGCGATTACCTTTGGCGGATGAACGACCACGCGCGCACGCGGCGGGAGATTCGGCGGCATTCGCGATTGGATGCGGAGGCCTATGACGAATTCTCGAAGATGATGACGCCGATGTGCCGCTTCGTGAAGCCGCTGCTGTCGATGATCCCGCCGGACCCGACTACGCTGAAACCGCGAGATTTGAAGCAGCTGCACTTTCTGATGCAGCGTTTTCGCAGTCTTTCATCGGACGAACGGTACACGCTGATTCAGCTGATGACCATGAGCGCGGCGGATTTTCTGGACCAGTGGTTCGAGACCGACGTACTGAAAGCCACGATGTCGGCCTCCGGAATCATCGGCACTTTTTTGGGGATTCGCTCGCCGGGCACAGCGTATGTGTTGCTGCACCACTACATGGGGGAAATTGACGGCGCGTTCCGGTCGTGGGGATTCAGTCGCGGCGGGACGGGAGCGATCTCCAACGCGATCGGAGCGGCGGCGCGCGAGGCTGGCGTGGAGATTCGGACGCAGGCTGCGGTCGATCGGATTCTTGTTAAGAATGGGCGCGCAGCCGGGGTCGTTCTGAAATCCGGGGAGGAAATATCGGCCACCGTGGTTTCTTCGAGCGTCGATCCGCACCTCACGTTTGAAAAATTTCTGCAGCCCAGCGAGCTTCCCGGAGATTTTCTCGACAGCGTACGCCGCTACAAATTTCGCGGCTCGTCGGGCAAGGTGAATATGGCGCTCGACGGCTTGCCCGATTTCAAGGCTATGCCGGGGCCGGGTGCGCATCTTCGCGGGGCGATTTCGATTTCGCCCGGGATCGAGTATATGGAGCGGGCTTACGACGATGCGAAGTACGGCCATTTCTCGCGGCGGCCGTACATCGACATGGTTATCCCGAGCCTCACCGATCCGAGCGTTGCGCCGCCGGGCAAGCACGTGCTTTCGTGCTTCGTGCAATACGCGCCGTACAAGCTGGCGGAGGGCACGTGGGACGATCAGCGGGAGGCGTTCGGCGACACGGTTGTCGAAACGATTGCCGAGCATGCGCCAAACATCAAGAAACTGATCGTTGGCCGGCAAGTGTTGACGCCGCTCGATCTGGAACGAGAGTTCGGACTGACGCAGGGCAATATTTTCCAAGGGGAGCTGTCGCTCGAGCAGCTTTTCTTTCTGCGGCCGGTTCCGGGCTGGGCGTACTACCACACGCCGATCGATAACCTATATATGTGCGGATCGGCGACGCACCCTGGCGGCGGGATTATGGGCGCGCCGGGCCGCATCGCGAGCCAAGTGATTTTGAAGGATTGGAAGAAAGCGGTTGCTGCATCGCGATCGAACGGGACCAAGTCCGCAACCCGACAGCAAGCGCCGCGGATCACCGCACCGGTAGACACCCCGCACGCTCCGACAGCGCCCGAGACTGTTGTCGCCACAGCGCCTGAGATTCCCACCGCAACCGATGACGACTCTTCGGTAGTCGCGCCGGACAGCGAGAAAAACTGACCATGCCCATCGGACAGCGCGTAGTTGTAGTTGGCGGGGGTCACAACGCGCTCATCACCGCGTTTTATCTTGCTAAGGGCGGATTCAAACCGCTTGTGTTGGAGCGACGCGAAATCGTTGGCGGCGGCGCGATTACCGAGGAGTTTCATCCCGGCTTCCATGTTTCCACACTGGCGCACACCGCCGGCCCTCTGCGGCCGGACATCGCGCGCGCAATGCGGCTCGACAAGCACGAGCTTCAAATGTTGTATCCCGACCCTCGCGTATTCGCGCCGGCTCCCGATGGCCGGGCGCTGCTTTTCTACAACGATCACGCCAAGACCGCCGGTGGCATCGCGCGCTTTTCCGCGAAGGACGCCGCGAGCTACACGAAATTCGCTGCTGCTCTGGAAGAAATTTCCGCGGTGTTCGCCCACATTGCGTCCATTACGCCACCGGCCATCGATTCGCCTTCACCGGAAGACTTTTGGAATCTGTTCAAGACTGGACGCAACGTCCGAGGGCTGGGGAAGAATGGCATCTTCAACCTGCTGCGCTGGGGGCCGATGGCGGTTGCGGATTTTGCCGCCGAATTTTTCGAAACGGAGCTGGTTCGGGCGACGATCGCGGCGCGCGGCATTTTCGGCACCGCGTTCGGACCCTGGTCGGCGGGCAGCACGGCTGTACTTCTTTTGCGGGCCGCGGCCGATTCGCATCCGGTGGGCACCGCCGCGTTCCCGCGAGGAGGGCTCGGCGCGTTGACCCGTGCGCTTGCGGACGCAGCGCGCAAGGCCGGCGCAGAAATCCGCACGAACGCCGAAGTGCAGCACATCGGCGTCAAGAATGTCGGCGTGAGTTCGGTGGTGCTCGCCGACGGCGAAGAAATCGCCACGGAGGCCGTGTTCTCGGGAGTCGATCCGAAGCGGACATTCTTCAAGCTGGTTGATCCTTCGCAGCTCGATCCGACATTTGCCCTGCGCATTCGCAACATCCGTGCATCCGGCAACGTAGCGAAAGTGAATTTCGCGCTCGATGACTTGCCGACATTTCCGGCGCTTGCCGACGCGGTGGGTCCCGACGGGATCCGGCAGGCACTTTCTGGCCGCATTCACATCGGCCACGAGATCGACTACCTGGAGCGAGCCTTCGATGCCTCGAAGTATGGAGAAGTTTCCAGCGCGCCGCATCTCGACGTCACGATACCGACGCTGCTCGATCCTTCACTGGCGCCCGACGGAAAACACGTGCTCTCGGCCTACGTGCAGTTTGCGCCCTTTAAATTGAAGGAAGGGAATTGGAACGCGCGGCGGAAGCAACTCGGCGATACGGTGATCAAGACACTGTCAACTCATTCGCCGAAATTCGCGGAACTGATCGAATCGACGCAGGTGATAACGCCACAGGATCTTGAAACGACGTATGGTTTTACGGGCGGCCACGTTTTTCACGGCGAACTGGCGCTCGATCAGCTTTTCACCATGCGGCCGGTGCTCGATTGGGCGCGCTACAAGACGCCGATTCGCGGATTGTTTCTGTGCGGTTCGGGCACTCACCCGGGCAATGGGTTGACTGGAGCGTCCGGAGCCAACGCCGCGCGCGAAATCATTCACGACCTGCGCTGACGCAGGATTCGCGCTTTCTCTTCAGCGATTACCGCGCTCCTGCTGCCGCTGCTGCGCGCAAGGGTGCGCGGCCTGTGGACTTTCCGTTTTTCGATTTGCCACGTTTATCCCAACCGCCGATCTGTAGGGCGACGGCCATGCAGGCCTCGCGCAGTTGATCGGCCACCGCGCGGTCGACCACCGTTCGCGATACGATCATGCCTCCGATGCACATAGCCGCGGTGGCTTGAGCTATGGTGCGGCGCGGCCGGCCATTCTGGATCATGCTGCGCTCGAGCACGCTGACCATCGCGGTGAACACCGTCTCGAAGGCGCGCCTGGCGCTTTCGCCGCTGCGCGAAACGTCGGTCGGCAACGCGACCATCGGGCAGGAATTCTCGACGTCTTCGAAATGCTGCCGAGAAAGATAAGCGCGCACGACTTGCGGACCAACGTCGCCGGACGACAGGTCCACCTTCACGCCTTTCCAGCAACTCTTCCAATTTGGATCGGTGAAGAAGCATCCCAGGACTTCGCTGTAGAGATCGCTTTTGCTTTGGAAATAGGTGTAGAAGCCACCGTGGGTAAGGCCCGCGCCGGCCATGACCTGCGTTAGAGAGACACTCTCAAATCCGTGGCGATTGAAGAGCTTGCGCGCGCTGTCGATGATTCTGCGTTTTACCTCGACGCGATGACTGGCTGGGTAGGGCATGGGACCTCCTCTTCAGTGGTGATGGGCGAAGTATGCTCCCGAAAGGGTCCCGGCTCCACGAGAATATGATCTTGAACATAGTTTGAGCGCATGGTTCCATCCAGCGACGGTCAGGAACGTGGCATCAGGACGTAACAAATGAGGAGAACAGTGATGAGCGAGAAAGGGAATTTGGGGTTAGCGGGCCGGACAGCGACACGACGGCAGATGATCACCGGCGTTGCGGTTGCGTTCGGCGCGTTTGCGGCAGGTCACGAGGCTTGGGGAAAAATTCCGCAGCAGCCGGAGATGAAAGAAAAGCCGGGGACGGCGGCGAATCAGTCGCGCACGTTTCTTCATCAAGAGATCGACTTCAAGGCCGGCCCTCAGCGCATTTATGAAATTTTGTTGGATTCAAAGCAGTTCGCGGCGTTCACGGGGATGCCCGCGGAGATCGACTCTAAGGTCGGAGGCGCCTTTTCTACCTTTGGAGGACTGGTTGAGGGGCGAAATGTTGAACTCATTCCGGCGCAGCGAATCGTTCAGGCTTGGCGGCCGACGCATTGGGACGCGGGAGTTTATTCGATTGTGAGGTTCGAACTGAAGGCGCGAGGCTCGGAAACAACCGTGGTTCTGGATCATACGGGATTTCCGGAAGGGGAGTTCGATCACCTCAACCCCGGATGGCCATTGAGGTATTGGGAGCCGCTGAAGAAATATCTGGCGTAGGGAGCGGCGGGATCGTAGCGCCCGCCTCTTGCGTTGCGAAAGAAATGATCGGGGAGAGGCGTGCTAGGATGATCGCCGCGAATTAAGGATTCGAGGGCTCGATCATGCGCTACGGTTACTTTCTATTTGTTGCCGTCGTCGGCGTTTCCACTAGCGTTTTTGCTCAGACGCCGGCGTGGCAGCCTGCGCCGGGTCACACGACATTGGCATTGTGGCCGGGGGCGGCGCCCGGGGCTCCGGCCAATCCGGCGCCCGAAGTCGATACCACAACGGCGAAGGATAATCTGATCGCTGGAAAATCGGTCATTCGGCTCGGCAACGTCTCCGCGCCGACGCTTACCCTTTACACGCCGAAAGGGAACAGCACCGGAGCGGCGGTCGTTGTTTTCCCTGGAGGCGCCTACCGCATTCTGGCGATCGACCTGGAAGGCACGGAAATTTGCGATTGGCTCAACTCGGCCGGCATTACGTGCGTGTTGCTGAAATACCGCGTTCCGGATAGCGGGCCGTATCCGAAATCCGCTGGCGCGCTTCAGGATGCACAGCGGGCGCTTGGGATCGTTCGCGCCCACGCAGCGGAATGGCACATCGATCCGCGGCGCATCGGCGTGCTCGGCTTTTCCGCGGGTGCGCATCTTGCCGCCGCGCTCAGCACGCACTTCGATCAGCGGCTGTACGATCCGATCGACGCCGCGGACAAGCTCACTTGCCGACCGGATTTCGCGGTGATCGTCTATCCGGGCTACCTGGCCATCGCCGAGCAGAACTTCGCGCCCAATTCCGAAATTCACGTGACGGAAAATACGCCGAGCTCGTTTATCGTGCAGGCCGAGGACGACACGGTACACGTGGAAAACGCCACGGTGTATTTCCTCGCGCTCAAGAACGCCAAAGTGCCTGCGGAATTGCACATCTACGCGCAAGGCGGGCATGGCTACGGGTTGCGGCGCACGGCGCTGCCGGTCACAGCCTGGCCGCAGTTGGTGGAAACCTGGCTGCGTACGATCCAGGTCTTGCCGCCGTCCGGCCGGTAAAGCTCTGCTCGCGTCGATTTGCGAGGGCCACGAACCCCTGTGGTCCCCAATGCTATTTCTGTTGACAGGTTGGGCCGGCACGCGGGCGTTCAGGCTGGGCGCGTGGGGAACTTCGCCTGCGCCAGCCATTTGCTCAGCATTTCGAACGAGGAAGGAGCAACGGCGTCGAACACGATGCCGGCCCGGTCTGCCCGAGAATGCACCACGATCGCGCGCGCCAGGAAAGTTTCCCTGGGATTCGTGCCGATCTTCAGGCTTATTGTAGCGCCGTCGCGTGGGGCATCCTTTACGCTCAGGGAGCACCCGTGGAGTCCCAGATCGGCCACCCATGACTGAATTCGCGCGCCCGAAGTATCGTCCACCAATTCGGCGGGGGCAATGAACTGGAACCTGGGCGTGCGGCGACGTTCGTTTTCCATTGGGTTTCCAATGGGCCTAGGGAGCTCTATCCTAGCGCATTGCCGGCTTTATCGCGAAAGCTACCTAGACGTGACGCGGATACCTTGATTACCCTATTGCGCGGCGCCCCGAGTTCCCTACGATTACCTGGGAGGAAAGCGCATGGCCACGTCGGTTTGGAAGGGCACGCTAAGCTTCGGTTTGCTGGCGATTCCGGTGAAACTCTACACCGCCGCGCGCAGCCATCGGATGAACCTCCATCAACTTCACAAGGTCTGCCACACACGCTTGAAGCAGCCGCTGTTCTGCCCGCAGTGTAACCGCCGGGTGGAGCGCTCCGAAGTTGTGCGCGGCTACGAATACGAAAAAGGGCAGTACGTGATCGTCAGCGAGGAAGACATCAAGAAGATCACGCCTCGCTCCAGCACGGTGATGGAAATCGTCGCGTTCGTGAAGCAGGAGCAGATCGATCCGATTTATTTTGACGCGTCGTACTTCATGATGCCCGACAAAGAGAGCGAAAAGCCTTACGCGCTTTTGCTGAAAACGCTGGAAGACAGCAATCGCGTCGGCATCGCCACCGTTACCATGCACCAGCGCGAGTACACCGTCTTTATTCGCCCGCGCAAGAACGGCTTGACGATCCACACCATGTATTATGCGAACGAAATACGCGAAGTCGCGGGCTATGGAAAAGCCGAGAAGGACGTAAAGCTTAAGCCCGCGGAAATCAAACTGGCGGAGCAATTGGTGGACAGCCTGTCGCAAGATTTCAAGCCGGAGCAGTTCCACGACGAATTCCAGGAAAATCTGAAAGCGCTCATTGAGGCCAAGCAGAAAGGCAAGACAATCGTGGAGGAACACAAGGCTGGGCCAGCTCGCGTAATCGACATGATGGAAGCGTTGAAGAAGAGCCTGGCAAACGCCGAGGCGCGGCAGAAGCCGAAGAAGCCTGCGAAGCTTCGACCGACTCGTTCCGAGCACCGCCGTCGTCTCGCCAGTTAGCGCCGTCTGAACTATTTTCCAACCGTGCGGACTGCCGGGATGGCCAATGGAATTTGCTCACCCTCCAAAGCAGGCGCCGGAGAGCCACCTTCGAGCACGTTCTCAAGCGTGTTCTGGGCCTTCTCGAAGCGCCTGTCCGCCTCGCTATAACTTTGTTGCGCGTTCTTCAAATGAGTTCCCAGCTTTTCAAACACTTCGGCAAATGTACTCAGATTCTTTTGCACTCCGTGCAAATTCCCTAGCAGCCGTTTGGCATTCTCTTCAATCTGCATTCCTTGCAATCCCATGGCGATCACGCACAGATTGGCATAGAGCGTGTTTGGCGACACGGCGATGACTTTTTTGGAACGGCAATACTCATCGATCTGCTGTCCCCGGCCGTCCAGCGTATTCAACATTTCGCAATAGACATTTTCCGATGGCACGAACATCAGCGCCACATCCAGCGTTCCTTCGCCCGGCACGATGTATTTCTTCGCGATTGCGTCGGCGTGGCCTTTCACCGCACCTGCAAACGTGCGGCGGGCTTCGTCCCCTTCGGCGGCGATTCGGCGGAAGGCCTCCAGCGGAAATTTCGAATCAATCGCCATCAGCTTTTCATCGCGCAAAAAAATTACCGCGTCCGCCGCTTCGCCGCTGCTAAACCGGTACTGCATCGCGAATTGCGAAGCGGGAAGGGAATCTTCCAGCATTCGTTGCAGCGTTACCTCCCCGAGCAGCCCGCGTGTTTTCGCCCCGCCCAGCACTTGCTCCAACGACTGCGCTGCCTGCGACAGTCCGCGGCTCTGTTCCTGCACTTCTCCGATCTGCTTTTGGATCAACCCGATCTGTTCGCGAGTATTTTTCAGCTCGGTAGCAATCGCGGTTTGCCCCTGCGAGGCGATATGCGCTGAATTGGTGACACCGTCGCGCAAGGCGCTGGTCACGCTCTCAAGCCTCTGAGCGACCGTCTGGCCGATGGTCTGGATCTGGCCGGTACTCTGGGCATGCGATGTCGCGATGGTTTGCAGATCTCGGCGCAGTTCGCCCAGCTGGTTCTCGAGCGTCTGACCTTTCTTCTCGCTGCGCGCATTCTGCAGCACCAGCCAGATCACCAGAGCTGCCAGCAAGATCGCGATACCAATCAATGCAACGTTCATAGTTCCTTTCGACCGAGTGATTCCCGCCAGCCAACTCTGGTCCCTTTCGGTTTCCTTTGCGAAAGGGCAAACGATAAGACTACTTTACGCGCTCCCGTCCTTTTCTGAAAATCCCGTGGTTGCAAAAAAGAGGGCCGCGCGGAAGCGCAGCCCTCAAAACAACTCTCGAATTGTTCGAACGCCGAACGGCGCCCCGCCCTACCAGATGACTTTCAGGGCAAACTGAAATTGGCGCGCATCGTACGCCGCGGTGGGTTGTCCAGCGCTACACGTCGAACCCGATCCGGGGTCGCAGAGCTGATTCACCGCCGACACGTTCAACCGGTTGGTCAAATTAAAGCCATCGGCAATGGCTTCGAGTTTAAAGCGCTCGCCCAGCGGAAACTGGCGCGACAATCGCAAATCAAACTCGAAGAATCCCGGGGTCGTAAATGTGTTGCGACCCAAATTGCCGTCGCATCCAAAGGGAGGGCTCACACCGGGCACCGAGAACGGTGTGCCACTGTTGGTTAAACACGTGCTCGGCAGTTCGAACGTAACGCCCGGCAAGTACGCTGAGCTTGCCGTCGGGCCTGTTGTGCCTACAGACGGCCGCCCGTTCGATGCCCCTAGGTCCAAGCGGTAGTCTGTCCCGGTAATCACCGTGAATGGACGCCCCGACGACAATTCGATGATCGGAGATAGTGTGAAGTCCGCGACCACCCGCCTCCACGCGGCATCGCCGCTATGCGCACCTCGCGCCTGAAACACCCCGCTGGTGACCCACCGGTGCCGCTGATCGAAATCGGAATTGCCGCGCTCGTAGTACGGAAAGCGGCTGTCCTGCGGCTCGAGCGGCGACTGCAAATCCGTAGAGTCGTCGATGGTATGCGACCACGTGTAGCTCGACAGCAACTCAAACCCATGCCCAAACCGTTTCTGCACGTTGATGGTCATGCCGTGGTAGATCGAACTTCCATCGGAAAGCTGCGCGTCCACGCTGTTGAACGGTATCGGAACTCCGTATCCCACCGGATAGCCCGCAAGGCCCGCCAACTGCACCTGCGTTGCGTAACCACCCGGCACCAAGCTCGCAAATGACGGATTCGGCCCAGATGGCCGGAAGAAATTAAAGAACGCCGGGGTGCTCACATATTGTCCGTTCAACGCGGCCAGCGAGCCTGGGCAACCGCCGAGCTGCCCCAAGACGCTCGGCGCGATGACGCCAATGCCGCACGTCGTCGCCGTTGGGGCCACGTTCGCGGCGGGCGCCACGACGGTCACCGGGCTGGAGAATCCCAGCCCCGCGGCATCGGCGTTCGCCAAGTTTTGCGTCAGCAGTTGCGGGTTCGTCGAATTGATATCCACCGGCCGATACAAGTGCAGGCCGCGCGTGTATTGGTAGCCCACGCTGATCTTCCACGATGGCGTGATCTCCCGCTCGACCGTCAAGTTGGCCTGCTGCGCGTACCCGAACTGAAAATTCTTAGCCACCGGCAGCACGAACGGCAAAATCGCCAGCGGAAATCCCGCCGTCAGATAATTTTGGTTCGCGAACAGGGAATTCGGTTCAAAAGGATTGAAGCGCTGCTGATTCGGCAGGTACCCCATGCTCGGCAGCGCGTTCAACACGCCTTGAAAAATCGTCGAGCCATTCAGGTTCGTGGGTGAATCCAGCGCCCCGCAAATGCCGGCGCCCGGCACCAGCCCGCACGCCGAGGACGTCCCTCCCGCGGTAATCAGCTGCACGGACCTTCCGCCATCTGCCGTGGCCGAGTCAAACGCGATCGCCAGCAGCGGATGATCGTAGAAAAGTCCGTACCCCGTGCGGATCACGGTTTTTCCGTCGCCCTTGGGATCCCACGCGATTCCCACACGGGGCGCAACGTCATGGTAGTCCCTGGGTATCCCTTCGACGACGCCCAGCGCCTGCTCCGCGGCCGCGTTTACTGCCGTCGCCGGTGCAAACAGTGGCGTGATCTCGACGTCGTAGCGCAAGCCGTAGTTAAGGGTCAGCTTGCGGTTCACTCTCCAGGTGTCCTGTCCGAAAAATCCGATGGGAATATTGTCGAACGGCTCGTTCGACTGACCGATTCCCTGGATATACGTAGTCGGAATTCCCAGTCCGTACGATTGCAATCCCGTCGTGCCAAACAATTGCACCGTTTGGCCGCTCGGCAGCGTCACCGAATCCGGCAGTCCGAAGTTCGACACCGCCAGCCCGCCAAAATTAACATCGCCGCCGTAATCCAGTTCGAAGATCTGCTGCTTCGACGACCGTAATTGAATCAGGTTGAAATCGCCGCCAAATTTGAACGTGTGGGTCCCGTGCACCAAGGTCGCGTTGTCGGTGAACTCAAACCTGCGCTCGATGCGATCCACGGTGGAGTACGGTTCGCGGCCGAAATACGCGTAGCCCGGAATGTTCACTCCGATATCGCTGCCGCCGGGTAGCTCCGAGTACCCGAAATGCAGCCCGCGGCGCGCGATCTGCGCGCGGAATTGATTGACCGCGGTGTCACTCAAGATGGTGTCATGCTGAAAAACTCCGGAGAGGTCTCGCGATTGGTTGAGACCAGCCCGCGATCCGGCGTTTTGCCCGAATACCTGGTTTTGTGCGGTCGATTCGATGCCCGTCACCAGCGATGGCGACACGCCCACGCGCAGAAACGAACTGTTCTGGTTGTTCCACTTCTGGTCCAATCTCCCCGACCACAAGCTAGTCTTTTCGGTCACCGGGAAATTTCCGCGCAGCGAATTCAACCCGACGAACGACGTCGGCAGCGGCGCGACGCCCGCCGGCACCACGGACCCGCCCGGCCCTACGGCAGCAAAGCCATTGCAGACGACGGCATTCACGGTTTGCCCGAGGGGGCACGACACGGGCACCGGGAATTGTGCCCCCGGCCCCGGATTCAAAGTCCCACCCGATAACGACGCGGCGACCGCCCCAAAATCCAGCTTATTGAGCGCCACGCTCGATGCCGAGCCGAGCAAAGCTCCATATTCCACCGCTAAATTTTGATACGCAGGAACTCCGCTGGCGAGCAAGGCTTGCACCGTGCCCGCTTGCGAAGGCGTCAGTTGCACGGGTAGCGGACCGCCGGGCGTCGGTAAGGTCACCGGGGTCAGTCCCCAAGGCCCCGCGCCGTTCTGGGCCTCTCCGATGCTGGAAAATCCGGTCTCTTCCCGCAGCGTATCCTCGTACGAGAAAAAGTAAAACGTCTTATCTTTTACGATCGGTCCGCCGATGGTGGCTCCGGCTTGCACTCGTGTGAAGGCTTGCTTGGTGGGGTCCAGTTCGCCGGTGGTGGGGTCGACTTGCCCGGAAAATGCATTGCGAGCTTGAAACGCCTTGTTCCGCAAATAGCCGAATACGTCGCCATGTGTTTGATTGCCGCCGCTCTTGGTGACGATGTTGATGACGCCGCCGGTCGCGCGCCCATACTCGGCGTTGTAATCGCCCAGGATCAGCTGAAACTCTTGCACCGCTTCTTGCGACACCGTGGCGCGGATTCCGTTGATGGAGTTGTCCACCGCGTCCGCTCCATCCACGCTCACCTCGTTCGAACGCGCCCGCTGTCCGCCGACGCTCAGTCCGCTGGTAGGCGCTGGGCCGATCGTGGGCGCGACGTCGCGCGTCGTCTGCGAATCTGTCAGGGTGAAGTTGATGTAGTTCCGGCCGTTGATGGGCAGGTTATCGATCCTGCGCTGGTCCACGACCTGTGACACTTCCGACTTGGAGGTATCGACGTTGGCCGTCTCCGACGTCACCGTTACCGTCTGCGACATCCCGCGCAGCAGCAAACGCGGATTGAACGCGACAACCTCGCCGACGGTCACCACCACGGAGTCATTCTCGAAAATGGCGAAGTTCGCTCCGCCATCCACGGTCACCTTGTATTCACCGGGGGGCAGTCCGACCAGGCTGTACCGGCCGCTATCGTCGGCCACCGCGGTGCGTTCGGCGCCGTTAAGCGCATTCGTCGCCGTCACCTTCGCGCCACGCACGGGCAGTCCTTGCGGATCGCTGACCGTTCCGATCAGCGTCGAGGTATTTACTTGTGCCGCCGCTGCAACCGCAAAGCCCAGCGCCAGCAAACACACGAACACGCATGCGCACACACCCGGTCTGCGTACCATACGAACCTCCTTGGCGGATCTCAATCGGCCGGTGCAATCGCTACCCCTAGCGACGACGGAAGAATCCCGCCAAAGCACGGCTTGCGAGAATGATCATTCGGCTTGTACTGTACTCGTCCGTCTATTTCAATCATTATTTTTATTTATTGGTTGCGCCCAATGTTGCACGCCTCGGCCATGCGCGCCGCGATATCGCTGCTCCTCGCTTCGATTACGAAAAGAATTCCCAGGGGATGATCGGTGTTCCAGCGAACCGCTCATGGCGTGTGCGGATGATCGATGACGGCAAAACTACCTGCCCACTAATCCATGGGCCCAGCCGGACATTGCTGCGGAGTGTTGACGAGCACACGGGCGGGCGTTAGACTCCCGCCACCCCAACGGCGTCGGGATCCGGGCCAAATCGATCCAACGAAAAATTCAGGAGGAAACATGAGAAAAGTTCTATGGGCCACTCTGCTTGTCGTGATGTCGCTGTCGGCCGTACCCTGCCGCGCGCAGAGCCCGAATTATGATGTCGGGCAAGTGTGGCGGGTCACTTACTACCGTATCAAGCCAGGTCAGGGAGAAGCGTTCTGGAAAGATATTCGCGAGAACATGAAGCCGGTGTACGAATCGTTGAAGAAGGAAGGCCTGATCAGCGATTACAAAGTGTGGACCAACGTGACGACCGATAGCCCCGGCGATTGGGACGTTGCGGTGGGGCTGATGGTCGCGAACTATGCGGCCATCGATCAGCTCGACGCCAAGGCGGCGACCAGTGTCGCCAAGCATTACGGCTCGCGAGACGCAATGATCGAAGCCGGAAAAAAACGCAATGATCTACGTGAGGTAGTCGCAAGCAAATTGGCCCGCGAAGTGATGCCCAAATAAGCGTCAACCATCGTTCAATATTTGGAGATGGCCGCCGTAAATGTAGGCGGCCATTTCGATTCGGTGGCACTCCGGCGAACTGCGAGTTTGCAAATGGAAGGAAAGTCGCTGTAGCCTTCATCTGAGCATCTCTATTCTCGTTTGGTGACTGAGCCTGACCGCATTTCGCATAGTCTTTCTAGGCTTGTGAATCGTCGGCGGTTGGCTTGGTGGATCATCGCGAGGCCAAAAACATGACGCCAGCGCACAAAGAGCTTCTCGAGGAGCTTCAAAAATATGCCTTGAACGCTCCTACGGCCAAAGCCCTGATGGAGCGGGTCGCCGAGCGTCTTCACGAAAAGATGACCCGCTACAACTGGGCAGGCTTTTATCTGGTCGATCCAGCGGACCCCGGCTACTTGGTGGTCGGACCTTACGTCGGCAGCTTTGCACCCAACGTTCGCATTCCTCTGAATACCGGACTGTGCGGTGCCGCGGCCTCCAGCGGTAAGGTCGTCGTCGTGCAGGATGTCACCAAAGATCCCCGCTATCTTGCGGGCTCGTCTTTGGTGAAGTCGGAAATCGTCGTTCCCATTTACGCCAAGAAGAAGCTTGCCGGGGAGCTCGACATCGAGAGCTATTTTGCGGACACGTTCACCAGATCGGAACAGGAGTTTATCGAAGCCTGCGCCAACGTAGTCGCAAAATACTTGGGCAAGGGATAGGGCAATCGGAATCGACGACTCGGTGTCTCGTATTCCGACGCGGATAACCCCAAGGGAGGTTTGGAGATTTCAATTTAAGCAGGACTAGAGCTGAAGGTGGCGCTGAACTAATTTTCTCAGCTTCTCCCGGTCTTCGTCTCTCATATGCACGAATTCCACGCCGTTGCCTTCCGGCCCAATATTCCTCACCACCGCCGTGAAATGAAGCTTGCGAAGTCCCGTGCGAATCTCCAGTTTGATGGAATCTCCCACCGTCAGTTTCTTCGGCGATTCCAGATACGCGCCGCCCAGGCTGATCGTTTTCACTCGCGCCATGCCCGTCTGCGCTCCATCGATTTGCGCCCGCAGCGGAGACTCCAGCGGCACGCGCGCGTAACGCCGCGGCACTACGAAGTTGACGCTCGACTG
>JBEKWY010000090.1:0-19994 GCA_049512575.1 Candidatus Acidiferrum sp.
CTGGAAGGCGTTACGCGAGGCATTTTGTTTGAAATTGCGCCCGAAGCGGGCGTTGCAGTCATACAGCAGACGCTGCGCCCCGAAGACTTATTCTCCGCGGACGAGGTTTTTATTTCCTCCACGAACCGCAACCTGCTGGGCGTTGGCGAAATCGCCGGCCACACGATTGCCAAGGCTCCTGGACCTGTAACCCGCCAATTGGATGAGCTCTTCGATACGCACGTGGCCGACTACGTCACGCGGCGTCTCGCCGCCGCGACGCGCTAAACCAGCGAAAGATTTGCGTCTGCCCGGGCACCGGTCGAAGGCGGCAGCACTATCAAGTTCGCTCGACCAGCCGAGCGCAATCCTAGAACGTGAATTTTGTAGCCAGCTGAACGAGGCGCGGAGCTGCAGCGCTGACCACACGTCCAAAGTTGGGATCATTTACTTCGCCATCCACCGATGCGGCGCCGTAGAACTGCGCATGATTGAAAACATTGAAGGCCTCCAGCCGGAATTCAAACGATTTTGATTCGTTGATTCGCAGCCGCTTGGCTAGTGTCATGTCGAAATTGCTGATTCCCGGGCCATAGAAAAATCGCCGGCTGGCATTCCCCAAGACTCCCAGGACCGGTTGTCCATTCGCCCCTCGCCCTTCTGGGGTGATGGCCGACGTATTGAACTCGGGGCGTCCATTCCTTGGGTTCGTATTGATGTTCAACGGGCCACCGTTGTAGTTCGGCGTATCCAGCAGATAGTTGTTGATGCCGTTGCCCAGCGTTCCCAGCAGCGAATCATCGGAGTCATCGTAAAGGGTAACGGGGAGGCCGGTGCTGAAACGCGTGGTGCCAGAAAGGCTCCATCCGTCTGTGAGCCGGTTGTTCCGCCGGAAGATCTCGACGAACGGCAGATCCAATCGGTAGCTGGCTACGAAATTGTGCTTCATATCCCAAGCCGAGATTGCGCGTGTGCCTCGCGGGTTCAGCGGATTGAGCTGTTCCCCCAGATTCGAACCTTGATCGATCGATTTGCTATAGGTGTATCCCAGCAGAAAGTCGGACTTCTTGCCGACGTAGCGCAAATTCGTTTGCAGCGCGTTGTAGTTGGAATTCGCGATCGTTTCTTGCGCGGTGTCCTCGCCATAGTTGGAACCCAAGCCGACTCGTGTCCCCTGATACACCTGTCCGGTGGCGCTGGTGATCCGGCTATCCTCGGCGAAAGGTCCGCACGTTGGGCTTCCGGACGCCACTTCACTTGGCTGGCTGAGGCTGAGGCAAAGAGCCTGATTACTGGGGTTGGTCGAAACTACCGCCAATATGTGGTGCCCTTGATTTCCCGTGTAGCTCATCGTGAGCAGCGTGCTTGCAGTGATCTTCCGTTGGAAGGACAGCATGTAGTTCTCGGTGTACGGAACGCTGTTCCGATAATAAAAATAAGGGTCCGCGCTGATTGGAATCACGCTCGGAAAATCGAACGAAGTGTCGGGATTTTTCTGCGAGACATTGTGCGGAGGAAAGGTGAGCGGAAACGGATTGATATTCTGCGCTCCGTCTTGCGCGTTGATGAAGGGCGCCGCAAACAGTGGTGGAGTGGGACTTAGATAATTGTAACCAAAGGGAGGGACGGCGTACATGACGCCCGCCGACAGTCCTGGGAACGCCGTGTAGAAGATTCCATAGCTGGCCCGAATGCTGCTCTTCTCGCCGTCTCCAAAAACTTTCTTCAGAATTCCATGGTCGAACTTGGGAGCATAGGCCAAGCCTAATCTTGGGGCGAAGTTATCGTCCTTCGAAGGCGAAATGGTGCTGGGGATTCCCGGATCGCCCGGCACTAGCAGACCTTCCGGCGCATCGGGATAAAGGACGGACTGCCTTCCCGGGATGATGGTCTGCACATTGTCGTACTTCTCCCAGAACGGCATGATGTAGTCCCATCGCAGTCCGAAGTTAATGGTCAAGTCCGTTCGCGCCCTCCAACTATCCTGCGCAAAAAGTCCCGCGTAGCGATTTCGCAGGTAAAAAGGCTGGCCCGAGGATTGCGTGAAATTGCTGGGCACGCCGATCAGGAAATCGGCGAAAGCGGAGCCGGTCTCGGTTCCGTCGATGTTGAAAGTCCCGTTGAAGGTGGCGTTGGGATGCTCGTTCACCTGGTCGAGATGAAATTGCCCCCCGAACTTCAGCGTGTGCGGCCCCATCGCCTTCGAGTACGTGTCGCTCAAATACAGCGTGTTGTTCACTTGCGTTTCATTGGTGATGGGAACGCCCATGACGAACGTGGGAAAAACAATATTTTCGACGCCTTCAAACTGCGGCGCCTGCACCACAATACCCGTCGGCGGCGCTGCGAAGCCTTGCGCTGCCGAACTGACCCCGAGACCTCCCTTGGGTTGTCCAATCACGTTGGCGTAACGCAGGAAACCGATGTGGAACTCATTGACGGTGCCGCTGCCTAAAACCTTCGCGTCTCCCAGACTGATCAATTGGGCCCTACCGAAGGTCAGCGCGTCAAAACCAGGTATGCTCGCGCCGCCCTGCTGGCCGGGGTACGGATTATCGAGGCCGTAGTCGTCCAGGAAGTAGTACGCGGAAAGCTGGCCGAATCGAGTGTTGGCGTCGAGCCGCCCCGAGCCTTTGTCGTCCCGCACTGTCTGCGCATACGCCGAAGTGGAGAATTGGTTGGCGGTAATATTTGGTGACGGAATGTATTGCAGCAATGCGAGCGCCGGCGCGGACCATGCGCTCTTGGGAATCACCGCGTTCGGGAATACGCACGAGGCACTCGTGCATCCAGGCGAGTAGTAAGGCTCCCCCGTGGAAACGGTGTAACCCAGTTTCTGCGAGAGCAGGCTTGCCAGATACGCACCGCTTACCGTGCCCGTTAGAGTGGATGCGACGTCGGACAGATTGCCAGTTCGATCTTGCGTGGACGGGACGGTAATTTCGCCCGTTTCCACACCTTCGGTTGTTCGCGTGCCTTGATAATCAGCAAAAAAATAAAGCTTCTGATGCTTCACCGGCCCGCCCAGCGTCCCGCCAAACTGATTCTGGCGGAACTCCGGCCGGGTCGGGTCGAAATAGCCGCGAGCATCCAGAACCGTGTTGCGCAAAAATTCGAAGGCATCGCCATGGAAGGAATCGCTTCCGGACTTGGTGACGACGGTAATCATGCCGCCGTTGTAGTTGCCGTACTCCGGGTCGAAATTATTCGTCAGGACTTTGAATTCCTCGATGGAATCCAGATTCGCCACGATGGACGCCCCGCCATTCATGTGCTCCTGCACGTCAATCCCATTCACCAGAAAACCGTTCGACGATTCTCTCTGTCCGTCAATCGACAAATTACCCGGGTTGAGATCGCCGGATGGGGAAAGACCTCCGGTGACGCCGGCCATAATCACCGAACTGGGCAGCAGTGTGGTTACCGGAACAACTCCCGGCTGGATCGGCAGCAGGTCGGTGTAGCTTCGCCCGTTCAATGGCAGCGCGGTCATCTGCGCAGCGGTCACCAGTTCGCCTAGATGTGTTGCCACCGTGTCGATTTGCGTTTCCGTGGACGCCTCGGTCGCCTTTACCGTTACCGTCTCGCTGCGCTGCCCGATTTGCAGCGCTACGTCCATTTTCAGGGCCGCGTCCGTATCGATCGTCAGGTTTGTTTTCCTCTGCGTTTTGAAACCGAGAGCTTCTATGGTCAGGTCGTAGCGACCAACCGGAATTGTCGGAAAGGCATAAAATCCCTGGCGATTTGTGGTCGCTTGGAATTCCGACCTGAGCGCCAGATTGACCAGCGTAACGGTAGCGCCCGCGACAACTGCACCGCTGGGATCCCTGATCGTTCCGGAGAGGCTTCCGTTGGCCGCCGCCAACAACGACACCGCCGCAAAAAGCAGAATCGCGATTCCCTGTACTGCAGCGGCTGGGCACCGCCTTTGACTGGCAATCATCGTCTCAAGATCAACCAGCACCGTGGCTCCCATCCAAGCACTCACCTTGCTCGTCGCGGTGTTTCGCTTTGCCTTTGGATGGGGGCTCATCGAATGGCCGTTCTTATTTGTGATTGTGTTTTGTAGACGAATGACCGATGGCCGGAGAACTCATCACCAACCGTCCATGTTGCACGCCCTTGATGCTGATGAGCAGATCGGCGAGCTGTTGAATCCGCTTCGATTTGCCTTTCACGACGACAACTTCAAGGCAGGTGTCGTGATCGAGGTGGGCATGAACGGTGGAAATGATTTCACCGTGGTGCTGATGCTGGATGCCCGTGAGTTTTTCGGGCAAGAGCCGGCTATGGTGATCGTAAATCAGCGTGACCGTTCCAACTACATCCGCGTTTGGCGCCATCACATCCGTTGATACGAGGCGATCGCGAATAAGGTCACGAAGAGCTTCCGACCGGTTGGTGTAACCCTGCTTCTCGATGAACCTGTCAAACTCGTCCAGCAGCTCCGAGTCAATCGAAACGCCCGTACGGCTCAAATCACTCATGACCACCACCTCACTGCTCGACTTATGTGCACTTCTTCTCTGCGGCGAACGCGCCCAGAGCGCCGATAGCGTAACACGACTTGGACGATCGTAATACTTGTGCCGCCTTTGAGAAATAGAGTCTATGTGGACGTGATCTGAGAATTGTCAGAGGATTTGTATGACGGCGGGTTGAGGTCAACCCTCTTACGGTGTTAGGAATTTACGCAAGGATTTCAGAACAGTTTCGGGATTGCATTGTTCGCGAAGAAGTGGGGGGGGCGTGATTTTTTACTGCATGACCTGGGAGCGAAACTTTACTGACGGGCCAAAAGCGGCAAGGTCGTGGTCTCGACCGCGCCGGATGTATTTCTTTGTACCGCATCGCCTTCCGATTCCTCCGCGAAGGCAGTCTTCAGCTGCTTCCAATCTTCCCGCAACTCAGGTTCGGATATCTTGGAGGCCCGTCCACCCCGCAACTGCTCGCGCAGCCGCGTAACCAGGATTTGCTGCACGATTTCAGGCGGCGCTTCACTGCTTAGAACAGTCTCGCGCGTAATCCCAACCTCGATCACATCGCCTCCAGACCGCACCTGCAACACCGGACTGCCGTTCTCGTCCAGGCGCAATTGTGCGCCTTCCAAGAGATGGTGCCAGGAAGTTACTCCGGGCCGAGGCTCCGCATCCGCATTCACGCGCGTTACTTCCTCGAGCCCCTTCTGATACGCACGCCGCTCCCGAGTGCTCAAGGGTGATTGCAAACCATCATCCGCCGAAAACACCAGGGCATTCTGGGGAGGACTGAAGCGGCCTCCGGCCACGTATGCCGCAGCGAAGCCGCCCGCGACCACCGGGTGCAGGGCGAGTAACGGCAATTCGTACTTCTTTGCTTTGAAGACGGACTCGACCACCCCGCGCACCGGCCGGCTTCTGCGAATCGTACCTGGCACCTGCGGAATCACGAAAGCCGTGAATTGCAACTCCGGATTGCGCTTGCTGAATTGGACCAGCGATTTCGCCACATGCTTGGGTGTGGAGACGTCGAGGTCGGCGATGAGGCCTCGCTTGACGGCTTTCGGGTAGTAGAAATTGATGGCTTCACGCACGAAGTCCGCGCAATTACGGGTGACCAGCTTGTAGGATTCGTGATTCGGCCGCGCGTTGTACTGGGCGATGAACCTGTCGTCCTGCGCCACGGACGTCTCGATTTGGAACCCATACAAAGTGCGGTCGTACGCCGATCCCACCAGCTCATACCAATCGCCCCCGGGAGTCTCCCCGGAAGGGCCATCGGGCACCACGGCTTCCAGGAATTTGCGTCGATAGCGGTCCCGCAGCGCTGCTTCTAATTTGTTGTCCGTAAACAGCGGGATGTGTTCAGGTCTATCGACCGCATAGAGATAGGGGTAGAGAGGGACCGCGATCCAGTCGTATCCGGCAACGCGGTGATAACGGCTCAGGACGACTCCCAGTTCGCCCGGCTGGCAGCGCCTGAGCATCGTCGGGGAGGCGGCGCAAACGCGCGTCAGATAGACGGCGGCGTGCCCCGTGCCGGCAAACGCGCCATCGTAGCTATAGGGCTCCTCGAGAAACACCGCCACGTCGGCACGCGCCCGCGGAGCCGCCCAGAGCAGCAGCAGAGCCAACCCCCAAGCTAGTCTCGTCAGCCTCATAGGATTAACGTTAGCAGCAGTATTTGCTGCTGCAACTTAGAACCCATTGGGGCAGCGCGAAGTTGCAACCCTGTACTTAAGTACATGAAAAGAAATGAGAAAGTAGGGGTTATAGGGGGTCGAATGCTCGAACGAAGGGGCCGGGGATGAAGCCGAATTAGCGGACAATCTTACACAGGTACTAGAACTAAATAGCCTACCATCAAGCCGATTGCTGCGGATCGAAAACTCATTACCGCTTCTTCGCAGGAATGCCTTCGAGCCTGCACCCGACTAGTGAAAAGCGTCTCAGCGAAGTCCGGCAGCCATGACAAAAAACAGAGAACCTTGGGTATAGTACTCATGTTCAAAGGTTTGCACATTTCTCCACTATCTTTCCTATTGCATCTGCGCCGCTGGATTGGCATAAAGTACACCTAGCGATGCTTCGCGGGCGGCACGCGTCCCCAAAGCCAGGGTCTCGCAAGTAACAGTAATCGGGGTGTGCTTGGTGCGACTTGGCTTTCGGAATAAGACTGGATTCCATGAATGCCCGCAATGCAAGAGCCGCTCGGTTTGGAAAGCGGACCCGTACGGCACCCTCGAAGAGACTCTTTACCTCCTCCTGAAGCTTTCGCCCTACCGTTGCGCGCGTTGTGACCGACGGTTTATGGACTCCAAGATTCCGCCGGCCGACGCCCCGGTGCCTTCGATGCGCCTATGGCTGTCTCGAGCCGGGTCCACAGCTTCACGCCTATTGCACCGCACGCCGTTGGACGAAGCACTAAAGGCATACTCGCTCTTCGGGCAAACCGTTCCGGCAGCGGCCGCGCAGATTGCCGCATCGCGTGACGCTCGCTCGACTGGTCGATCGCAGGCCTCGGCCGGTGAATCGGGCAATCTCGGCGAAAATAGTGGAGTGCGCGCCTGAAGGCTGACCGGTCTTCTCCAGAGCAACGCGTCCGCCCCCGTTTCAACCAAAAAGAAGGTATCTCCGCCCCGGCAAACATTCGCGTCGAGCGGGCCTCTTCTTCGCGGTTCGCGTGCTACAATCCCGCCATTCATCGGCTATGCCCGACACCGTCCCAAATTTAGCGGAAACCGTGCTGGAGGTTGTCTCTCCCGACGGCGCGCGGCGTTACGTTCGCGTGACGCAGATGCCATTTCTGATCGGGCGTGGCGCGGAAACCGGCAACCACCTGCAGCTCGCCGATCGGCGTATTTCGCGGAACTGCGCAGCAATCGTGACCGAGGCGAACAAGTACTACATCGAAGATCGCGGGCAACGCCGCGGCCTGTTCGTCAACGGCGAAAAAGTAGAAAGCCGGGAATTGCAGGACGGCGATGCCATCACTTTCGGTCTCGATGATTCCTACGAAATCATTTACCGTTCCGCTGCGAATGCCAGCACCGATTCTCTTCCTCATCTACTGACGCGCATCGAGCACATCACCAGCTCGGAGCCCGGAGGCGGCGGTCTTCGCAAGCTGAACCTGCTGTTGGAAGCCACCACGCTGCTGCATTCGCAGCTGCCGCTCGATACCGTACTGGGCCACATGCTCGATCACGCCGTTTCGGTCACCGACGCGGACCGCGGCCTGCTCCTGGAAGTGGATGATAAGGTGGGGCTCAAGGTGCGTCTCGCGCGCCGAAGCGGGGGCATGCGACTCCCGCCAGAAAGCCTCACGCCGAGCCAGACCGCTATTCAGCTCGCGCTGAGACGACAATCGGCCGTCATCACCGAGGATCTGGCGCAAGCCGACATGGACTTGCAGGCCGCGCAAAGCATTGTCGCACAACGGTTGCGCGCCGTCGTGGTCATTCCCTTGTATGCCATGTCGCGCGCTAACACCGATCAGTCGATGATCAATATCAAGCGCGGCGATTTTCTCGGCGTTCTGTATCTGGATTCACGCCGGCCGGCGGCGTTTTCCAAGCTCGACCGCCAAATTCTGGACGCTCTCGCCGCCGACGCAGCAAGCATTCTCGACAATGCCCGGCTCGTCGAACGTGAACGCGAACGCCAGCGTCTCGAACAGGAAATCGGCATCGCCCGCGACATTCAGCAGGCTCTGCTACCGAAGAATTTTCGCGATTACCCACACCTTTCCGTCTCCGGCATCAATTTTCCCTGCCTCGCGGTAGGTGGCGATTACTTTGACGTTTTCTCCCTGGGCGAAAGTCGCACCGCGTTCCTGCTTGCGGACGTTTCCGGCAAGGGGCTTGGCGCCGCACTTTGCACCAACTTGCTGCAAGGCGCCTTGTCCGGCATGTCTCTGGGCACGGATCCGGCGCGAGTGTTCAATCACGTCAACCGTTTCCTGTGCGACCATTCCGAGATCGGACGCTATGCCACGATGTTTTTCGGCATTCTCGACGATCGAGGCCACCTGGAATACATCAACGCAGGGCATCCTTCTCCATTTTTGATTCGCCGCGGCATCGCCGAGGATGTTTTCACCGAGGGATCGTATCCCGTCGGGCTCGTTCCCGAAGCGGAATACACGGCCGTGTGCCTTCAGCTCGAACCTGGCGACACCCTGGTGCTGTTCAGCGACGGCGTCACCGAAGCGATGGATCCCGCCGAGCAACTCTTCGGCGTTCCTCGGCTCAAAGATGTTCTTACCGGCCACATGCAGACGCCGCTCGAGGAACTCCAGCAAATCGTCCTGCAATCGGTGGAGAATTTCGCGCACGGCGCGAGCCAGGCGGACGATCTCACGCTGCTGCTGGTTCGTTATCGCGCCACCGCCACCACGACGGATACCGATCCTCCGATTCAAGCCTCTTCCGCAGCTGCTCCCTAATATTTTTCGTGTCGCTCGTCGTCACACGGCCCTTGATCTTCGACCGGACTATGCTATATAGATAGTCCCGTCATTCTTACAGCAGTACCTGGGCTTTTTTCAGCCCTTTCCTGCACCGCGCCAAGTCTCCCTGCACTCTGCGGCTCGACCGGCTCCTGGACTCCAGCCCTGCGTCGGCGAGAGACAAGGAGCACGGATGGATGCTGAATCGGAAAGATGTCCGACGACTCATGGGAACAGTTCGACCACCGGGCATACACGCGGACTACACGGAACCACGCGCTATTTCGTGGAGAGAATCCACGCTGCAGGATCTTCGGCTGGCTCTCCGTTCGTTGCGAAAAAGTCCTGGCTTCGCGGTCGCCGCCATACTGACGCTCGCCCTGGGTATAGGCGTCAATGCCGCAATCTTCCAGTTGATCGACTCGGTGCGTCTTCGCAGTTTGCCGGTCGCAGATCCACAATCTCTAGTCAGCGTGCAGGTGAAGGGCGGGAACTACACGGTCGGCATCCGTAGGACGCCAGCCGCACTCAGCCTCGCGCTCTTCGAACAAATCCATGCGCAGCAGGAAGGTTTGTCCGGCGTATTCGCCTGGCTCGAGCATGATTTTCGCCTAGGCCAAGGCGCGCAACAAACACGCGCGCCGGGCCTCTGGGTTAGCGGAGACCTCTTCACCACACTCGGCGTGGCGCCCTTCAGAGGACGGCTTCTTTCCGCCGAGGACGACCGCCCCGGTTGCGGAACGTCGGGAGTCGTTCTCAGCTATGCCTATTGGCAGAGCGAGTTTGGCGGACAGGATTCCGCAATCGGCAGCAAGCTCTTTGTCGACGATCATTTGACGCAAGTGATTGGTGTCACGCCACCGGGTTTCTTCGGCCTGGAGGTCGGCAAAAACTTCGATCTCGCTTTGCCGTTCTGCTCGCATCTGGCATTTCACCCGCAGGATGTTTATTTCGCCCGGCATGACTTCATGCAGTTTTCCGTGGTGGGCCGCCTGAAACCCGGCTGGACTTCCGAGCGCGCCTCCGCGCAGCTGGAGTCGATCAGCCCCGGAATCATCGAGGCGACCCTTCCGGACGGATACAGCGCGCCGGTCCTGGACAGCTATCGCAAATTCCAATTGGCGGTGTATCCCGCGCCCAACGGCATTAGCTCGCTCCGCGAGAAGTACGGCGCGTCGTTGTGGCTGCTGTTGGGAATTACCGGATTGGTGTTGCTGATCGCGTGCGCGAACCTCGCCAATCTCATGCTGGTTCGAGCGAGTGCGCGGGAGAAGGATATGGCTGTGCGCGCTGCCTTGGGGGCCTCGCGCTGGCGTTTGCTGCGCCAATTACTCGCGGAAGGGTTCGTGCTGGCGGTTGGTGGAGCGATCCTCGGCTCGGCCGTCGCCTACGCGCTCAGCCGAACTATCCTGTGGTTACTCGGCGCGCAAGACAACACGCTGCGACTCGATTTGGGCCTCGACTGGCGAGTCATGGCCTTCACCGGCACGGTTGCCCTGGCCACATGCGCGCTCTTTGATCTCGTCCCCGCGCTACGATCTTCGCGGACCACGCCGACCGTGGCACTGAAGTCCGGTAGTCGCGGCACGACGTCGGGCCGGGAACGCTTTTCCTTTCAGCGCACTCTGGTGATTTCACAAATCGCCATTTCGATGGTGCTGTTGGTAAGCGCTCTTCTGTTCGTGCGCAGCTTTCGCAATTTGATGACCCTCGACCCTGGCTTTCGCGAGGATGGCATTCTCGTGGGCTTCATTAACATGACCCACCTGAAGCTCTCCGAAGAGAATTATGAAGTGTTACTGCGCGACCTCATGGAGCAGCTGCGTTCGATTCCTGCTGTCGATTCGGTGGCCACCTCTATGCATGTCCCGCTGGACGGAAGCACCTGGTCCCTGGGCATCCGCGCCGGCGATGTCGACGGCGCCTCGAAATTCACCTGGGTAAGTGCCGGATATTTCCAAACCCTAGGCGTTCCCATTCTTGAGGGACGTGATTTCAACGACCGCGACACTCGGACGTCTCCTTGTGTGGTGATCGTCAATCAGACGATGGCCTCTAAATTTCTGGGCGGCGCGAATCCACTCGGAAAGACAATGCGCACTGTTGCCGAACCTGGCTACCCGGCGGCTCAATGCGAGATCGTCGGCTTGGTAAGAGACACAAAATATGCGGAACTTCGAGAACCAACTCCACCCGAATCGTTCGGCGTAGTGTCCCAATTTCCCATCGGGGAATCCGCGATGTTCGTGTTTCTCCACTACTCTTCTTCTTCGCAGATCATTTCCCAGACGCAGGCCAAGGTGGCGCAGTTCAACCCGGGAATCACTGCGGAATTTCGTTTATTTCGCACCAACATCCAGAAAGGCGTGGTCCAGGAGCGCATTATGGCGTTTCTTTCGGGTGCCTTTGGATTGCTAGCGATACTTCTCACCATCATCGGGCTGTATGGAGTCATTTCTTACATCGTGGCCATGCGCAGGAACGAAATTGGGATCCGCATGGCTCTCGGCGCCAGTCATGCGGACGTCGTCGGCATCATCACCCGGCAGACACTGTGGATGCTGGCTGCCGGCATTGCATTGGGCGTGCTTTTTTCGCTTGCGGCAACGCGAGGCGCGAGTTCGCTGCTATTCGGAATTCAACCGAACGACTCGCTCTCGGTGCTCGCCGCTGCCCTCTTCTTGGTTGTGGTCGGCTTGACCGCCAGCTATGTGCCCGCCCGCCGCGCGGCGCGAATGGATCCATCCAGCGCCATCCGTTACGAATAATTTCTCGCCTTCTCGCGACCCGCAACGGCCCGCCGGCCTGCGGCAAGCACGTCTTTAGACCGGTCAACCGCAGGCACGGCGCCAGCGTAGCAATTCCCGCACACTCTCGATATTCATCTTCCCGCGCGCTATTCTTTATTTCACACTGTCGGCGTACCCCCAGCTATCGTTCGCAGGTGAGATCAGAGATTCGGAATGCCCGAGGACGCCTCTCCCAGCACGCCGCTCGTTAATCCGTGGATTATCGCTGTCGCCGTGATGCTCAGCACGTTCATGGAGGTGCTGGACACCACCGTCGTCAACGTCTCCCTTCCCCACATTGCCGGCAGCTTGTCGGCCACCGTCGACGAGGCTACTTGGACCCTGACTTCCTACCTGGTTTCCAACGCCATCATTCTTCCGCTCACCGGATGGCTCTCGAATTTCTTCGGACGCAAGCGCATGCTCATGATGTCCGTAACCGGATTCACGATCGCATCTTTCCTTTGCGGTCTCGCGCCCACCCTTCCCTTCCTGATCGTGTGCCGCGTGATCCAGGGCGCCTGCGGCGGAGGACTACAACCGATTTCTCAAGCCGTCCTGCTCGAATCGTTTCCTCCGGAAGACCGCGGCAAAGCGATGGGCTTCTGGGGACTCGGAATCGTCGTCGCCCCGCTGCTTGGGCCCGTTCTCGGTGGTTGGCTGACCGACAGCTACAGCTGGCGCTGGGTCTTCTATATCAACGTTCCGATCGGGCTTGCGTCGCTCGTCATGACTCGCACGTTCGTGTTTGACCCGCATTACATCCGGCGGGTCTCGTCCAAAATCGACTACTGGGGCATCGGCATGCTCGCGGTCGGTATCGGCACGCTGCAGCTCGTGCTCGACAAAGGACAAGAAAAAGATTGGTTCGGCACAAGTTGGATCACCGTAGCGACCGTCATAGCCTCCGTCGCGCTCATCGGATTTATTTTCTACGAGCTCAGCATCGCGGAGCCCGTCGTCAACTTGCGCGTATTCAAGGATCGTACCTATTCCACCGGCGTATTCCTGATGGCTATGCTCGGCGTCGGTCTCTACGGCACGACAGTGTTGATTCCGCTGGTTCTACAGACCCTCCTCGGTTACCCCGCACTCCGCGCTGGCATCGCCATGGCTCCGCGTGGACTCGGATCCTTCATCGCCATGCCGGTCGTCGGCTTGATTATGGGAAAATTCGACCCTCGCAAGCTACTCACCGTGGGTATGGTCGTCTGCGCCCTGACGCTATTTCAATTTTCCAGGCTCAATCTGCAAGCGGGCTACTGGGATTATTTCTGGCCACAGTTCGAAATGGGCTTATCCCTGGGGCTCGTCTTTGTTCCGCTCACCACCACGAGTATGTCTCTCATCCCCAAAGAAGCCATGGGCAACGCCACCAGCTTGTTCAACCTGGTTCGCAACCTCGGCGGCAGCATCGGCATCTCCGCCGTCAACACCGTCCAATTGCGGCGCGAGCAAGCAAATATCGATGTCTTGGGCCAGCACGTGAACCCTTACAGCGCCAGCGCTCGCCAAATGCTGGGTGCGTTGCAACATATGTTCCTGAGTCGAGGAGGGGACACCGTCAGCGCGATGAATCAGGCCAGAGCAATGGTGTTTCGCATGGTCGAACAACAGGCCAGCATGCTCGCCTACAACACCGTATTCCGCCTTCTCGGCGGACTTTTCTTGCTGCTTGTTCCCTTCATTTTCCTGATGCATCGACCAGGTACAAAAAGCGGTCCGGTCGCCATGGATTGAGCCTACCGTCTGAGGTTGGACCTGTGCGTTCACCGCCCCGCAGCGTCTTTTCCTCGCAGCACCAGACACGTCGAACTGGCCTTCGCGACGGCCCGCCCATCCTCGTCGGTGACTTCGCACTCCACGTACCCCACGGTCTTGCCTCGACGCACCACTTTGCCTTCCGCTCGCAGCTCCGCCTCCCACACTGGACGGAAAAAATTAATTTTCAGCTCCACGGTCGTGAACGATTCCGTCGGATCCAGCGTGCTGGTGAAGGCGATGCCCATCGCAGCGTCGGCAATGTCGCACAGAATTCCGCCGTGCAGCGTTCCCATCGGATTGGCATGCTGAGGCCCAGCTTCCAGGGTCACCACGGCGCGCCCCTCACCCGCTTCAATGAGGCTGAATCCAATCAGCTTCGCGACGGACATTCCCTCCCGTCCGGTCGCGATGAGCGGATGCTCCCGCTTGGAATCGTTCGGCCCGCTGCTGTCCTTTGTCACCGTTGTCTCCTCTTAAAAAAATCGCAACCGCCCCGCCTTCGATTTCATCCATGCAAATGCAGGTTGCATCGGGTTGACTTGACAGATTATCGTAAGCGTTCTATCTATAGGCTCGCGAGCGCGCAGTCCCATACTCGCGAATGGGGGCTCTACCAAATGAATCCCTCCCGGCGAGACTTCCTGAAACTCAGCACCGTCGGCGGAGCCGCCGCAGCCGTCTTTGGTTTCGACCTCCAGCCCGCCTACGCTCAGCTTCGCGTCCTCAAGATCGCCCGCGCCAATGAAACTCGCTCCACCTGCCCGTACTGTTCCGTAAGCTGTGGCGTCATTATCTACACCATCGGCGACCGCGCCAAGAATGTTACCCCACAGGTCGTCCACGTCGAAGGCGACCCGGACCATCCCATCAATCGCGGCACTCTGTGCCCGAAAGGCTCCTCGCTCGAACAAGACATCATGAATGAACGCCGCCTGCTGCGGCCTCAGGTGCGGCGTCCCGGCGGCACCGATTGGGAATATATATCGTGGGACGATGCCCTGAATGAGATTGCCGCGCGCGTCAAGAAAACCCGCGACGACACGATCATCGAGAAGGATAAGGACGGCCACACCGTCAACCGCTGCGAATCCATCGCCTTCACCGGCGGCTGTACCGACACCAACGAATTCAACTACCTCGTCGTCAAGTCCATGCGCGCCCTGGGGGTCGTGCACCTGGAAAATCAGGCCAGAGTTTGACACGGCCCCACGGTCTCAAGTTTGGGACCAACGTTCGGACGCGGGGCAATGACCAACGGCTGGGTCGATATCAAGAATACCGACATGATGCTGATCATGGGCGGGAATCCGGCGGAGAACCATCCCTGCGGATTCAAGTGGCCGGTCGAAGCCAAGCGTAATCGCAACGCCAAAATGATCGTGGTCGATCCGCGCTTCACCCGCACCGCATCGGTCGCCGACCTTTTCTGCCAGATTCGCGCCGGGTCCGACATCGCTTTCCTCGGCGGTATGATTCATTACGCCATCGAAAACAATCGCATCGCCAAAGACTACGTAATCAACTACACCAACGCCGCGTTCATCGTTACCCCAGACTTCAAGCTTCCCGCCGACACCGACGGCGTCTTCTCCGGCTTCGACGCCCAAAAGCAATCCTACGACCGCACCACCTGGAATTACACCGGCAGCGGCGGTGGTCCGGCGAAGAACACGGCTGGCATGCAGACGGGACAAGGTTCCGCGCCCGCACCGCTACCGCCCCTGCCGGAAAAAGTCGACTACGATTTGACCCTGCAGAATCCCAACTGCGTCTTCCAGCTTCTGAAGAAACATTATTCGCGTTACACACCGGAAATGGTCGAGCGTATTACCGGTATTCCCAAAGAACAATTCCTAAAAGCCGCCGACCTCTTCACCTCCATCCGCAAAGACGGCGACACCAAAAAAGTTGCCACCGTCATCTACGCCGTGGGCTGGACCCAGCACAGCTTCGGCACGCAGATCATTCGCACCGCTGCCATGCTCCAACTGCTAATGGGCAACGTCGGACGCGCCGGCGGCGGCGTCAATGCTCTCCGCGGCCACTCCAACATTCAAGGCGCCACCGACATGGCAGGCATTTTCGACAACATGCCGGGTTATTTGAAAGTGCCTACTCCCGCCGACACCTCTTTCGACGACTGGATGAAGCGCATCACTCCCAAGCCATCCAAACCCGCGCCTTGGGACTCTTTCAATTACTACGGTAACACTTCGAAGTTCGCCGCCAGTTGGCTCAAGGCCATGTACGGCGACGCCGCCACCAAACAAAACGGTTTTGCCTTCGATTACTTGCCCAAGATCGACCGCAATTACTCCTGGGTCCAGATGTGGGACAACATGTATAACGGCATCGTCAAAGGCTTCTTCGCTTTTGGCATGAACGGCGTGGCCATCGGTCCCGACTCCCGCAAAAACATCGACGCGCTCAAAAAAGCCGAATGGGTAGTGGTAGGCGAAATCTATCCGGACGAAACCAGCGAATTCTGGCGCTCTCCCGCTATCACCACCGACGAGATGAAGACCATCCAGACCACCGTCTACCGCCTGCCCTGCGCCGGCTTCGCCGAAAAAGACGGCACCTTTACCAATTCCGCGCGCTGGCTACAGTGGAAAAACGCGGCGGTACCGATGCCTGGAGATTGCCGGCTCGATCAAGCCATCATCGCCCAAATTTTCCTGAAGGTTCGCGATCTCTACAAAAAAGATCCAGGAAAGTTTCCCGATCCAATCTTGAAATTGACGTGGGCGTACACCGAACCGGAGAACCCATCTCTCTCCGAAGTCTTGAAAGAAATCAACGGCAAGGCCCTTGCCGATCTCGAAGATCCCGCCACCAAGCAGCAGATCAAGACCGGCCAGCAGCTCCCCGGTTTCGCCTGGCTCAAAGACGATGGCACCACCGCCTGCGGCAACTGGATCTATTGTGGCGCGTATACCGAAGCTGGGAATCTCACCGCGCGCCGCGATCCTTCCGATCCCTCCAACATGGGCGTGCACCAAAACTGGGGCTGGTCCTGGCCTGCCAATCGCCGCGTTCTCTACAATCGCGCTTCCTGCGATCTCGACGGCAAGCCGTGGGATCCCTCCCGCCGCCAAGTCTGGTGGAACGAAGACGCGCAAAAGTGGGTCGGCAACGATGTCCCTGACTTCAAGGCCGACTCCAAGCCGAAAGACCACATGGGCCCGTTCATCATGAACGCCGAAGGCGTCGGCCGCATTTTCGCTCCACTTGGCGCATTCGCCGACGGCCCCTTCCCCGAACACTACGAGCCGATAGAAAGTCCCATCGAAAACCCGCTGCACCCTCAGCAAACGCACAATCCCGTCGTCAAGCGCTTTAAGACTCCCGACGACAAGTACGGCACGGTAAAGGACGGCTTCACCGTGATCTGCACCACCTATCGACTGACCGAGCACTATCACTACTGGACCAAGAACAATCCCATGAACGTGCAACTCGTCCCCGAGCCGTTCATCGAAGTGGCTGCCGAAATGGCCGACGAGATGGGCATCCGCGGCGGCGAAAAACTAAAAGTCTCCAGCGCCCGCGGCTTTTACGTCGCCAAGGCCATGGTCACCAAGCGCATCAAGCCGCTGATGGTCGACGGAAAGAAAATCTACACGGTAGGTATTCCCATTCACTGGGGCTATCGCGGCATCGCTGAAGACGAAGGCAAAACCGCCAAGGACCTGACCAACTCCTTAAGCCCCACGGTCATCGACCCGAACGCCTACACACCCGAGTTCAAAGGTTTCCTTGTAAAGGTTGAAAAAGCGTAGCCAATGTCTCCGACTCTACTCGCAGCCTCGCGCGAACAAATATCCCGTAGGGGCACGGCATTGCCGTGCCCGTCTTCGCCGCTTAACTCGCTTCCATCTCCATTCATTGCCGTCCCTTTGTACCGAGGACTCGTATGAGCCAGGCCACACTACGCATCCAAAAAATCTCCGGCCACGCCGGCTCTGTCCCCGGCGAAGACACTCAGCGCGAGCCCACCCTCTGCAAGCTCATCGACACCACCACCTGCATCGGCTGCAAAGCCTGCGAAGTCGCCTGCATGGAGTGGAACGATCTTCCCTTCGGCGAAACCGTCTTCGGCAATACCTACCAGACAATGCCGGAGACCCGCTGGAATTATTGGAACCTGATCCTCTTCAACGAGCACGAGCGCGAAGACGGCACCCTGATGTGGCTGATGCGTAAAAATCAGTGCATGCACTGCGCCGATCCCGGCTGCCTGAAGGCCTGCCCCTCCGATGGCGCTATCGTCCAATACACCAACGGCATCGTGGACTTCCAGCAAGCTAACTGCATTGGCTGCGGCTACTGCATCACCGGCTGCCCCTTCAACATTCCCAAATTCAACCCGGAAACCAAGCGCGTCTACAAGTGCACTCTGTGCACCGATCGCGTCAGCGAAGGCCTGGAGCCCGCCTGCATCAAGTCCTGCCCCACGGGCTGCCTCCATTTCGGCACCAAGGACGACATGCGAGAACTAGCCGCCACCCGCGCCACCCAGCTCCGCGATCACTACAATTTTCCGAATGCCGGAGTCTACGATCCTCCCGGCGTGGGCGGCACCGGCGTAATCTATGTTCTCCATGACGCCACCCAGCCAGAACTCTACGGCGGCCTCCCCAAAGATCCGCACATCCCGTGGACCGTACAACTCTGGAAGGGTCCGCTCAAGTGGCTAGGCAACGCCGCCATGATCGGCGGACTCATCGGCCTCTTCGTTCACTACTTGCGCTTCGGCCCGAAAGCTCGCGAAGAAGAAGATCTCGTCCCGCACGAAGGAAAACAGCCATGAGCCACCAGGAGCAACTCCTCCCGCACGGCCACGTCCTGCGTTACGCTTTTCACGAACGCTTGATGCACTGGGTCGCGGCCTTTTCCTACATCTATCTCCTGCTCACCGGACTCGCCTTCTGGTCCCCGTGGCTTTTCTGGCTCGCTGTAATGCTCGGTGGCGCTCCTGTTTCCCGCATGTTGCATCCATGGATTGGCCTGATTTTCTTGTTCGGCGTGCTACAGATGTATGGCATGTGGTCCTCGCAGATGCATTTTACCGAGGTCGATCGCGCCTGGTTTCAGTCCGTGGGCCACTACATCCGCAACGAAGACGACCAGATGCCCCCAGCCGGCCGTTACAACGCCGGGCAAAAACTCCTGTTCTGGGGCTTCGTTCTCTGCGGCCTCCTGCTGTTCCTCAGCGGCCTCGTCCTCTGGTTCCCGGAGTACATTCCCTGGAACCTTCGCTGGCTCCGTTACACCGCGGTGATCGTTCATGCGTCCAGCGCCTTACTCACCATCGGCCTCTTCATGATTCACGTCTACATGGGTGTTTTCGCGGAACGCGGCGCCTTCGGCTCCGTAATTCGCGGTGACGTCTCGATCGAATTTGCCAGACGCTACCATCCAGGGTGGTATAAAGAGATTGTGGAGTCTTCCACGCCCCGCAAATGACGTTGGCAAAAATCGGCGGGCCCGATTACGACGCGCGCATTCGCCGCGCGCAGCACCTGGCTGTTGTCCATTCCTTCGCTTCCGAAGTCATGAAGTTCTACCAGCACCTCGCGCAATTCCAAAAGCTTCTCTACGCTCACCTGGCGCCATCCGCCTCCCAGCATCCCATACCGGCCGCCGCCGAAGGTTTCCGTTCGAATCTCGATCTGGCCCAGCTACTCCAACACTTCCCGGAGCTACTCTCGCTGCTCCAGAACGTCGGTCCCGCGCCAGTCGCGGAAGTCGCGCGCCAATTTTCTTTGCAGGGCCCCGCCGCCTGGATCACGTTCATCAACGAATATTGGACCGTCGCCGGAACCTCTGACCACCTTCGCTCCCAGGTCCAACCACACGACGCGCAACACGCCACTCAGGATGACGCCCAGCTCGCCGCGTCCGAAACCCTGACCGAATTCATCCTTCAAGTCTTCCTGCAACCCTACGCCGAATTCCTGGCTGCCAACCGCGTCGCCCCTCCTCAAATCACCACCCTTTCCGTCTGCCCTCTCTGCCATTCCGCCCCGCTGCTAGGCGTCTTGCGCATCGAAGGCGACGGCGGAAAACGCTACCTCCTCTGCTCCTTCTGTCTCCACGAATGGGAATTCCGCCGCATCCTTTGCCCTACGTGCGGCGAAGAAGCCGAAAACAAACTCCCCGTCTACGTCGCCGAACAATTCCCCCACATCCGCGTAGAAGCCTGCGAAACCTGCCACTACTACCTCCGCACCATCGACCTAACCAAAGACGGCCACGCGGTCCCTCTGGTAGACGACTTAGCCGCCCTTCCCCTAACCCTCTGGGCCAACGAACACAACTACGCCCGCCTCCGTCCAAACCTCCTCAGCACCTAAAACTCTCCACTCGTGCGGATCGGGTCCGCTCGGCCTGATCGCTGTCGCTCTCGTGCCCGCTCCGTTGTAGGGGCGGGGCTTGCTCCGCCAGGCGTCAACCGCGAGGGACCGCCTTTCTCTTTTCGCCTTTCTCTTTTCGCCTTTCTCTTTTCGCCTTTCTCTTTTCGCCTTTCTC
>JBEKWY010000091.1:0-19786 GCA_049512575.1 Candidatus Acidiferrum sp.
GGGGCGCTGTTCATGCGCGGCATGATGATTTTCGCCGGCACGGAGCTAATCGAGAAGTTTTCCTGGATCCTGTACATCTTCGGGGCGTTCCTGGTTTACGCCGGAATTCACATGCTGTTCACCAGGAAAGAGAAAATTCGGCCGGAACAGGGCGCCTTCTTCCGGTTTGCCAACAGCCATCTCCGCCTGACTCGCGATTATCACGGCGAGCATTTTTTCGTGCGCAAGGAAGGGAAGCTTTTCGCGACGCCGCTTTTCCTGGTGCTGCTGGTCGTCGAGATTACCGACGTGACCCTGGCCATCGATTCCATTCCCGCCATTTTCGGAATCACCCGCGATCCTTTCATCGTTTACACGTCGAATGTTTTCGCGATTTTGGGGCTTCGCGCGATGTATTTCCTATTGGCGGGATTTCTGAACCGGCTGCGTTTTCTGACCGTGGGACTTGCGTTCGTGCTGTCGTTCATTGGCGGGAAGATGATTGTGGAGCCTTGGATGCACATCGCTGACCACGTTTCCTTGCTGGTGGTGGCGGGGATTCTGCTGGTGGCGATCGTGGCTTCGCTGCTGTTTCCGCTGCGTTTGAAGGATGCGAAGGCTTCGTAGCGCCGGTCTGCCCTGAGCCCCGAAGGGCATCCTGCCGGCTCTTTTGGTACTCGCTTACGGACCGCAAAAACGCCGGCAGGATGCCGACGCTACCAGTCGAGATTCGCGATTGCCCCTTACTCTTCCTCGAACATTAGCTCGTCGATGTAGCACCACATCCAGTTTTCGCCGGGCTCGAGGGAGCGGATGATAGGGTGCTTGACGGCGTGGAAATGCTTGGTGGCGTGCTTGTTCTTGGAACTGTCGCAGCACCCGACGTGTCCACAGGTGAGGCACAAACGCAGATGGACCCAAGTGTCGCCCATCTTCAGGCATTCTTCGCAGCCCTTGGTCTTGGGCTTCACCGGACGAATTTGATCGGTGTGGGTGCAAACGTCGGCCATTTTTGGCGCCTCCTCCGCGTTCAGCGCGCGGGTCTAATGGGAATTCTTATTTCAAAACGCGTATCGCCCGGCGCGGACTTTACGGTGATGAGCCCTTTGATTTTTTTAATAATGCGGTAGGAGATGTCGAGGCCGAGACCCGTTCCTTCACCGACTCCCTTTGTGGTGAAAAATGGCTCGAAGATTTTCGATTGTATTTCCTCGGGAATGCCCGGCCCGTTATCGGAAATTTCGACCAGCACGTAGTCGTTGTCGCGAACCGCGCGAATGCCAAGTTTCCCGCTATCTTTCAGGACATCGGCGGCATTGTCGATGATATTGGTCCACACCTGATTCAACTCGCTGCCATAAGCCATCACCTTCGGAAGGTCGGGAGCATAGTCGCGGGTCACGGTAATGCTGCGTTTCAACTTATGGTGCATGATCGTCAGAGTGGTGTCCAGGCTATGGGCGATGTCCACTTCCTGCATGGAAGCCTGATCCATGTACGAGTATTCCTTGATCGCGCGGACCAGATCGGAGATGCGCGCGGTACTGTTGTCCAGTTCGACGGCGATGCGGTCCATTTCGAGCAGGGTGGCAAAGCGAGTGAGTTCCGGCCCGAGCGACTTTCCCGCGACGCTCGCGAGCGCCTCCAAATTCGCGTCGGTAAGATTGGCTTCCGCTAGAAGCGGTCCGAGCTGCCAGGCATCGCGCACCTTACGGGCTTCCAGCCAGGTCTGAATCGCTTCTTCGCGCTCGACGCGCGCAAACTCATCCGGGTATTGCGCCGGCTTTAACGAGAGGCGAATGGCTTCCTCGCGCTCGGCGAGTGCAGCGCAGTCTTCGGGGCCGACATCCGAGGCTCGGACCGCTTCACGCAATCGCGCCAGGCACTCCCGCAGGGTGCTTGCGGAACGGCGCGCCGCGGCGGACGGATTGTTCAGCTCGTGCGCGAGCCCCGCGGAGAGTTTGCCGAGCGCCGCGAGCTTTTGGCTTTGCTGTTCGACTTCCGTATAGCTGCGCACACGATCCGTCAACATGCCGACGAGGCGTTGCGAAAGGTCCGGCAGGTGCTGCAAAAGGTCGCCGAACTTGGTGTGGGAATAGGCGAGCCCCCAGGTCGGCAGCGTGGCCCGGATGGTCAGCCCGTAGTTTTTCAGCCGAGAAAACGGCAGAAGACCGGTGACGGTGGGCGCTTCGGTGGTGAACACCGGCGCATCGCCACCGAGCTCTTTGCGGCCGCGGATCTCACCTTGCAGGAGAACGAACATCAATTTGGCTGGCGTGCCCTCTCGCATCATCACTTCGCCGGGTTCGAAACGGAACTCGTGGGTGCGTTCGACGAACCAATCGAGGTCGGGGTCCGGGAGATCGGTGAAAACGGGTACCTTGCGAAGTGCCGTGAAGATGGTCGCTTTGTCCGATGGATGGCTTGGAAGCTTCAACGTGCCGTACAGATCTGCGGTGTCATCTAGCATGTCCGTCATTCGTTGGTCACTCTCAAGCCGACACTGCTACCGCGGAACCCCGGCAAACGCGTCACTGTACCTTGGCTAAATACTGATGCATGAATTGTACGACCACCGCGCCTTCGCCGACGCCGGAAGCCACGCGCTTGACGGAACCGTGACGCACGTCGCCCACCACGAAAATCCCCGGAACGCTGGTCTCCAGCAGACTCGGGTCGCGATCCAGCGTCCAGGACGCGGGCCGCTTGCCATCGCGAAGCAAGTCCGGGCCCGACAACACGAACCCTCGTTCATCACGCTCGATCAAATCGCCCAGCCATTCCGTCCGCGGCTGCGCGCCAATAAAAATAAACAGGCTGCTGGCCGCAAGTTTTTCGGGCCTGCCGACGGAGCCGCGGCAAATGGTAATGGCTTCCAGTCGAGTGTCTCCGTGAACCTCGGTGACGACGGTTTGCAGCCAAACTGCAATGTTGGGAGTTTTCTCAATTTGCTCGATCAGGTAGTGCGACATGGTGCTGGCCAGCGATTCGCCGCGCACCAGCATGATGACGTTGCCGGCGAATTTCGAGAAATGCATGGCGGCTTGGCCGGCGGAATTTGCGCCCCCGATAATGTATACGGTCTCGCCCTTGCAGGACAACGCTTCGGAAGTTCCGCCGCCATAATAAACGCCGGCGCCCTGAAAACGCTCGATGCCGGGAATATCCAAGCTTCGCCATTGAACGCCCATGGCCAGAAGTAGTGCATGGCAAGAAATCTCGATGCCGTCGCCAAGCTTCAGGTAGCGGTACGGCCCGTCGACGCGGACGCTGATGGCCTCTTGCGGCGAAAGGATTTCCACATCGAAGCGCCGCGCCTGCGCCACGGCGCGCCGAGCGAGATCGCTGCCGGAAAGTCCGGCTGGGAACCCCAAATAATTTTCAATGCGCGAGCTCAGGCCGGCTTGGCCGCCGGGCGCTTGGCGTTCGATCATCACCGTGCGCAAGCCCTCGGAAGCGCCGTACACGGCCGCCGCAAGACCCGCGGGACCTCCGCCGACAATGGCGAGGTCGTAGAAGTTCGTCTGCGCGTGGGTCTGCAGGCCGATCTTGTCGGCGATGGCTTGTTGCGAAGGTTCGGGGATGCGCTGGCCATCCGGAAACAGGATCAACGGCAAGCTTTCCGCCTCCGGCCCGAGGGACTCGATCAGGCGGCGGACTTCCGGATCGGTCGAAGCGACTTCCACGTCGATCCACTGGTAAGGGACCTGATTGCGGGCCATAAATTCCCTAAGATCGTAAGAACGCGAAGACCAGCGCGTGCCGAGTACGCGGATACCCTCGTAGGGCGGACGAAACTGCGCCGACCAATCATGGAGAAGATCGTCGAGCGCCGGAAAGAGTTTTTCCTCCGGCGGATCCCACGGTTTCATCAGGTAGTAGTGAATTTTGGCTTCGTTGATGGCGTCGATAGCGGCGTTGGTGTCGGCGTAGGCGGTCAGCAGGGCGCGTTTGGCCTGGGGATGAATGTCCATGGCCTCGGCCAAGAATCCTACGCCGTCCATACTCGGCATGCGCTGATCGGCGAGAAGCAAAGCAACGGGATTGTTTCGGGCTTTAAGTTCGCGCAGGGTGGCGAGGCCGGCGCTGCCGGAATCGGCGCGCATGACGCGGTATTTCTGCGCGTAGTGGCCGCGCAGGTCGCGCTCGATGGCGCGGAGCACTTCGGGATCGTCATCAACGGTCAACAAGACAGGCTTCGGCATACCCTTGGGATGAAAGAACCTGCGTTTCGGTTACCCAATTTCAGCTCGCGGACTTTGGGCTCCTTCACGCTACAATTCCCGCTTCGCTATGTCCAGTCCACTCGCCGCAGCGATCGCGAATCTCTATTCCAGGGAGCCGTCCACGCGATTCGCGTCGGTCAGCGAGATTTACAGCCGCGGGCGGTCGCTGGCCGACGAAGCTACCGCGTCATGGCGGAATAATCCCGAACTCTCAGCGCTGCTTGGCTTGGATAACCCGAGCGTCACCGTGGGTCTGGCGGTCGAACCCGCGACCTTCGATCGAATACGCGAGGCCAATGGCTCGCCACGGCTGGCGGATGTTCCGCCCCATCAGGACGCGCAGGAGTTTGAGCTGCACTTTCCGGTCGGCGTTGCCTTGGATGTCCTGACCACGAGCGAACCTCGCGGATCAGGCGCTATTGCACGTTATCTTTCTAAATTTGGTGAAGGAATACAGCAGGTTGAATATCGCTGCGGCGATGTCGATAGGGCTACTGCGATTCTGAAGGAAAGCCTCGGGATTACGCCGGTTTACCCGGAGACGCGGCCGGGTGCGGACGGCACGCGCATCAATTTCTTTTTACTGCCGACTGCGACGGCGGGGAAAGTTCTGATCGAGCTGTACGAAACTCCCTCAACGCGAGGCTAACTGGACGGTCGGGAGGTTTACTTTCTGACGGCTCGGCTAATTGTACGGGGGCACAGGCAAGAGTGCCTGTGCTACTTAGGATTCGCGATAATTCTGGAGTTCGCGCATGGCTCGGAGAACTTCACCGACCGTCCAGGCTTGCGCGATGCAGCCGTGCGGCGTGAATGGAGGATCGCCCTCGAAAATTTCCCCCAGCGTCCCCAGTCCATACATGTGGACGGAAATTCCCAGCGGCTCGAGAAAGCGCATGGCCTCGGCGCGATCACCGTACACCCGCAGGTGGGCGAGCACGAAAGGACCCAGCAGCCAGCCCCACACGGTGCCTTGATGGTAGGCGGCGTCGCGATCCTTCGGCCCGCCGGCGTAGTGCCCCTGGTATCCGGGTTCGCCGGGAGCCAGGCTGCGCAGTCCATAGGAAGTCAGCAGATGCTGGGCGCAGACATCGACAACGGATTTCTGCTGCTCTTCGGTCAAGGGACTGACCGGCAGTGATACCCCCAGCAGCTGATTCGGACGGAGCGCGGCGTCGTTGCCCGTGCCCGGCGCATCGATCACATCGAAACAACACCCGCGCTCCTCATTCCAGAACTTCTGGAAATTTTTCTGGGCCTTCGCAGAGAGCTTTTCGTATCCGCCGCCGGGGCGAGCAAGCAAACGCGCGAATTCGGCCATGGTTTCCAGCGCGTTGATCCACAGCGCGTTCACTTCCACGGCTTTGCCAGTCCGCGGCGTCACCACCCAATCGCCAACCTTGGCGTCCATCCAAGTCAGCTGGACTCCCGGCTCTCCTGCGTACAACAGCCCATCCGCGGGATCGACGTGGATGTTGTAGCGCGTGCCTTTGACGTGGGCATCGATCATTTCGCCGAGCGCGGGGAAAAGCTGCAGCAGGGTTCGGCCATCCTTGGTTACGGCGAAGTATTGGCGGACGGCTTCGAAAAACCAGAGCGCCGCGTCGACGGAGTTGTATTCGGGTTTGCCACCGGCGTCTGGGAAATTATTTGGCAGCATTCCGCCATCGACATACTCGGCGAACGCGAGCAAAATCTGCCGCGCCACGTCGGCGCGTCCGGTTGCGAGGGTGAGTCCGGGCAGCGCGATCATGGTGTCGCGCCCCCAATCGCCGAACCAATGATAGCCGGCGATGATGCTGCGGCCATCGGGATGCTGCGGCTGGCTGCGCTTCACGATAAATTGATCGGCGGCCAGCACGAGCTGCGGCAGCCAGCTTGGCGAGTCGGCCACAACTTTCTGGTTGTCCACACGCCAGGACTCGAATAGTTTCGCATCGTGATCGGCGTTTTCCCCGCGAACGGCAGCGCCATCGAGCCCGGCTCCCGATTCCGTCGTAGCCACAAACGTAACGCTCGATCCGACCTTCAGCTTGGTCCGAAATAAAGCCGCAAACAGGTGGTCTTCCTGGTCGTCCAGGCCGCGTTCTTTTTCGACCGGCAAATAAAAATTGCGGTACCACTCGTGGCGCGGCTCGCATGTGGCTCCCGCGCATTTCAAGTAAAACGGAGTGGCGCCGTCGAAGGCTACGATTTGCACGCCATCCTCAATCGGGTCGATTTTCATCCGCCAGTTGCCGGCGTGCGTGGACCCGTGAAAATCACGGTAATTGACGAGCACCTTTACTTCGATCTCGAGCGCGCCGCTGCCACGAAGCAGCGTGTACTCCGCATACGTAGTGTTTTCGCCGTAGCGCATGGACACGCGTTTCTCGAGCAGTGCGTCGGCACACGCGTAGGTCCAGACCGGCGTCATGCCGTCCAGGCGAAAGCTCTCGATGTTCAGAAATCCCTTGGGATCCACTACGCCGCTGGCCCACTGATGGGTCGCGAGCGAGCACTCCATGCCCGCATAGCGGACGACCTCGTCGAGACCGGTCACCAATTGCGTGCGCCCCACCGGCGGCCGCAAGGCGGCTACCAGCAAACCGTGGTAGCGGCGGGTCACGCAACCCGCCACCGTTCCGGAAGCGAATCCGCCGATGCCGTTGGTCACCAGCCATTCGCGAGCTTCGCCCGCTTCGAGGTTTCCGCATACTTCACGGCCAAACTTGATCCGTGCGGTGGGCGCTACGACAGCGCGATCTCCGCTTGCGGCAGGCTTCTTACGCGGGGCGCGCGCGGTTTTGCCCGGCGGCTTTGCAGGCGTCGATACCACCAGCAGGTGGGCGTCCCCGGCGGCTTGCGATTCGCGCGAGTCCGGCTTGTTGCGCAATTTTTCAGCTCGATTGGGCACTATCGTCTCCGCAAATCTCGCATGGCACCGACATCGCCGAAACTCAGGATTGCCCGCCGTCCAGCCATTTGGTCATCAAATAGCGGCCATGATCGGCATAGCCTGCGCGGCGGTAAAGTTCCAAAGCGGCCTGGTTGTCGCGAGAAACTTCCAGGTGCATGGCGTTCACACCGCGATCGCGTGCGGCGCCCTCGGCGAATTGCATCGCCCGCCGCCCGATTCCCCGCCCGCGGTGCTCTTCAGCAATATACAACTCATCGATAAAGGCGTCGTAGCCGCGATATTCAAAGCTGAACGAAACAGTCAGCACCACGTAGCCGACGTGCTGGTCTCCTTCGAGGATCAGCCAGGCCTGGCCATAGGTGTTGTCGCGCACGAACTCTTGAAAAATTGCGCGGCGCCGCTGTTCGTCGAACGGCGTGGTCCCCGGATCGGCCGATTCCAGAGCGCGCATCATGGCCAAGAAAATGTCGGCGTGCTCGGCTCGCGCCGGCTCAAAACGGATTGCGCGCGCGTCATTCACCGCTCTGTTCGATCAACTTCGAAACTAGCCCGGTCCAGCCGGTCTGATGACTTGCGCCGAGACCGGCGCCATTATCGCCGTGAAAATACTCGTAGAACAAAATCAAGTCCTTCCAGTGCGGATCGTTCTGGAATATTTCGGTTCCGCCGTAGACGGGCCGGCGTCCGTCGTCGCCTCGCAGGAAAGGGCGCACGAGACGGCGCGAAATCTCGGCGGCTACCTGCCACAAATCGCACTCCTTCCCGGAGCGAGTCGGGCATTCGAGCTTGAAATCCTCGCCGTAGTAATGATGAAACTTTTGCAAAGACTCGATCAGGAGATAGTTCACGGGAAACCAGATGGGCCCGCGCCAGTTGGAATTTCCGCCGAACAACGCGGTCGTCGATTCCGCGGGCTCGTATTGGACGCTATTCACATGGCCATCGACGGTCACCTCGAACGGATGATCCAAGTGATACCGCGACAGTGCGCGGACGCCATACGGCGACAAAAACTCGGTCTCGTCCAGCATCCGCGACAGCACGCGCTTCAATTGCTTGCGGCTGACCAGCGAGAGCAGGCGACGCACGCCACGCGCCGAGCGTTCGGTCATCTCGATGTGTTCGGGCACGTCCGCATGGTTGTCGATGAACCATTGCATGCGGCGTTTGAAGCCCGGGAGGCGGTCTACAATTTCGGGCTCCAGGGTTTCCACGGCAAATAGCGGGATCAGGCCGACGATGGAGCGGATCTTGACGAAATGCTCTTCGCCGCTGGGGAGTTGTAATACGTCGTAGTAAAAGCCGTCGGTGTCGTCCCAAAGGGATCTGCCGTTCGTGCCCATATCGTTCATGGCGTGGGCAATGTTCACGAAGTGTTCGAAAAACTTGCTGGCGACGTCTTCGTAAGCGGGATCCTCTTTCGCGAGCTCCAGGGCGATGGCCATCATGTTCAGGCAATACATCCCCATCCAGCTCGTGCCGTCGGATTGTTCGAGGTGGCCACCGGTGGGCAACGGCGCAGAGCGGTCGAATACTCCGATGTTGTCGAGGCCCAAAAATCCGCCCTGAAAAATATTCATGCCATCGGGATCCTTGCGGTTGACCCACCACGTGAAATTCAGCAGGAGCTTGTGAAAAACTTTCTCCAGGAAGCCGCGGTCGGCCACGCCGCGGACCCTGCGCTCAATTTTGTACACGCGCCACGCGGACCACGCGTGCACGGCAGGATTCACATCGCCGAAGGCCCACTCGTATGCCGGTAATTGGCCGTTCGGGTGCATGTACCACTCGCGTAGGAGCAGGATCAGCTGCTCTTTTGCAAAGTCCGGATCGATCAATGCGATCGGAATCATGTGGAATGCCAGATCCCACGCTGCGTACCACGGATACTCCCACTTGTCGGGCATGGAGATGATGTCGTCGTTGTACAGGTGCGTCCAATCCTTGTTTCGTCCCTGCAGGCGCTCTCTGGGCGGAGGCGGACCCGCGGGATCGCCGTCCAGCCAAGTGCGCACGTCGTAGTGGTAGAACTGTTTGCACCAGAGCATGCCGGAAAAAGACTGGCGCATGATGGACTTCGCATCGTCGGACAATTCTTTCGGAATGCGGGAGGCGTAAAATTCGTCGGCTTCCTTTTGGCGGGCCGCAAACACACCATCGAAGCCTTGACCAAAATCATTCGATCCCGGAACGCCCTCGGCTCGCTCGGCGTGGGCGGGCGACGGGATGGTCCCGACCATGCCGGAATTTTCGGACATCGAGGCGATCGGTTCCATGTCCATCAGGCGCAATTTCAGGGTCACGCTCTCCCCCGGCCCCAGCGTGACCGGATAAAGCGCAGCCATCTTGGTCCCCACCTTTTTCGGGTTTATCGCCGCTGTATCGCCTTGCGTCAAATACGCGTGGAACGCATCTTTTACGTAGGAGCGATTCTTTCCACCAAACAACCTTTGCTGATTCGTTTCGTTCTCGGTGAAGAGCAACTCCGGTTTTCCCGCGCACAACAACCAGCGCTTCCCGTATTGCCAATGCTGTAGCTCCGCACAGACACTGCCCGGCACGCACGTGCCGGCGCGCACCATCGGACGCCGCAAATCCTTGCCCCAGGACCACGTATTGCGAAACCAAATCGACGGCAAAATCTTCAGGTCCGCAGGCTCCGAACCGCGGTTGATCGCAGTGATCTTGATCAGGATGTCTTCGACATCCGCTTTTGCGTATTCCACGAACACGTCGAAGTAGCGGCCTTCCGCAAATACGCCGGTGTCCACCAACTCGAACTCTGGTAACGCTTTGCCACGCCGGCGGTTTTCTTCTACGAGCTGCTCGTACGGAAATGCGGCTTGCGGATATTTGTAAAGCATCCGCATGTACGTGTGCGCGGGGGTCGAGTCCAGGTAGAAGTAATACTCTTTGACGTCTTCCCCGTGATTGCCTTCGTGCCCGTTCAATCCGAACAGCCGCTCTTTCAGAATGGAATCGCGTCCATTCCAAAGCGCCAGCCCGAAGCAGATCATTTGATGACGATCGCTGATCCCGCCAATTCCATCTTCACCCCAGCGGTAAGCACGCGAACGCGCATGGTCGTGAGGAAAATATTCCCAGGCGGTGCCGCCGCGACTGTAATCTTCCCGGACGGTTCCCCACTGCCGCTCGGACAGATAGGGCCCCCACCGCTTCCAATACTTCTTCCGTGTTCGATCCTCTTCCAACCGCCGGTCTTCCGTAGTAAGTAGTCGCGCCATCGATTTATTCGCCTAAAGAGCTTCGTTCAACCGAAGCAATTTTAATCGTCGCATCTCCAGCCTTCATCACCCACCGCCATCTGCCAACGCCGTGCCGCCCGCGCACTCCCTGCTCCCGTTCCCTCGCACGTCTGCGCTGCCGCCTGCCTGGCGTTCGGAAGAGTCGTCACAAAACTCCGCCAAAGACTCCGCGCACGTTATCCACATGAAAATGAATCGCGCGTGAAATTTCTCTTGACAACCATTACTGTGCATCGTACAGTATGCGACGTACAGTAGGTGGCACACAGTATATGACCAGCGACCCCAACGTCTTCGAAAACCTCCGGTCTGAACTGCGGCGCGGCTCGCTCATCCTCGCGGTGCTGGCTCAGCTGCGATCCGAGCAATACGGGTACACCCTGCGGAAGGCACTCGCCGAGCATGGGATGGCCATCGACGAGGGCACTCTCTACCCGCTGCTTCGCCGGCTGGAAACACAGGGTTTGTTGGTTAGCGAATGGCGTGAGGAAGATAAGCGCAACAAGCGCTTTTACGTGCTGTCGCGGGACGGAAAGCTGATCCTTGAGCAGCTCCTGGCGGAGTGGAAGAGCATCGATTCTTCGCTTAGCGAAATCGTGAAAGGGTAACATCATGCAACTCATTGATCGCAATACAGATACAACCTACATCGTTCTCGGAAGCGAGCCCTTTAGCCCACGCATGGCGCGTCCGTCAAGAGCGGCGACTTCGCACCGGCTGTGGGTGATTCTCGGTGCAGCTGTGCTCGTTTTCGCTGGACCGTCGGTTCTGGACACGCTCGCTGAGGCGACGCTCGCATCGGCTCAACTTCTCTTGGACATTGGGCGCATCGTCCTGGTTGCATACGAAATTCTTGGCAGGTAAGGGGCGCTATGGAACTTCTCGATCAGTATTTGAAGTCAATCCGAAGCTGCCTGCCCGCTGGGCAGCGCGACGACATTGTCAACGAACTCTCTGAGAATATCCACTCACAGATCGAAGATAAGGAATCCGAACTTGGCAGGCCGCTCAACGAAGCCGAGGTGCGGGCCATTCTAAAACAGCTTGGCCACCCTTTGGTTGTCGCCAGCCGCTACCGCCAGGACCAGCGTAGCGTTGCCTTCGGCCGCCAGTGGATCGGACCTGTGCTATTTCCCTTCTATATCAAGGTGCTCTCGTTCAATCTAGGGATCACCGGCATTGTGATCCTCATTGTCTTGGCGGCGTTGTTCGCCAGCGGCCATTCGGTCACGGTGGTCAATACCTTATCGGCGCTGCTCTATCAATTCCTGATTCAATTTGGGGTCATCACGCTGATTTTTACCATCGCGGACCGCCATTGGACCAAGTTCGCAGACCGTTGGGACCCCCAAGGTTTAAAGCATCCCTGGCATCCGGCCTTCGGCATGGAAACGGCCTGGAAAGGGGCGCGGAGTTCCGCGCCCGAACCACGCCAAGTCTCTCAGTTTGATTCGGTTGCTCAATTCGTGGCCTTGGGGGTCGCGATCGGTTGGCTTCGGGTCATACAAGCGTCTCCCTTCATGATCCTTGGTCCTGCTGCAGCCTTTATCCAGCCCGCGCCTGTGTGGCACCAATTCTACTGGCCGGTAGTCCTGTGGGCCCTGGCGGGAATGGCGCAAGCCGGCGTTAACCTGATTCGCCCGGACTGGGCCCGGTTTCGATCCGTCTTCCGGATAGTCAATGGTCTCGCCTGGATGACCATTTTGTTGTTCCTGCTGAGAGCGGGTAACTGGGTCGTTCTGGCGGATAGACCGGGAGTTTCCGCCGAAAGCTACCACCGCACGGTTGATATCCTGAACCAATATCTCGGCTACACGCTGATCGGTCTCGCCGTCGTGACCGCCTTCTCGATGCTCCTGGAGGTCCGCCGCCTCGTCCGCAGTTCGCAAGGACAAACTGCTTCCACGACCCACGGCTAGAGCACTCCTAATCCGGGCAACCGAACCGACTTGCGCGGGCCGCTGCGAACCTCCCTTCATTCGCGTTATTTTTTCGCTGGTTGTAGTCTAATGAGCAGTCGCAGCCCGCGCGTTTTGGGCCGACCGCCCCAGGAGAATTTCGCTCATGCCAACGTCCAGGATTCGCCGGCTTGCCTTTCGATCCGTCTCCGCCGCGATCGTATTGTGCCTCGCGGCAACGCTGTACGGTCCGCGGCCAGCCGCCGCGCAGACTCGCCCCGACGATACATTGCATAAGTTTAACGAGTCGGTGGACGCACTGATTCGCAAAGTGTCACCCAGCGTGGTGCAGATCCTGGTCGCGGGTTACGGCACGGTGGAGGAGAGTCACGGCAATACCGGCGTGGTGATTGGAAGGCAAAGAGCGATTGGATCGGGCTTCGTCGTCGATCCGGATGGCTACATCATTACGAACGCCCACGTTGTCTCCGGGGCCCAAGTCGTTCAGGTGGTTTTGCCGTCCGGCAATCCTGATGGGTCGTTGCAATCCCTTCTCTCCACGAAGACGAACATCGTGCCCGCGCGAGTGGTGGGAGTGAGCCGCGAAATCGATCTCGCGCTTTTGAAAGTGGACAATGTAAAACTGGAGGCGCTGGCGATCGCGCCTTATCGCAATTTGCATCAAGGCGAGGTCGTGCTGGCCTTCGGAAGTCCGCAAGGGTTACGCAATACCGTAACCCTGGGTGTCATTTCTTCGGTTGCACGCCAGACCGATCCTGATTCGCCGATGGTCTACATCCAGACTGACGCTCCCATCAACCCCGGCAATTCCGGCGGTCCACTGGTAAACGTGGACGGCGCCGTCGTGGGCGTGAATACGTTCATCCTGTCGGAGTCCGGTGGCAACGAGGGACTTGGCTTCGCCATCCCCAGCAGCGTGGTGAGCGTTGCCTACCAACAGTTGCGGAAGTTCGGCCACCTGCATCGCGCGCAAATCGGCATCGGGCTCCAAACGATCACGCCGGTGTTGGCGGCGGCGCTGAATTTGGGGCGCAGCTACGGGGTGATTGTGTCCGACGTGCTTCCCGACGGTCCGGCGATGGCCGCGGGCATCCAAATCGGCGACGTGTTGCTGACCATCGACGGGCGCATGGCCGAGAGTATCCCGTACCTATCCTTCCGGCTGATGTCGGTGAATGCCGGCGACAAAGTCCACCTGGAAGTGCTGCGTGGGAAGGATCGCCTGGCGTTTGACGTGGCGGTGATCGAACACACCGATAGCATGGATCAGATCAGCGCGCTTGCCGACCCGGAAAAGAATCTGGTTCGGCCGTTGGGCATACTGGGCATCGAAATCGACAAGAAAGTGGCGGAAATGGCTCCCGATCTGCGCGATCCGTTTGGCATCATCGTCGCGGCGCGTTCCAGTGATTCCGGGGCGGAGGTTCCACTCGCTACCGGGGACGTGATCCGAACACTCAACGGCGAACCGATGACCACGCTGGACCGGCTGCGCACAGCGCTGGCCAATCTCAAACCGGGGGCTCCTGTCGTCTTGCAAATTCAGCGCGACGACCGGTTGCTGTTCATCTCCTTCACTTTGGAGCAGCCTTTGTGAATCCCCGGTTTTTCCCAGAGCTGCGCCGTGAAGAGAGACGGGAATTCTCACACAGCCAGGAAGGGCTGTGCCACAGGAGATAGGAGACCACCATCCAGCCTCTGCGCTTCAATCCAATCCTGAACACCGACAGCTACAAGCTCAGCCATTGGTGGCAGTACCCGCCCAACACGCGATTCATCTATTCGTATGTGTGCTCGCGCGGCGGCTTTTTCGATCATGCCGAAGTGGCCGGCCTTCAGTACATTCTGAAAGCGAACTTTGCAGGAAAGGTTTTTACACCCGAGGACATCGAGGCGGCGGCAAAATTCGCCAGCCGGCATTTTTCCAACAGTCCAAAGTGCTTCAATTACGAAGGGTGGAAAAACCTGTATGCAAAGTACTCCGGGGTTCTGCCGCTCCGCGTCAAAGCCGTCAAGGAGGGCTCGGTGGTTGGCGCGCAAAACGCGATCGTTACCGTCGAGAATACCGATCCCGAGTTTTACTGGCTGACGAACTGGGCGGAGACGGTCCTGCTTCAAATCTGGTACCCCATTACGGTTGGTACGCTCAGCCGCGCGATCAAACAGATTATCGGGGAAGCGTTGGTGCGCACGGGGGATCCCTCGGGTTTGGCTTTCAAGCTACATGACTTTGGATTTCGCGGCGTGAGCAGCCGCGAGTCCGCGGCCATCGGCGGCGCTGCGCACCTGTTCAACTTTGTTGGTACGGACAATCTGCCCGCCATCGAACTGCTCCAGCAGTATTACGGAGCGGACATGGCGGGGGTCAGCATTCCGGCCTCCGAGCATTCCACGATCACGGGGTGGGGCCGGGACCACGAAGTGGATGCCTACGAGAATATCCTGAATAACATTCCCGAAGGCATCGTGGCGTGCGTCAGCGATTCCTACGACATTTACAACGCGGTTCGCAATCTTTGGGGCGGCAAGCTGCGCGACAAGGTGATGCAGCGGAACGGGACGCTGGTGATTCGGCCCGACAGCGGTGATGCCGTTTCCGTGCTGGAACAGCTTTTCAACATCGCAGCCGATAAATTCGGCTACGAGGTGAACCGCAAAGGTTGGAAGGTGCTTGCGCCACAAGTCCGTTTTATCCAGGGTGACGGCGTGAACTACTACACCATCCAGAACATGATCTCCCAGCTGACGCGGCGGGGATGGTCGATGGACAACTGGAGCTTCGGCATGGGTGGTGCGCTTTTGCAGCAGATTAACCGCGACACGCTGCGTTTTGCATTGAAATGCTCGGCGATCGACATCAACGGCGAGTGGCACGACGTCTACAAACAGCCGGTAACCGATCCGGGCAAAGACTCGCGCGCCGGGCGCTTCGTATTGCTGAAGGATGGGACCCAGTTCGTGACCGTAAGGCAGGAAGCGGGCGGATCGCTGGAAGGCGATCAACTGGAAACGGTGCTGGAGAACGGAATCCTGCGGCGGGAACAGACGCTCGACGAAATCCGTGCCATCGCCACGAGCTACGACGCGTACGAAAAACAAAAGTCATGATCCGCGGCTAGAAATTTGCGAACTCGCGGGACAATCCGCTAATTCCGTCAAGCCTCCACATTTTCTTCCTACTTTGTCACTCCATTCATCGCGTTGTTGCGCGTGTGTAACACGGAGCGCTTACACATGATGCGCGCGTAATCCGGACCTCCAGCCCACGAGGTTGCGCGACACGTCCCTCGATGGAGGTTGTATAGATGCATTCGCGCCTGTCTGAATGGAAAAAGAACTTGCCGAACGTCAAGCAAGTTCTGGCCATGTTCGTCGCAGCTCAATTGCTAGTCGCAACCCCGCTTCGCGCACAAACCGATACCGGCAGCAACGATGGAAAGACCACCTCGCCGATCAAACACGTGATCATCATCATCGGTGAAAACCGCAGCTTCGACCACGTTTTCGCCACCTATGTCCCCAACAAAGGGCAGACGGTCTGGAATCTACTTTCCGAAGGAATCGTAAACGCGGACGGCACGCCCGGACCGAACTATTCCAAGGCCGCGCAATTCAGCGCCGTAGATTCCGGCGCAGCGTTTTCGCTCACGCCAGGATCCAAGGCGGCCTATACGACGCTCCCCACGCCGTTGACCGGCGGCGCGCCAGAATTTGCGAGCGACACGGCGGTAGCTACCGCGCCATTTATCAGCCTGTCGGTGGCGCTCAAGGCCGAGCCCAATCTATTTCCCACCTACGATTTCGACTTGCTGACCGGGGCCACGGGTCTGCCGTCCAAGTCTCCCGACACGCGCATCGATAACGTTTTTATACTGCCTGGGGGCCCCTTCCAGCTAACTCCCGGGTTGCGCTACGACGACTACGCGGCGAGCCCGGTGCATCGCTTCTATCAAATGTGGCAACAAGAGGATTGCAACGCGACCCTTACTACCGCGACCAATGGCAGCGGGTGCCAGGCGGACCTCTTTCCGTGGGTGGAGACGACGATCGGAGCGGGAGACAACGGCAACCCGCAACCAACACCGTTCACTGCGGCCACCACCGGCGAAGGATCGACGTCGATGGGCTTTTACAACGTGCAGAACGGCGACGTTCCTTACTTCAAGCACCTGGCAGACACCTACACGCTGAGCGATAACTTCCATCAATCGGTGATGGGCGGAACGGGCGCAAACCACATCATGTTCGGCTTCGGCGATGCCATCTGGTTCAGCGACGGCGTCGGCAATGCGGCGGTTCCTCCGACGAACGAAATTGAGAATCCTAACCCGCAGGCGGGAACCAACAACTACTGGGATCAGGATGGCTACAGCGGCGGAACCTACAGCGCCTGCGCGGACCTTACCCAGCCGGGTGTGCCCGTCGTCGTAAACTATCTGCAATCCTTGCCGCGGCCGGTGAATCCGAACTGCGATGCAGGCCACTACTACCTGCTGAACAATTACAACCCAGGATATCTGGGAAATGGCGTTCCGCTGCCGCTGTCGGTGTCGCCGTTCACGATTCCGCCGGTGGCGGTGCGTCACATCGGCGACGTGCTGATGGAACACAATGTCTCGTTCAAATACTACGGCGAGGATTGGAACCTGTACGTTGCGGATTCAATCGCCGCGGAAGCGAATCCAGCGGCGACGCAGAACCAGTTCGACGACTACTGCAACATCTGCAATCCGTTCCAGTACGCGACGGACATCATGACCAGCGACACGTTGCGGACGGAGCACATCCAGGATGCCGCCAACCTCTACTCGGACATCAAGAACAACACGCTGCCGGCGGTATCGATCGTAAAGCCGAGCGGCTATACCGACGGCCACCCGGCCTCTTCGAAGCTCGATCTGTTCGAAGGCTTCACGGAAAAGATCATCGCCGACGTGCAGGCGAATCCGGCGGTGTGGAAGGATACCGCGATCTTTATTACGTGGGACGAAGGCGGCGGCTACTACGACTCCGGCTACGTGCAACCAGTGGACTTCTTCGGGGACGGAACGCGCATCCCGCTGCTGGTTGTTTCCCCGTACTCGCAGCAGGGCAACGTCGTCCACGTGTACTACGACCACGTTTCGTTGCTGAAGTTCATCGAGAGGAATTGGAGCCTGCCGAAGGTTACCTCGCGCAGCCGCGACAATCTTCCTGAACCCGTGCATGCCCCCGGCAATACCTACGTGCCGACCAACTCACCGGCGCTGGGCGATTTGTTCGGGATGTTTGATTTCGACCATCCGAACTTTCACCCCAACTGAGCGGCCCGTAGAGGGTCAGCCACAAGCAAGTGTTGATGTTGGTTGCCGGCCAGGGCTTTTCGCTCTGGCCGGCAATGCATTTTGTTTTTATGGGCGTTCGTGACCGATAGAGAGTTCTTTCACGCCAGAGTCACAGGGGAGACACGGGTTGAAGATCGATCGACGCGATTTGCTGCGCATGGGTTTACTTACGGGAGTCGGGCTTTTCACGGGAGCAAAGGAAAAGCCAGCTTGGGCGTTCGAAGACTTTGTGAATGCGAAGGACCACGGAACGCCAGGTAAGGGTCCGGATGCCAGGCCAAAACCGAAAATCTTAACGCCATATGTGGATGCTTTGCCGGTACCTGCGGTGATTCACCCAGAACAGCATCCGGGAAGCCTGGTACAGATTCACATACGGGAGTTTCGCCAGAAGATACACCGGGACCTGCCGCCGACGCGCCTGTGGGGATACAACAGCGCGTGGCCGGGGCCCACGATCGAAGCTCGCACGGGACAGCCATTTTCGGTGAGGTGGATCAACGAGCTGCCGAAAAAACATTTTTTGCCGATCGATACGACGATTCACGGGTCCGAGGAAGGCGTTCCGGAAGTGCGGACTGTGACGCACGTTCACGGGGCAAAAGTCTTGCCGGAAAGTGACGGCTACCCGGATGCCTGGATCACGCCCGACGGAAAAACGGGAACCGCATTCGGTCCGGAGCCAAGCCACTATCCCAACGATCAACCCGCGTCGACGTTGTGGTACCACGATCATGCCATGGGAATTACGCGATTGAATGTGGTCGCGGGAATGGCGGGCGTGTACGTAATTCGCGATGAAGAGGAAGACGCGCTGAATCTGCCCAGCGGTGAGTACGAGATGCCGCTGCTGATTCAGGATCGCTCTTTTCTTGAGGATGGCTCGCTCCATTACCCGCCGGCGCAGAATGGAACGCATCCGATGTGGTTGCAGGAATATTTCGGGCAAACGATTTGCGTGAACGGTAAGGCGACGCCGTATCTTGAAGTCGAGCCGCGCAAATACAGGTTTCGGATGGTGAATGGTTCGAACTCGCGCTTTTACCATCTGACGCTGGTGCCCGCGGACACGACCGGGAAGCCGATCGGGCAACCGGTTGACGCGCCGGCCTTCCGACAAATCGGGACCGATGCGGGTCTGCTGCCCGCGCCGCTGAGCTTGCACTATCTGATTTTTTCGCCGGGCGAACGGTTCGACGTGGTGATCGATTTCAGCGAGCACGCGGGAGCGAGTCTGGCGATGACGAACGATGCTCCGGCTCCGTACGCGCGAGGCGGAGAAGTGGTTCCGTCGGAAGTGATGCTGTTCCGCGTGACGAAGCCTCTGTCGGGCAAGGACACGAGTTCGTTGCCGGATTTCTTGTCGGCGATGGCGCCGCTGAATCCGGCTCAGGCGGTGCGCGAGCGCGTGCTGGCTCTGACCGAGATGGACCGGCCCTCCGACGGATACACCATGATGGGCATGCTTGGCGGAAAGCACTGGGACGACCCGATCACCGAGGATCCGAAGGCAGGGACGACGGAGATCTGGTCGTTTGCGAACGCGACCGGCGATGTGCATCCGATGCACATTCACCTGGTGCGCTTTCAAGTTTTGAATCGGCAGCCATTTGACACCAAGCAATTCATGCAGTCGGGGAAGCTGGTCTATACCGGGATCCCCATAGCGCCGGAGTCGAACGAGCGGCCAGCTTGGAAGGACACCGTGAAGACGTACGCGGGATATATCACGAGAGTGATCGCACGCTTTGATTTGCCGGCAGGTACGCAGGCTGCGCCGGGGCAGGAGTTTCGATACGTGTGGCATTGTCATGTGTTGGAACATGAGGATAACGAGATGATGCGGCCGTATAACGTGGTGGGTTGAAAAAGTAAAGACGCGAAGTAATGAGGTAATGAAGTATTGGAGTAACGAGGAAGAAGGTGGCTGGCACCAGTTCATCGCTCTTCTCTGCGAGCCCGCTGCGCCTCCGCGCTATCCCTTTCCTGATTCCTAGATGCCGGCGTAGGTTTGCCGGCGCAGAAACTGCCCGTTGCCGGGGCGGCCGACGAATTGGCCTGCGTCGATGACCGGACGGCCGCGGGACAGAACCGTTTTCGGGACGCCTTTGATCTGGATGCCTTCGAACATGGAATAGTCGACGCGCATGTGGTGAGTTTTGGCACTGATTAC
>JBEKWY010000092.1:0-19470 GCA_049512575.1 Candidatus Acidiferrum sp.
AGCGGAACCTCCAGCACCTCAATATCCTCGCCTTCCTTCACATCCCCTCCACCCGCCGAGGTCCGATGCTCATGCTCGTATTCCGCCACAAAAAAGAACAGCCTCTCCGTCACCGACCCCGGACTCATGTAAGCCTCAAACACTTTTCTCGGGTTGTGCACCACAAATCCAGCCTCTTCCTCCGCCTCCTTCTTGATGCACGCCTCCGGGTCATCTTTATCCAGCAACCCAGCGCAAACCTCGATCAACATCCCGTCCGCCAGCCCATTCACGTAAGCCGGAAATCGAAACTGCCGCGTAAGCACGACAGTTCCATGCATTCGGTTATACAGTAAAATCGCGGCTCCATTCCCCCGATCGTAAGTCTCCCGGTTCTGCGTCTGCCAAGTCCCATCCCGCCGCAAAAAATCAAACGTAGTCTTCTTCAACACATACCAATCGTCCGACAAAGTCTTCACCACCCGAATCCGCACCCGCCCCGATTCCGTCACCGTCTCCGCCTCCTATTCCCGTCGTCCCCGATCCGAATCCTCAACGGCCCGGCAACTCCCGACGCGCCCACGTTCCCGTGAAGGGGCGCAGCACGGCTGCGCCCCAACTTGCCCGGACTTCAACCGAGCCGAAACCTTCGTTCGATGGCCACCTGTCACAAGTCACCAGTCACACTTCCTGTATCATGATAACTGTGCCGTGCCACGAAACACGCAAGACGGCACTGTTTAAAAATCTCCATCCATGGAACCTCGCGAAAAAGCCGCGTTACTCCCCGATAGCCCTGGCGTCTACCTCTTCAAAGATGCCGCAGGCACGGTCCTCTACGTAGGCAAAGCCACCTCACTGCGCAGTCGCGTGCGTTCCTACTTCCTGGAATCTCGCTGGATGGATGCAAAGACCGGCTCGCTCGCCCGCGAAATCGCCGACCTCGACACCATCGTCTTGGCCAACGCCCGCGAAGCCCTGGCCCTCGAAAACAATCTAATCAAGCAATATCAACCCAAGTTCAACATCCGCCTCGTCGACGACAAGACATACCCGTACATCAAGCTCACCGCCTGCGAAAAATATCCGCGAGTTTATTTCACACGCAAGGTGAAAAAGGACGGCTCTCTCTATTTCGGTCCGTATTTCCCGGCCAGTCTCGCGCGCCGCATCCTCACTTTCGTCCACAAGCGCTTCATGGTCCCGTCCTGCAACGTCGATCTCACCCGCAATCATCCTCGCCCCTGTTTGCAGTACTACATCAAGCGTTGCCACGGCCCGTGCGTTGCCGGTCTTACCACCGACGAGAACTACGCCCAAGCCGTTCGCGACGCACGCCTGTTTCTCGACGGCAAGCGCCAGGATCTGATCAAAAGTCTCGAACAGCGCATGGCCGTTGCCGCCGAAAAAGAACTTTTCGAGCAAGCCGCCGCCTATCGCGACCTGCTTCGCACCCTCGAAGATATCGAAGAGCGCCAGCGCATCGCCGCCGCCCAAGGCGACGACACCGACGTCCTCGCCTACTACGCCGAAGCTCCGCTGGTCGCCGCCAACCTCTTCCACCTGCGCGGTGGCCGCGTTGTCGATCGCCGCGAATTCTTCTGGGAAGAACTCGAAGAATTTGACGCTCAGGAATTCGTCCCATCACTTCTCAAGCAGTTGTATCTCGATGCCGCCTATCTCCCGAAAGCCATCCACGTTCCCATCGACTTCGAGGATCGCGAACTCCTCGAAGAAACGCTCACTGAGCGCGCCGGTCACAAAGTCGAAATCTTCACTCCCCAACGCGGCAGCAAACGCGCGTTTCTGGACCTGGTCGAAAACAACGCTAAGCACGCCTTCGAGCAAAGATTCCGCGTGCTGAAGCCAACTTCGAAAATGATCGGCGAAGCGGTGCAAAACACGCTCAACTTACTCGAAGAACCCCGTCGCATCGAAAGCTTCGACATTTCCCACATGCAAGGTACGGACACGGTTGCGTCCATGGTCGTCTGGGAAAACGGCCGCATGAAAAAATCCGACTACCGCAAATTCATCATCCGTGGTGAATTTGCCGGCAACGGCGTCGTCGGCGACGCCGCCAACGGCCTAAACATCGTCCCCGGCCCGTACACCCAAAACGACGACTTCGCCAGCATGAAGGAAGCCGTCACCCGCCGCTATCGCCGTGTCCTCGAAGAGAAAAAGCCTCTTCCCAGCCTCATCCTGATCGACGGCGGAATCGGCCAGCTTCATGCCGCCGCTGACGCCCTCGAGTCCTTGCAAATCATCAATCAACCTCTCGCAGCCATCGCCAAAAAACAAGAAACCCTCTACATCTATGGCCAGGAAAACGAGCCCTGCAAGTTGGACCGACACTCACCCGTGCTGCACCTCATTCAGCAGATTCGCGACGAAACTCACCGTTTTGCCGTCACCTTCCACAGGCTCCGCCGGGGAAAGCGTCAGACTAAGACCGCGCTCAGCGAAGTTCCCGGCGTCGGGCCACTTACCGCCCAAAAATTGCTCCGCGAATTCGGCAGCGTCGCCAACATTCAACGCGCGGGCGTTGAGGGACTTAGCACGGTCATCTCGCGGAAAAATGCCGAAAAAATCCTGGCCTACCTGGAATCTGCAGCCCAATAACCTGTTGAGATAGCTCATACCGGTTAGCCCGTATTGCGCCCGGATAATCCCTATGTTACGGTTTTTGTGGAGGTTGCCATGGCTGATAATGTTGGTTCCAAGGTGAGTTATTTCCTAGTTGGCCTCGGTGTCGGCGCGTTGGTTGGTGTGCTCTTCGCGCCCAAGTCCGGTGAAGAGACGCGAGAGCTTCTGAGTAAGAAAGCCGATGAAGGCAAGGATTACGCACAGCGCAAAGCGCGTGAACTTCGCGAGCGCGCCGATGAATTGGTCGAGCGCAGCAAAGACGTAGCCAATCGCAAGAAGGATTCGATCGCGGCCGCCGTAGAAGCTGGACGCGAAGCATACCTCCGGGAATCGAAAGCGTAGTTGGTGCATTTCCCTTTTGAAGCGGGCGGCAAGTCGAATTGCCTGAAGCTTGCAGTGCCCGAAGTGATTGTTTGATCCGTCCTCGGCGTGGGTGAGGCAGGAATGGAAACTTGGGTAGTGATATCGGTTGTCGTTGCAGCCGTGGCCATTCTTTTCCAGGCGGTAATGCTCACCGCTATGTTCATACAGGCTCGCAAGACGGCGGAGCGTGTGGAACGCTTCACCGAAAGTATGGAAACGCGCATCGGCCCGATTATGACGCGTGTCCAGATCTTGCTGGACGACACGCAACCGAAAATCTCGGAAATGGTTTCGGACGCCGCTCATGTCGTGTACCTCGCGCGTGGGCAAGCGCAAAAACTGGATCGCGTGGTTAGCGAGGCTTCTGACCGTTTGCGCGGCCAGTTAGTCGCGGCAGACCGCATTCTTACGGGCGCTCTGGAGACGGTGGAAGAGGCCGGTTCCCAATTCAAGCGCGGCGTTTGGAAACCAGTACAAAAGTTCTCTGCGGTAGTGAGCGGAATCAAAGTCGGTCTCGACTTTTTGCGTTCACGACGCGCCCGCGGCCCGCGCTCCTCCGACGATTCCGTCGAGCACGAAGAAGAACTGTTCATCTGAGATCGCCAATCTCCCTTACAGTCCAAGCCTAGGCCTGGGTCATTCGTTTTCGCTCGCGGCGTCCGTCTAGCGAATCCAGCCGCCGCCTAGGACCCGGTCGCCGTCATAGAAGACCGCGCCTTGGCCGGAGGTGATGGCGCGTTGGGGCGCGTCGAAGGTTACACGTGCGCGCGTGGCGCCCAGAGGCTCAACCGTGGCGTTGGCGGGAGTGTGCTTGTGCCGAATTTTTACGGCGGCGGGAAATGAGGCGTTCGGATTCTCGACCGCGATCCAGTTCACTTGCTCGACTTCGCATGTGGTTGCGCGCAGCGATTCATCGTCGCCGACCACAACGCGATTTTTTTCGCGATCGATGGCGAGCACATAGAACGGCTTGCCGGCCGCGAATCCCAGGCCTTTGCGCTGTCCTATGGTGAAATTGTGGACGCCGTTGTGGCGGCCGACTACCGTGCCTTCTTCGTTGACGATTTCGCCGCCGGTGTTCGCTAGCGGAGCGCCGCTTTCGCGCGAATAAGCTTCGATGAACTGCACGTAGTTGCCGTTGGGCACGAAGCATAACTCCATGCTTTCGGGCTTCTCCGACACCGGAAGATTCACTCGGCGGGCGGCCGCGCGGACTTCCTCCTTGGTGAGCTCGCCGAGAGGGAATTCGCTACGCGCGAGCTGTTCCTGCGTGAGTCCCCAGAGAAAATAAGATTGGTCTTTGCTGTCGTCCCGCGCGCGCAAAAGCTCCCATCGCTGTGTTTCTTCATTGCGACGGATGCGAGCGTAGTGGCCGGTAGCGAGGCGCTCGGCTCCTATTTGACGCGCCATGCGCAACAGCGGCTCGAACTTCACGTCGGTATTGCAGTTGGTGCAGGCGATCGGCGTGCGCCCGGAAAGATATTGCTCGACGAACGGGCGCACGACGCGAGCTTCAAATTGCTGCTCGAAGTTGACCACGTAGTGCCGGAAGTTCAGGTGTTGTGCGACGCGCTTGGCGTCGTAGACATCGTCGAGGGAGCAGCAGCGATGCTGTGCTGGGCCGTCGCCTTGCAATTCAGGCAGGCGGCGCTGATTCCAGAGCTGCATGGTCAGGCCGATGACCGGCCGCGATTGTTCCTGGAGCAGCGCGGCGACGGTGGAGCTGTCGACCCCGCCGGACATGGCGACGGCGACGAGGCCGGTCGAGATTTCGTCACGAACCGGCAGGGCGTCGAATTGGGTTTCGGTGGTCATGCGCATTCTAGTTTAGCGTATGACGACGAATGAAACGCGCCAGTCATCGTGATGTTGAGGTTCTTCGTCCATCCTCGTCGGATGGCCTCAGAATGACACCGCCTCTTGGGCCCACGCGAGATGATGGGAATCATGAATGGGCCTCGGCTTTGGCTTCCTTGCGGTAGGTGGGGGAGAGTTCGCGGAGCTGGGCCACGGCGGCGGGGATGGCCTGCAGTGCGAAATCGATGTCGGCGGCGGTGGTGTGGCGGCCGAGGCTGAAGCGCAGGCTGGCGCGAGCTTCGTCGGCGCGCAGGCCGATAGCGGTCAGAACGTGCGACGGTTCGACGGCGCCGGAGGAACATGCCGCGCCAGTGGAGCAGGCCAGGCCTTTCAGATCGAGCGCAATGACGAGCGCTTCCCCCTCGATTCCGGGAAATAGGATGTTGGCCGTGTTCGGCGTGCGTGGCGCTCCGCCTCCATTGATGCGGGAATCGGGGACGCGCTGCAAGAGCGTCCGCTCCAGCGTGTCTCGCAACGCCGAGACCCGCTTAGTCTCTTCGGCGAGAGATGCCTTCGCGATTTGTGCAGCTTTGCCCAGGCCGACGATGCCGGCGACGTTTTCCGTGCCCGGACGGAAGCCGCGCTGGTGATGTCCGCCGTAGAGGAGCTGGCGCAGGCGCGTGCCGCCGCGGATGTACAGCGCGCCGATGCCTTTTGGCGCGTAGAACTTGTGACCAGATAGCGACAGCAAATCGATCTTCATTGCGTTCACGTCGATCGGAACTTTGCCCGCCGACTGGACGGCGTCCGTGTGAAAGTACACGTCCGCTTCGCTGGCGATGCGGCCAATTTCCTCGAGCGGCTGCACGGTGCCGAGTTCGTTGTTGGCGTGCATGACGGTGATCAATGCGGTTTCGGAATGCAGCTTTAAATTCTCGCGAAGAGCGGAGAGATCGATCCGTCCTTCGGCGTCGACGGGAAGATACGTTACCGAGACGCCGCGCTTTTCGAGCGCCTGGCAAGTATTGAGTACCGCTTCGTGTTCGATCGCGGTCGTGATGATGTGAGCGGGAACCTTGGCGGCCTCGGCGATACCGAAGATGGCGTGGTTGTCGGCTTCCGTACCGCCGCTGGTGAAGACAACTTCCTGGGGACGCGCGCCGATCAGGGCGGCAACGTGTTCGCGTGCAGTTTCGACGGCCGAGCGCGCCTTTTGTCCAAAAGTGTGGATAGACGAAGCATTACCGTAGTCGCCAGAAAAGTAGGGCAGCATCGCGTCGAGGACTTCAGGCTCGACGGGCGTGGTGGCGTTGTGATCGAGGTAAACGCGGTTCATCACGATGGTCTCAGGATACTACCGCCGGCCTGATGCTGCGAGAATCCGAACGGGGCTCCGCTGTTGCCATCGCGAGAATATCTGACTATAATGACTAATATGACTATAAACTTCGACAGCGAGGTGGACCTATGGGCGATAGCAGTTGGACTGTGGCAGAGGCCAAGGCCAAGCTAAGCGAAGTCATTGAGAAAGCGCAGACTACGGGGCCGCAACACATAACCCGGCACGGGAAAGAGGCCGTTGTTGTCGTGTCGGCGGACGAGTGGAGGCGTAAGACGAGGCGCAGGGAGACCCTTGCTGAATTCCTCCTCGCGTCGCCGCTCCGCGGATCGAGTTTAGAGACAGAAAGATTGAAAGACCTCCCGCGAAAAATTGACTTGTGAGATTCCTGTTGGACACCAACGTCGTGTCAGAGCTGGCAAAGCCCCAGCCGAATATGAGCGTCGTGCGGTGGTTGCATGACGCGGACGAGGACGACTTATTTATCAGCGTGATCACCCTGGCGGAACTGCGCATCGGTGTGCACCGACTGGCGGCGAGCGCGCGCAGGGAACGCCTCGAGGCATGGGTTCGGGAACAATTGGCGGAAAGATTCGAGAGTCGAATTCTGGTGGTGGATGAAGAGATTGCGGAAATGTGGGGACAACTGATGGCGACAAGTGAGGCGAGGGGGCGGCGCATGAACGTGATGGATTGTTTTCTGGCTGCGACCGCGGTGGTGCACCAAGTTACGCTGGTAACTCGGAACGTCGACGATTTCTCCGGATTTGGCGGGGCACTACTTGATCCGTGGACTCCGGCCTAGGTCAACCGCGCTGTCGAATAGCAGGCGCCTAACGTAAGTCAAACCGCCCGCTTCGGAAAGCGACCGCTACAAGAGCACTTCGCAAGACATGGGCCTAGGGCGAATGTTAGGATACGGCGCCATGAAAAAACCCTTTACAGTACACGTTTGCTTGATTTTTCGCGCTCTTGCGTTCGTAGCGCTTGGCTTGGTTGGTGCCGGGGCTTGCTTCGGCCAGACCTCGCAGGTGTTTCGGCTCGATGGCGGCAATTCCACTTATGCTTTTGGCGTGAACGAGCGGGGAGAGTTGCAGCCGCTGTACTGGGGTGCTCGGTTGGGTGCGCACGACGCGATTGCTGCCCCGCATTCATTCCCGGAGGTGGCTTCGTTTGATTCGCCGCATACGACTACGCCGCAGGAGTATGCGAGTTGGGGGGCCGGGTTGTTTACGGAGGCGGCGCTGAAGGTGACGTTTGCGGATGGGAATCGCGATTTGGTTTTACATTTTGTCAGCGGCAAACCAGTCGGGGCGGGCGCGTTCGAAATTCTGTTGAAGGATGTTTCGCGCGAGATTTATGTGACGCTGCGCTACTCGATGGATGCGGAGAGCGGGATTCTGGCGCGGTCGGCGGTAATTGAAAATCGGGAGAAGCAGCCGGTGGTGGTCGAGCAGGCTGCGGCGGCGCAGTGGACTTTGCCCGCGGGGCGCTACACGTTGAGCTATTTGACGGGGCGCTGGGCGGGCGAGTGGACGCTGAACCAGGAACCCATTCAGGGCGGCGAGCGGGTGATCGAAAGCCGCCGGGGCACAACCGGGCACCAGGCGAATCCGTGGTTTGCGATTTCGCGGGACGACAGCCAGAACAGTGTCGGACCGTTTTCGGCGGGCGAAGAGCACGGGGAGGTTTGGTTTGGGGCGTTCGCGTGGTCGGGATCTTGGCGGATCACCGTCGAAAAGACGCAGCTGGATGCGGTGCGCGTGACCGGCGGATTCAATCCCTTTGATTTTGGCTACGAATTGAAGCCGGGCGAACGTCTGGAGACGCCGATTTTTTACGGCGGATATTCGAATCACGGATTGGGTGGAGCTTCCCGCCTGCTGCACAAATTTGAGATCGCGCACATTTTGCCGCACGCGCCCGATCCCAAGCCGCGGCCGGTCATTTACAACTCCTGGGAGGCTACGGAATTTCGTGTGGATGAAGCGGGGCAGATGGCCATCGCTGAGAAAGCGGCGTCCATCGGCGTAGATCGATTTGTTATGGACGACGGCTGGTTTGGGCAGCGCAAAGACGATCACGCGGGACTCGGCGACTGGTATGTCAATTCACAGAAATTTCCGCGCGGTTTGAAGCCCCTGATCGACAAAGTGCATTCACTTGGAATGGATTTTGGTTTGTGGGTCGAGCCGGAGATGGTGAATCCGGATTCGGATTTGTATCGAAAGCATCCAAACTGGGTTTTGAATTTTCCGGGGCGGCCACGCTCGGAATCGCGCAACCAGTTGGTGCTGAATTTGGCGCGGCCGGACGTGCGCGATTACGTCGAGGGATTTCTGGACAAGCTGCTGTCGGAAAACGACATCGCGTTTCTGAAGTGGGATTACAACCGCAACTGGGCGGAGCCGGGTTGGGACGCGGTGCCGGTGGACGAGCAGAAACGCGTGTACGTGGAGTTCATCCGGAATCTGTATGCGATTCTGGCGGATTTGCGGAAGAAACATCCCAAGATCGAGATCGAAAGTTGCTCAGGTGGAGGCGGGCGCGTCGATCTGGGGATTTTGCGCTACACCGATGAGGTGTGGCCCTCGGATAATACCGATCCGTTCGACCGGCTCACGATGCAGGATGGATTTAGCTATGCGTACACGCCGCAGATCATGATGGCTTGGGTTACGGACTCGCCTCATTGGCTCAACAACCATCGCACCACTTCGCTCACGTACCGAATGCTGAGCTCGATGGATGCCTCGCTGGGGATCGGCGCGAATCTGAACAAATGGACGCCGGAGGATTTTGCCACGGCGAAGCGGTTGATAGCGGCGTATCACGCGGTGCAGAAAACGATCGTGCAGGGCGATCTCTATCGATTGATCAGCCCGCGCGACGGAAGCAAGTTTTACGCGACCGAATCGGTTGCCGGAGACAAAAGCCAGGCGGTGGTGTTTGCCTTTGCGAACGCCACCGAGGAAGGGCGCGGATTCCCCTTGCTCGAGTTGCAGGGACTCGATCCGCAGGCGGAGTACAAACTTGGCTGGATTGAGGGCAAGGCGTTGCCGGGGACGCCCGAGAGTGCTTCGGGGGACTGGTGGATGCACAACGGCGTGCATTTGGACTTGCGAGGGGATTTTCAGGCGGCGGCGTTTCGATTGGATCGGGCCAGATAGGAAGAGACTTAACGCAAAGAGAAGTCCCAATATCTTGCCCTGATCTTGCCCTGCCAAAATCATCATTGTTTGGGCGAACCGGTCCTGCCGAAACGACTGTGATTTTGATCCGCAATTGGTAAAGGAGTGCAAATGAACTATTCAAGTCTAGGGCTGGCCGCGCTTGGTGGCACGGTCGCGTCTTTTGCCTTTGGCTTCTTATTGTTTTGGCTGGTGCCAGCTCTTATCAATGAAGCCCACAAGTACCCGGCGGTATTCCGATCTAAGGAAGCAATGATGACTGTTATGCCGATCAGCTTAGGCTCAACTTTCATATCGATCCTGGCTGTCGCCATGATTTTCGCAATGATACATCTGGGCGGATCGAGCCCTATGGAAGGAGCGCGCTTCGGCGTTCTCATTGGCATTTTCGTGGTTTGCGCATTTGTGCTGCACAACTACGTGAACCTGAACATCGGGCTGAAACTAGCTCTGGGACAGGCCGTGGCTTACTTCGTCCAGTGGACTATCATCGGAACAGTCATCGGTCTTATTTACAAACCGCTCGCTACACCATAATCGTGAATATATCTGTTGTTGTTTTGCGTCTGAAGCCTTGGCACTCGTGGGCGGAGGAAGAATGTTGAGGAATGCAAAGCACGCGGGAGTCTTGCTCCTGCTCGCTTTCGTGGGCATTGAGGCGCGGGCGCAGGGAGTGGACAAGTCTCTCGCGGAGAAACTTGGCTTCCCGCGTGATGCCAAGCTGCTCATTGTTCACGCCGACGACGTGGGCGTGACGCATTCGGTGAATGCGGCAACGATCAAGGCCCTCGACACTGGTCTCGTCAACTCCGCCAGCATTATGGTGCCCTGCCCGTGGTTTCCAGAGATAGCGGACTACGCGAAGACCCATCCCGAGATCGATTTTGGTTTGCACCTTACGCTGACCAGCGAGCGTGTCTATTACCGTTGGGGGCCAGTAGCGCCAAGAGACAAGGTCACGAGCCTGGTGGACGAGAACGGCTATTTTCACCACGATTGGTCGCGAGACACGCACATCGATCCGAAGGACGCGGAACTAGAACTGCGAGCGCAAATAGAGCGCGCTTACGCGATGGGGATACGTCCCACGCATTTGGATTCTCATCAATACCGGCTGATCAATACCGGCAAGGAACTTTTTGAAGTCTTCCTTCGACTCGGTCACGCGTACAAACTTCCCGTTTTTGTCACCCGCGATTGGTTTGCGGAAAACCCCTATCTGGAATCCAGCCTCACGCGAGACGACATCGTGCTCGATCATACAGTTACCATCGCGCCTTCCGTCCCGCCGGGAAAGTGGGGTGAATTTTACAAGACCGCGCTGAAAAATCTTAAGCCGGGCGTCAGCGAATTCGTCATTCACCTCGCGTTCGCGGATGACGAAATGAAAGCCGCCACCCGCGAGCGCGACACCTGGGGAGCGGCCTGGCGCCAGCGTGATTTCGACTTCTTTACCAGCGACGAGTTCCGCCGGTTGCTTCAAGAGCAAAACATTAAGCTCATCACCTGGCGGCAGTTAGCCCGCGCCGCGAGTCAGTAAAGCCCGGCGCCGGCCCGCTCCCGGCCAATTACATCGTCAGAACGACCCGAAATTGAGCTTTGCCGCTGGTCATGCGGTTGTAGGCTTCGTTGACTTTATCCAAGCAGGTGAAATCGTGGCCGCCGTGCCAGCCTACTCCGACGCGCTGTCCTTCTTTCCACGACGTGACCTGGGGGCCGACTTCGTCGATGACGCCGGCGATTTCATGCCCTGGTGAGCGCGGGTATTGAATCCAGGGCATCAGGCCGTCTTTTGCTATGTGATCGCTGAAGCAAACGCCACAGGCTTGGACTTTGATGCGCACTTGGCCCTGGCCGGGCGTGGGGATGTCGCGTTCCTGGATTTCAAAATCGGCGCCGGGTTTGGGGACCACGGCAATTTTTTTGATACGCGGGTTGGATGCGGGATGAATGTGCACGGTTAAACGGAAAGAACTGGAGCGAGCCACAGACGAGGGAAACATCGGCGCTGCGTTGCCTGCCGGTAGGGGCACGGCACTGCCGTGCCCGTACGCGATCCTCTGGAACGCCGAGCTTCGCTGACACTCGTGCTACAGTTTTGCGTTCGGGTGCCCGCCGGTTGGTTGTGTATCAGGAGGATTCGTGGCGTATCGGGATTTGCGGGAGTTCGTGCGGAAGCTGGAAAAGGAGGGCGAGCTGACGCGGGTGCGGGCGGAGGTGGACCCGGTTCTGGAGATTACAGAGATTACCCAGCGAATCGCTCGCGATCCCCATCGCAAGGCGAATAGCGTTGGACCGGCGTTGCTGTTTGAGAAGCCGAAGGGCTCACGCGTACCGCTGCTGGTAAACACCTTTGGGAGCGTGCGGCGAATGGAATTGGCCTTCGAGGTAGAGCGGCTCGAAGAAGTGGCGGACCGCATCAAGGGATTCTTGGCGATGGAATCGCCGCAGGGCTTGTTCGACAAGATCAAGATGCTGCCGAAATTGGCGGAGCTGGGATCGTTTTTCCCGAAGACCGTAAAGGATGGAGATTGCAAGGAAGTGGTGCGCACGGGCAGGGACGTAAGCCTCTTCGATTTTCCGATCTTGAAGTGCTGGCCGCAGGACGGCGGGCGGTTCATCACGTTCCCTCTGGTGTTTACGCGCAATCCCGAAACGGGCAAGCGCAACGTCGGGATGTACCGCATGCAGGTGTACGACGAGCGCACCACCGGAATGCACTGGCAGACGCAGAAGCATGGCGCGGAGCATTTCCGGCGGGCACGCGCGGCGAATCCGGACGGGCGCATCCCCGTTTCGGTGGCCATCGGCGCCGATCCGGCGACGGCCCTCGCGGGAATGCTGCCGATTCCGCCAGACCTCGACGAGATGATGTTCGCCGGATTTTTGCGGCGCGAGCCCGTAGAGATGGTGAAGTGCGAGACGAACGATCTGGAAGTGCCGGCGAATGCCGAGATCGTCCTGGAAGGGTATGTAAGCCTGAACGAAATGCGCACCGAGGGGCCGTTCGGCGACCACACCGGATTTTATTCACTGGAAGGGGAGTTCCCGGTTTTTCATGTGGAGTGCATCACCCACCGCAAGGAACCGATTTACTTGACGACCGTGGTCGGACCGCCGCCGCAGGAAGATTATTTTATGGGCCACGCGGTTGAACGCGTGTTTCTGCCGGTGATGAAGATGCAGTATCCGGAGATTGCCGACGTAGCGATGCCGGCGGAAGGAATTTTTCACAATTTGATGATCGTCGCGATCCGCAAGTCCTATCCGGGCCACGCGCGAAAAATCATGAATGCGATTTGGTCGCTGGGGCAGGCCATGTTCACGAAACTGATCGTGGTTGTAGATCACGACGTGGAGGTGCACAACTACCGGGAAGTGGTGTGGAAGGCATTGTGCGCCATCGACCCCGAGCGTGACGTGCAATTTGTTCTCGGCCCGGTGGACACCCTCGATCACGCGCAGCGCATGCAGGACTATGGATCGAAGATGGGAATCGACGCCACGCGCAAGTGGGCCACCGAAGGGTTTACGCGGCCGTGGCCAGATGAGATTTTGATGGACGACGCGACGAAAGCGCGGGTCAACGCCCTTTGGAAAAGCCTGAACTTGTAAGCGGCCGCAATCGAGCGAAACTCTCCGCAGACTAGCACCTACATTCCAACGACAGCGCCATACCTCTATTTGGCACGAGCCAAATCCAACCGAAAGGCCCGATCCGGTCTTCTGCTGGGTCCTAATCCCGCAAGCCCCAAGCAGTGAAGGAAAGTTCGAATCTTGCCGATATCGATCGTTGAGGTCTGCTTATGAACAGTGGAAACAATTCCCTCGGCACGCCTGCGGCGGCGACCAGCGGGCAAGACAGGCGGCGCAGCCCTCGCTACCGCTGCAGCGAGTCGCTCACCATTCGGTACGAAGGAGGTTCATCCTTTACTGGGGTGAGCGTCGAACTCAGCGAAGCAGGCATGTCGGCCATGGCCAACGGTTTGTTACGGGTGGGAGACGTTGTGGAAGTGGAGCCTGTGGCCGGTGGCAAGGTGTCGGCGCAGGTGCGGCACAAACTGGGGCAATTGTATGGGTTTGAGTTTGTGAAGATCAGCGCCGAGCAGGTGCGGCGGATCGAAGAAAACTACAAGAAATCTCCGTTCGCGCGGATCCCACGGCGGAGCGCGTGACTTCAAGTGATAACCGTCCCAACGAGCAGGGCGAAAGCAGCCAAAAGTTCAACCAATTGTGGTACTGAGAGACTTGCTACGCTATATATAGAGGGTCATACCATAAATACCCAACAACTACCTGAAACTACCCGTATTCTTAGGACAACTGCGGCAGAGAATTCCTTGACCCTCCCGGTAACGCGATGTCATAAACGCTAGCACAGGGCGCGCCCTCGCGGTTCCGCTGTGTCGGGAGGGGTGCACCGGGTGGTTTCAAGTTTTGGGCGTGATCGGGCGCCAGGGTAGCGTTCCTCGTGAATGAATCGCGTGAAGTGATGAATGTGCGGCAAGCGTCGCAGTATCTGGGTATCTCACCGGATACGCTGTACCGATACATCACCGAAGGCGAGATTCCCGCGTTCAAGCTGGGCAATCGTTGGAAACTACGAAAGACCATCCTGGATCGCTGGATGGAACGCAAGATGAGTCAGGCGCACGTTAGGCGCCGCTAATCTCGCAGGGCGACAGGGAAAGAGGCCGCGATATGTGGTTACTGGGCGGGCGGAAAAACAAGCAACTGGTGGGCCTGGATATCGGGTCCAGCTCGATCAAGGCGGTTGAGCTGCGATCCACCAAAGCGGGCTACGAACTGGTAAGTTTCGGTATGGAGCCGCTGGCGCAGGATACCGTCGTGGACGGCGCGATCATGGATGCGCCCCAAGTGGCCAACGCCATCAGCAAGATTTTCGATGCGGAAAAGATCAAGACCAAGAATGTGGCCACCTCGGTTTCCGGACATTCGGTGATCGTCAAGCGCGTTCCACTGCCGCTGATGACCGAGGAAGAGCTTTATGACCGGATTCCGTCGGAAGCCAGCCAGCACATTCCGTTCGACATCGCGGACGTGAACCTGAGCTATCAGCTTCTGGAATCGATGGACGCGCAGATGGACGTGCTGCTGGTGGCGGTCAAGAAAGACAAGATTCTGAACCATACCAACGTGCTCGCGCAGGCTGGGAAGACGCCGGTGGTCGTGGATATCGACGCCTTCGGATTGCAGAACTGCTTCGAAATGAACTACGAACCGGATGCGGGGCAGACGGTGGCGTTGTTGAACATCGGCGCCAGCGTTATGAACATCAATATCGTTCGTGGCGGCATACCGTTGTTCACCCGCGACGTTAGCGTCGGCGGCAACCAATTCACCGACGCGCTGCAAAAGGAACTGGACCTCAGCTACGAGGACGCCGAGCGCCTGAAGAAGGGCGAGACGCTCCCCAGCGTGACCGACGAGCAGAAGCAGCAGATTCTACGCAGCGTTTCCGACATCCTGACCCTGGAAATCCAGAAGACCTTCGACTTCTTCCGGGCTACCGCGAGCGGCGAGAACATTCAGCGCATCGTGGTTGCCGGCGGTACCGCGCGCGTTCCTGGGCTTGTCGATCTGCTCCGCGAAGAATTCGCCATGCCGGTCGAGGAATTGAATCCGTTCCGAAGAGTGCTGGTGAATCCGGGCAAGCACAGCGACGACACGATTCGCGAAATGGCGCCGCGGCTCGCGATTGCCGTGGGGCTGGCGCTGAGGAGCTTTGACTAGCCATGATCCGAATAAATCTTCTCGGACAAGCCAAACCGAAGGCGTCACGCCGCCCGGTGGATACCGGAGCGGCTCTTCCGGCGCTGTTCGTTGGCGCAGGCGTTTTGTTCGGCGCCCTGATCCTCGGATACCTCTATTACTCGTGGCAAAGGCAGTTAAACGACGAGAACACGCGCATCAAGCAATTGCAGGCGCAGAAGACCGATCTCGAGCAGGTGAAGCAGCAGGTCGAGGCCTTTGAGAAGCAGAAGCAAGTTTTGCAGCAGCGTGTTTCGACGATCGAGCAGTTGCAGCGGGACCGCACCGGCGGCACGGAACTCCTGGATGAGATCGCCAGCACCGTGGCGCGTACCGAGAACTTGTGGCTTATCTCGATGATCCGCAAGGGGAATACCTTGACTATTGACGGTGCTTCTGCATCCGTCAACGGCGTGGCGAACTTCATCACCGCGCTGAAACGTTCCGGATACTTCTCCAAGATCGAGATCAAGGAATCGAAGCAGGACGACAAGAATACGGCGGTGCAAACGTTTATGTTCGAACTCTCCGCCGAAATTACTCCGCCGCCCGCGGGCGGACCTGCGCCGCCGCACGCGCAAGCCAAGCCTGCCAGCGCCCCGGCGCAGCCGGCGCCAAGCGCCGCTCGGCCGAAGGTAGGGTAAAGACATGGCCAATCCACTTCGCGATATGTCGGTGATCATGCAGGGCTTGCTGGCGGTGGCCATCACCGTAGTGCTGGTGGTCGTTGGGGTTTACGTGCCGTTGTCGCCGGTTGCGCAAGAGCGCGATGAGGTCGATAAAGCCGTTCGGCAACGCTCGGAGCTCAATCAGGAAGTCACCCAGCTTCAGGTTTACCGGCAGCGTTACGGAGAATTGAAGTCCCAGATGGACGCGCTCTCCAAGCAGTTGGAGACTTTGAAGACCATCGTGCCGGAAGAGAAAGAAGTCGACGAATTCATCCGCCTGGTGGAGGGCGCCGCGGTCGCTTCGAACGTGCAGATTCGACGTTTGACGGCGCAACCCGTGGTGGCCCGCGAATACCACTACGACATGCCGTTCGAAATTCAAGCGGACGGTCCGTACTTCAACATTCTGGACTTTTTTGCGCGCTTGAGCCGTCTGTCGCGAATCATCAACGTGGGAGATCTGGACTTTGAGGATGCCTCTGGCCAAAAGGCCGGAAAGTATCCGATGCGCCCAGGCACCTCGGTTTCCGGAATCTTTACCGCAACAACTTTTTTCACCAAGCCGGCTGATACAGGCGCCGCTCCCGCAGCCGCGGGTGCGAAGGCCCAGCCTGCTGGAAAGATGTAAGCGGAATGAGCGAACTATGCGTTCTGTGAACACATTGATGGTTGGGATTTTGCTGACGGCAGGCTGCTCCAGCTTGCTTGCGCAGGCCAATCCGGCGGGCGGGTCGAGTGTGGCTCCTCCGGCGGCCAAGACCTCGCAGCATGCGCCGAAGAATACCGTCAAACCAAGGGTCAAGCCGGCCCCCCGGAAGCCCGTGGAAGCCGCGGCCCCCGCGGCTGACGCGGCGGCGTCCTCGGACGCCGAAAAATCCGCACGGCGCGATCCGTTTGAGTCGCTGGTCAACCGCAACAAAGACTTGAATGCGGGCAAAAATCTTCCGCCAGGGAAAGCCGGACTGCAGGTGAGCACGCTGCGGCTGGACGGAATCGTGAAGTCCTCCAACGGAATGATCGCGGTGGTATCCAACCCGCAGGCGCGGACCTATTTCTTGCGCGAAGGCGACCAGCTCTATGACGGTCGCGTGGAAAAGATTGCCATGGATGGAGTTTCGTTCCATGAACTGGGCAAGGACGCTTTCGGAAAGCCCGTGGAACGCCAGGTAAATAAGAGAATCTACGCCAGTGCAGGAGAACAGCAATGAAGACGAACCGGCCGGCCTTTCGAATTGGCTGCCTGATATTCGCGGCGACAACGATGACGATAGCACCGTCGTTCGCTCAGACCCAGGAGCCCGCGGGCGCGACCGCAACGGCGGCGGTGATCTCCAGCGTGGCGGTCACCCAAGTGTCTCAGCGCGCCAGCGTGCGCGTCGAAGGCGCGGGCCGCTCGGAGGTCCGAACGTCGCGGATGCAGAATCCCGAACGCCTGGTGCTGGACTTCAGCGGCACGCGGTTGGCGGTGCAGAAATCCGTTATCCCCGGTGTTTCGGCGCCAGTCCGTGGTGTACGCCTGGGGCAGTTTCGGCCAGACGTCGCGCGCGTAGTCGTGGATTTGACCGCTGCGGCGCCCTACCAGATTTTGCGCGATGGACAGACGGTGGTGATTTCGTTCGACATGCTGCCGGAATCCCCAGTGGAAGCGCCCGTGGCAACCACGACCACCACATCACAGGACGCTCCCAAGACGCACCCCAACTTCCATTACGACATGTCCGCGCCCCGCGTGGTGCCGGCGCGTGTTTCCAAGCAGGTTTCCAGCAAAGTTCTCCGAGTTCCTCGCTTCGCGTTGCCTAGCGAACTGACCCAGCCCTCATTCGTTTTGGCATCTTACAGCGGGAAAGATGAACCCGCGCGGCCCGTCGCAGCGCAGGAAGCGGCACAACAGGCGACGCAGCAGGCAGGTAATGCTGCGGCGACCGTTGGAGCACCATCCAGGTACAGCGGCGAACCCATCTCTGTGAACCTGAAGGACGTGGATCTCCGGGATTTCTTCCGCCTGATTCACGAAATCAGCGGCCTGAACGTGGTGCTCGATCCCAACGTGAAGGGTACCCTCACAATCGTTCTCGACGAGGTTCCCTGGGATCAGGCGCTCGATATCGTGCTGCAGAACAACGGTCTCGACAAGCAATTGCACGGCAACGTCTTGCGCATCGCGACCCTGGACACCATCAAGAAGGAAGCGGAGACGGCCCGCGATCTCCGGAAGGCGCAAAACGACGCGCAGGACATGATCACCGTGACTCGCGTACTGAGCTATGCCAAGGCCGACCTGATGGCCCCGGTTCTGAAGAAATTCCTGACCACGCGAGGCGACGTGCTGTTTGACGTCCGCTCGAACCAGTTGATTATTCGGGACATCCCGTCGGTCATCCCGAACATTGACAACCTCATTCATCAGCTGGACCGCAAGTCGCAGCAAGTGGAGATCGAAGCCCGGGTAGTCGAGGCCACGCGATCTTTCGCGTTGGACATCGGTTCAGAGTTTGGATTTGCCGGAACTACCACCGGCGGGCGTTCGCTGTTTAGCGGCGCTCCGCAAGTCGGCGCCAGCGGCGTAACCACGGGAGCTGGACTTCCGCCTTCGCCGGTCACCGTAACAACTGGCCAAACCACGGGCAACGGGGCAACCTCGGGTATCCCGCTGAATACCAACCTTGGCGCGGGTACACCGACCAGCGGTTTCGGCTTCTCTCAACGGTCTCCGAACTTTGCGGTGGACTTCTTCATTACCGCCGCGGAGTCCAAGGGCGTAGGTAAGCTGCTTTCCAAGCCGCGTATCATCACGCAGAACAATGAGAAGGCGACCGTAAAACAGGGCGTCAAGATTCCTATTCAGACCACCATCAACAACACCATCTCCGTGCAATACGTCGACGCCGTCCTGATGCTTCAGGTTACGCCGCAGATTACGGCGGAAGGTACGGTTTACATGGACGTCGTGGTGGAAAACACCCAGATCGACAACGGTATCCCGCGCATTGAGGGAGTCCCGGCACTGGATACTCAGTCCGCGGAAAGCAAAGTTACCGTCGCCGATGGCGCAACCATCGTCGTGGGCGGGGTCATCGTGACCCAGACACAGGTCAGTATCAACTATGTGCCGGTCCTGGGCACCCTGCCGATCATCGGAAACCTGTTCAAACGCAACACCACCAGCGTGAATACATCCGAACTGCTCTTTTTCCTGACGCCACGCATCATTCCGGCGGCTTGATAGAGAAGCAATTTTCAGATCACTTCCAAATAAGGGCCAAATCGAGGAGACTGCGGTCTCCTCGATTCGTTTATGACTACTCCTTTCGCACGGCGCAGGCGGGCAGTACTAGCGCGGCTTGGCAAAAGCCGGCTGGGCAGCTTGTTGATCACGCGACCAGCGAGCTGGTACTACCTGACGGGCTTCACGGGGGATTCCGGGGCGCTGGTCGTTTCACGGCGCGGGACGACGCTGATCACCGACGGGCGCTTTATGTCGCAAGCCCGGGAGGAGACCGCGGGGGTGGGCATCGTCCAGCAGCGCGGGTCTCTGGTGGCGGCGGCCGGTGATTTTCTGAAGAGTGCAGGCGGCGGCAAGGTGGGATTCGACGCGTCGCACGTCACCGTTGGGCAGCTTGCGGCGATGCGGAAGGCTGGGGGAGCGCGAACGCGCTGGATACCTTCGGCGGGCCTTGTCGAGGAGTTACGCAGCCGGAAAGACCCGCGGGAA
>JBEKWY010000093.1:0-19381 GCA_049512575.1 Candidatus Acidiferrum sp.
ACCGTCCACTGCCAATATCGCCGGCATCGGCCAGATCTTCTACGGCGCGGGGATCACCCAGATTTACAACGCGCCCGGAGTGCCGCCGTCTGGCGATCCGCGCACACCGGACATCCTCGTTACGCCCCACATCGGCGTGACTTATTCGGGCAGCACCAAGAAGCTGGCTGAACACGGGGGCTTCGCGCATGACGACGTCAACGTGATGCTCCTGCTGTCGAACCCCAACTTCGAGCCCAACACCATCACCACGCCGGTGCAAACCTTGCAAATCGCGCCGACCATTCTCAAGGCCCTCGGCCTGGACCCGAATCAACTCCAAGCCGTTCAGAAAGAGCACACTCCGGTTCTGCCGAGCGTGCCGCTGGAGTGGTGAACAATCATTAGCCAGGACGGCTGGCAAAACACCAACCATCTCGACCGCATTTAGCCAGCAATACTTAGCAACGAGCCCCGCCCCGGTTTCCCCGCGGCGGGGCTCCTTTGTCGTAGCCTGCCGAGACGCCGGACTGAAGTCCGGCGCCTACATGGAGCCTGCCTGCCCGAGCCGAACGCGCGGAGGCAGAACTAGCCGAGTTTTCACAGAGAAGTAACATCTGCGTATCGTCTGGTGGCCAACACTCCCGCGGGGGATTTACATGAAAACGAATGCACTCGTACTGGCCGGAGCAGCCGCAGCGATCACGCTGGCGTCATGGACGCCTGGAGTGGCGGCTGATTCGGACAAGGTCGGTTCGAAGCACGTCAAACACGTACTGCTGCTGAGTATCGACGGCATGCACGCTGTGGATTTTTATAATTGTACGCACGGGATCGCGGGCGCAAATGGAGGGGATCCGTATTGCCCGAACATGGCCGCGCTGGGCCAGACGGGGATCACGTATGTGGGCGCTTCGTCGTCCAAGCCCTCGGACTCTTTTCCTGGGATCGCCGCGCTCGTCACCGGGGGCACGCCCAAGTCGACGGGGCTCTACTACGACGTGGCGTATGACCGGGCCCTCGATGGCCCAGCCATCACAACGGGCACCGGCTTGGCTGCGGCGACCTGCACGCCCTATGCGCCACCGAACGGAACCACCACCGACAACGACCAGGGAGTCGATATTGACGATACCAAACTGAACGGTGGGGCACCGAATGCCGCGGTGGGCGAAGGCGGCATCGCCTCGCTCGACCCGAACAAGTTGTCGCGTGATCCCGCGAAAGGTTGCGCGCCGCTGTATCCCTGGAACTTCGTCCGGACCAACACCATCTTTGGCGTGGTCCATGCCGCGGGCGGATACACCGCGTGGATCGACAAGCATCCCTCCTATTCCATGGTCGGCGGGCCCGGCGGCCACGGCCTGAACGACTACTACGCACCGGAGGTGGACTCCAATGTCGTGCCGCTGCCCGGTGTTACCACCCCCACTGGCGTTTCCTGCGCCACCGTTCCCGACTCCAGCAGCCTGTCCGGCTGGAACAGCAGCTTCGCAAACATCCAGTGCTACGACGCGCTGCGGTTGAACGGCTTGCTCAACCAGATCGCCGGGAAGACGCACAACGGCGCCCCGGCGGAGACACCAGCAGTGTTCGGCATGAACTTTCAGTCCGTTTATACTGGCCAAATCCTGATCGAATCGGGCGCGGGCACCGGCGGATACCAGAACGCCGCCGCCTTGCCGAACGCGGAGTTGGTGAGCGAGATCGAGTACGTGGACACCTCCATCGGCGAGATCGTCGCGGCGCTCAAGCGTGCGTGCATCTATGACGACACGCTGATCATCATCACCGCGAAACACGGCATGTCACCCATCGATCCGAGCCTGTTGCTGACAAACAGCGCCAATACGCCGGCAACACTGCTGGGCACGGCCATTCCGGCCTCGGAGTCGCCGTTGACCGCGGGTGGCATTGGCGCCACCGAAGACGACGTGTCGGTGCTATGGCTAAACAAAGGCGCGAGCGTGACTTCGGCGGTGCAACTACTCGAAAACAGTGCGGCCGCGATCGGGCTCGGGCAGATTTTTTATGGGCCGACACTGGCGCTGAACTACAACGTCGGGGGCCTCGACCCGGGTCAGGATCCACGCTCGCCGGACATTATCGTGACGCCCAACGTAGGGGTGACCTACATTGGCGCCGGCTCGGCGCTCGGTGACCACGGCGGCTTCGGTCACGACGATACCAATGTCATGCTGCTGGTGGCTCATCCGTGCTTCAAGCCACAGACTGTTTCGGCCCCCACGACCACCACGCAGGTGGCGCCCACGATCGTGAAGGCCTTGGGTCTCGATCCGCAAGCCCTCGACGCAGTGCGCATCGAAGGCACGGCGGTGCTCCCCGAGGTTGTGGCGCAACTCGAAAAGTAGTCCTTAACAGGCGATGAGGGTGCCGCGCTCGACGTGGCTCCTCATCGTCCGTTTGATTGGGATGCGCTCCCTCTCAGCGTGAGTCCGGCGCTCTTTGTTCTGTATTTTCCGGTTTTCCTGCGATATTCTCTCCGGCATTGCATCCAATGTGAATGACAGAGTGGAGGTCTTGCATGCTCAAATTTTCGCTTCGTCTTCTGGTTCTCGTCTCGTTCGCAGTCCTATCGGCCCGCGCCGCGGACGATGTGGTGTCCGCCGTGCATGGGACCATCACGAAAGTTGACGCTGGGGGCAAAACCATAGCGGTCAAAACCAAGGACGGCACGGAACACACGTTTCACTTCGTGGATAAGACTACCGTTCACGGGGCCCACGCTACCGCAGCCGGCGGCAAAGACGCCTTCCACGGACTCACCGAAGGCTCAGAGGTTGTCGCTCACTACACGGCGAAAGGCGCGGAAGAGACTGCCGTCGAAGTGGATAAAGTCGGTAAGGGTGGAATGCATGCCGTCGATGGCACGGTCACGCATGTGAGCGAAGACGGCAAAACCGTGGTGGTCAAAGCCGCGGATGGAACCGATCACACGTTTCACGTCGTAGCCCACGACACGGCCGATTCCGCCAAAGACATCGGCAAAGGCGCCGACAAGGGCGGCAAAGTCACGGTCTACTACACCGAGACGGCCGGGAAAAAGGTCGCCCACTTCTTCGAAAAACTCTAACGTCCGGTGATGCGGACCAGCATCTCGAGGCCGCTGTTCAGCGTAATTTTTTGGCGCCCGTGAAAAGCGGTGGTGCCCAAGCCACCCGCACCACCAATAATGGAACCGATGCCCGCGCCTCTGCCGCCGCCGAAGATGCCACCAAGCAACGCTCCGGCACCTGCGCCAATCGCGGTGTGCTCAAGTGTCTTGCGGCCTCGCCCGCCCGATTCGATGGCGCCTTCGACGCCCACCTTCTCGCCCGACGGTGCATGGTACAGCTCAATGATTTCGGCATGAATCGGCGCGCGGCGCCCGTCGGGCATGATCAAGCGGTCGAACTGCAGAACCATGCTGGTGTGGCCGTCCACTCGGCCGGACATGTCGATGTTAGTGATGTGGCCGTAAACGCGCGCACCCTGGTAGTCGCCCTTGTCCACAACCGTGGCGCTAAAGGGATCGCCCACTTCGGAGTCGACGCTGGTCAGCGTGTCATCCAGGCGAATGCGCAGAGCCACGTCATCGGGGACGGTGAAGTTCTGTGTTGATCCAAGCAGCGGGCAAGCCGCGATGAGCACCAGAGCCAAGAGCAAGCATTGACGCGCAGCAAGGCCTCGAAATTCGGATCCTGCGAGATAATTTCTCATGGATGTCTCCTTGGAATGTGGAACACGGAAGATACGCCGGTTGCAACCATGAATCAATACGTGAATGAATGATGGATCTGAGCACCCGTGACGATGCCAGAAGAAGCGTTGGTGAGAGTTCTATTCGGTCCAGCAGCTATTAGCGGGAACCGGACACCGACTCGTGCTGCTTTGCGGGTTCCTGCGCGTCCGGGGGCTTGGCGTTCGCATTGCCATTCAAATAGCGATCGAACCAGTAGAGCTGCCAATTGAGGCTTTCGACCAGATGCTTTGGTTCGCCGGTGCGCGTGAGGTTGTGATTCTCGCGGGGGAACAGGACTAGCTCCGACGGAACGCCGTAATGTTGCAGAGCGCGAAACCATTGTTCGCCCTGTTCGATGGGAACGCGGAAGTCGTTGTCGGAATGCAGAACGAGCGTCGGCGTGTGAACGTTGCGGGCGTATTTTAGCGGCGAGGCTTCCCAATATTGATCGAAATCATCAAATACGAGGCCTTTGAAATATTCTTCGTGACCGTACGCGCCGTCGCGCGTGCCCTCATCGCTGATAAAGTTCGAGACTGACCGCAGCGTCACCGCCGCCCTGAAGCGATCGGTGTGCGAGACGATCCAGTTGGTCATATAGCCGCCGTAGCTGCCGCCGGTCACGCCCAATTTTGAGGAATCCACCCAGGGAAATTTTTGCAGCGCGGCATCCACGCCCGCCATGATGTCCTGATAATCCATGCGGCCCCAGTTGTTGATCTCGCCGAGCTCAAATTTTTCGCCATAGCCGGTCGAGCCGCGAGGATTGCAAAAGAAGACGGCCCATCCTTTAGCTGCGTACACGTGGAATTCGTGATACCAATCGACACCGAACATGCCTTCCGGCCCACCGTGAATGACCAGCACCATCGGATATTTCACGCCGGTCTTCCAGCCGACGGGCTTCACGAAGAAACCATCGATCGGCCAGCCGTCGCTGCTCTTGTAAGGCAGGCGTTCGACAGGCTGTAGATCTAGTTGCGCCCACAACGCCGCATTGAGATGCGTCAACTGGTGTTCGCCGGCGCCGTCTAAATTCGCCACATAGAGATCGTCGAGGTGCTGAAAATCGTTGGCGAGATACACCATCTTGCCGGCGCTGGCATTGATGTCGAAAGCATGCAGGCCGCGAGGGCCGGAGATGACTGCTGAAAACGTGTGCGCGATGGGATCGCCGCGAAAGAGTCGTGTTTCGCCCTTCTCGCCTGCTGCAAAGAAGAACGAGCCGGGCGCCGGCCAGGCCAATTCCGTGGGGATCGTGTCCAGATCTTTCGCGGCAAGCTGTGACGCCGCGCCGCCAGAAGAGTTCGCGACATAGAGCTTGGGATATTGGTGGCGCGACGTTTGCCCGGTAAACAAAATCTGTTTCCCGTCCGGCGACCAGCGCGGACTCTCGTCCTCAAAGGCGTGATCGGAAATTTTCGTGAGCGCGCCTCCGGTTGCGGGGATGACCCACACGTCGGTGTTGTGGCTGTCGTCGTAAGCCTTGCCGGTACGGTCGGACACGAAAGCGATGCGCGTGCCGTCGGGCGACCACTGCGGATCGGTATCGTTCCAGTCTTGGCCGTCCGTGATTTGCTTGGCCTCGCCGCTGGCGACATTGACTACCCACAGGTGGCGGCGTTTGTCGTCGAACCATCCGGTGTCATTGAATTTGTACTGGATGTGCGTGTAGTGGCGAACATCGCTCTTGCGGTCGGCGGGCGCGATGGCGTCGCTGGGGCCGGTGGCGGTCACCAGAACGATGCGGCTGCCGTCGGGAGACCACTGATAGTTCTGCACTGCGTTCTTTAATTTCGTGAGCGCAACGCCTTCTCCGCCGCTCATCGAAAGCAGATAGATCTGCGGCTTCGGCGCTTCCGCCGGTGTCGAGGACGACGAGGGCGATTCTGCCCCCACTGAGCGCGCGGAAAGGATCGCCAGCGTCTTTCCGTCCGGGCTCCATCGCGGCGCATTCGAGCTGAATCCCTCCGCGCTGACGCGGCGCGGCGCGCCGGAGCCGTCGGCATCGACCAACCATACCGCCGATTCACGCCGATTTTTTTTTTGGTCGATGGTCGTGACGACGTACGCCACAAGCCTGCCGTCAGGCGAAAGATGCGGATCGCCCGCGAATTGAAACGACAGGTAGTCCTCGGGCGTGATGCCGCGTTTTGTTTGCTGCGCGCGCAGCGAGCCCGCTGGGAAAATGCACACTAAAAAGATGCAGAAGCACGCAAAGATTCTGTGAAGTCTGGTCATAGCGCGGGACACTCTAGCACAGACAACGCAGCGCCGCCCGAACCGCCGAGATGATTAAGGGCATGCGCTAGCACGACCTGGCTTCCAGGGGCACAGCCACCCTGCAGAAGGCAGTCACGGCTCTGCCCCAAACACTCAGCAGTCAGTTTTTGGCTTGACGCTCATCCATATTTCTGCAAATATCGAAATATGACGATCGCTTCCTCCAAAAAGAACGCCCAGCAGGTCGCGAAATATGCCGACATGTTTTCGGCCATGGGCACCGAGCCGCGGCTGCGCATCATGCAATTGCTGTTATCGGCTCATCCCGAGGGCTTGGTTGTCGGCGAAATTCAGTCGGAGCTGGATATTCCCAACTCCACGCTCTCGCATCATCTGGACAAGCTCAGAAACGAAGACCTGGTGCTGGTGCGGCGCGAAAGCACGTTTTTGCGCTATACCGCGAACACCGAGGCGCTGCAGGCGGTGCTGCAATTTCTTTATGCGGAGTGTTGCACGCGGAACAAGGCTGTGAAGCCGCAGGACATCGTGCAAGTTTGCAAATAGGAGAGCGACATGAGTGATGCAAGCATTAAAGATGTGGTGAAGGAGAAATACGGGCAGGCGGCTTTGCGGGTGAACAGCGGCGGAAGCTCCTGCTGCGGAGCCGTTCCTTCCGAAGGTTGTGGCTGTGACCCAATTACTTCGAATCTCTACGACGCCGCGCAGGCGCAGCAAATTCCTGCCGACGCGATGCTGGCTTCACTAGGCTGCGGGAATCCCACGGCGTTGGCGAAATTGAATGCCGGCGAGGTTGTCCTCGACCTGGGCTCCGGCGGCGGCATCGACGTGCTGCTGTCGGCAAGGCGCGTCGGGCCCACCGGAAAGGCCTACGGGCTCGACATGACCGATGAAATGCTGGCGCTGGCGAACGAAAACAAGAAAAAGGCCGGCGTCGAGAATGTGGAATTCCTGAAGGGCGAGATCGAAAACATTCCCCTGCCCGACAATTCCGTCGATGTGATCATCTCGAACTGCGTCATCAATTTGTCGGCGGACAAAGATCGCGTGCTGCGCGAAACGTTTCGTGTGCTGAAGCCCGGTGGGCGCTTCGCGGTGTCCGACGTGGTGACCCGCGGCGAAATGTTGCCGGAGATTCGTAAGAGCGTGCTGCTGTGGGTCGGCTGCATCGCAGGCGCGCTGGAAGAAAACGAGTATCGCAGCAAGCTCGCAGCCGCCGGCTTCGAGCAGGTTGATGTCGAACCGACGCGCGTCTACCGCGTCGAAGACGCGCGGGAATTCCTGGCCCGCGAAGGCCTGGACGCGGATGCGCTCGCGCCCCAGGTGGACGGCAAGTTCAGGAGCGCCTTCATCCGTGCGGTGAAACCTATCGCGGCCACAGATAAGGCTTGCTGCGGACCTGCCTGCTGCAACTAACCAACGGAAACGAAACGAGGCCCCACAGCCATGCAAGGACGTTACAACGTACTGTTCCTGTGTACTGGAAACTCGGCGCGTTCGATCATGGCCGAGGCCATCCTGAATCGAAAAGGTTTCCCGAATTTCAAAGCGTACAGTGCGGGAAGCCAGCCGAAAGGCGCCGTCCATCCGGCCGCACTTCGTCAAATTGAAGCAGCGAAGCTCCCAACGACTGGTTTGCGGAGCAAGCCTTGGGACGAATTTGCCCAGCCTGGAGCTCCCCAACTGAATTTCGTCTTTACCGTGTGCGACAACGCCGCGAAAGAAGTGTGTCCCATCTGGCCCGGCCAGCCCATGACCGCCCACTGGGGAGTGCCCGATCCCGCCGCAGCGGAAGGAACGCCAGAACAGACCGAAAAAGCCTTCCGGGACGCATTCCTGATTCTGGACCGAAGAATCAGCCTGTTGCTTTCCTTGCCGCTGGCGAGCCTGGACAAGCTCGCCATTCAGAAGAAAATCGATCAGATCGGCCGCGAATGACAAAGCGCGACCCGTCCGGCTCCAAGGCGTCGCGAAACGTCTGGAAACCGCGGGCGCCTAGTTTTTCTTGGCGGGCTTGCTCATGTCCGGAACTTCCTCTCCGAGCGCCGTCGCCAGGTCGATCTGGTGATCTTGTTCCTGCATCAGGATTTGGCGGATCTGCTCAGCCATGGCGAACTCGCCGAGCGCCTCGCACTGCCGAACGCGGTCGCGGTAGTTGCGCACCGTCTCATTCTCGTTCTCCAAATCGAATCGCAGCATTTGCTTGGCGTCTTCTGAAGTTTTCACCGGCTTGGGCGTGACCGTCGGCATCTCGCCGAGGTAGTCGATCTGCCGCGAGAGTGTCAAAGCGTGTTGCAACTCCTGCGCGGCGTGCAGCTGCAGCTGGTCGGCGATGTTCATGTACTCGGCGCCTTTCAGCACCTGGGAATACACCACGTACCCAATGATCGCCTGGTATTCGCGCGAAAGATCTTCGTTCAACAGTTCCGCCAGACGGTCGCGGGAAATGGTTTGCACGTTCTCAGCGGACTTGGATTCCGGCATTTCGTATCTCCTGTAAAACGGTGGAATGATAGGACGCTTGGTTCGCAAGTTAGATGCAGCAAAGGCTCGAGATGACTTTGGCGCGAGATGACTTCACCGCGCGCTTTGTGCGATGCTGCTTCCACGAAACTGTCGAGGGAAGGTCTTGATGTTAAAAAAGTTCAAGGATTTGACGGAGAAGGAAATTCTGGCGCTGGCCATTTCCTCGGAAGAAGAGGATGGGCGGATTTACGGCGAGTTCGCGGATGCTTTGCGCGAGTCTTATCCGGCGACAGCCACGATGTTCGAGGAGATGCGCGAGGAAGAAGTGGTGCATCGCGACCGCCTGCTGGCCATGTTCCGGCGGCGCTTTGGCGAGCACATTCCGCTGATCCGGCGCGAAAACGTGAAAGGGTTTCTGACCCGGCGGCCGACCTGGCTGGTGCGGCCGTTGGGCGTGAACGTGGCGAGGAAGCAGGCCGAGGTGATGGAACTGGAGGCGCAACGCTTCTACCAGCGCGCCATTGCGCGAACGACGGACGCTTCGACGCGGGAATTATTGAACAAGCTGGCCGACGAGGAACGCAAGCACACCCAGACGGCCGGGAATCTCGAGAAAAATCTAACGCAGACCGACCGGCAGCAGGAGGACGAATCGCACCGGAAATTGTTTTTGCTTCAGGTGGTGCAGCCGGGCCTGGCGGGGTTGATGGACGGATCGGTTTCCACGCTGGCGCCGTTGTTTGCGGCGGCGTTCGCGACGCACAAGAGTTGGGATGCGTTTCTGGTCGGACTCGCGGCCTCCGTCGGCGCCGGTATCTCGATGGGATTTGCCGAATCGCTGTCCGATGACGGATCGTTAACCGGGCGCGGGTCGCCGTGGATTCGCGGGACCGCTACCGGATTGATGACCACCGCGGGCGGAATCGGCCACACACTTCCCTTTCTAATTTCGAGTTTTCATCTGGCGACCACGATCGCGATTTTCGTCGTTATGGTGGAACTGGCAGTGATCGCTTACATCCGGCACCGGTATATGGATACACCATTTTTGCAGGCCGCGTTTCAGGTCATCGTGGGCGGCTTGTTGGTCTTTTTCACCGGCTATTTGATCGGCAGTTCGTGACCCTCTTGGTAGCACCGGCATCCTTGCTGGCCTCCCACAGGTCTTGAGCCCGCTGCAAGTTCTTGTAGGGGCACAGCACGGCTGTGCCCCAGCTTGTCCGGGCCTATCATGGGTTCACAGCAGAAATTCCTGTGCTAGTGGTGTCGACGACTCCTTGCTACGCCTTACAAAGTTGCTTGATCAGCTCGTAGAGGAACGCTTGGCCTTCGTAGAAGGATTGGATGCCCAGGCGTTCGTCGCGGCCGTGGAAGCGGATATCGTTGCGATCGAAGAAAAATCCTTGGACACCGTAGGTGGGGATGCCGGCGATGCGCAAATACTTGCCGTCGGTGGCGCCCATCACCATGATGGGAACCGTGGGAACGCCGGGCCAAGTCTTGTTGGTGGTTTCGCTGATGGCCGTCAGGAGATCGGGGCGCATCGGCGAGGCGGGTCCCGCGGATACGTCGCCGAGAATTTTGATGCTGACCTGATCGTCCCCGACAACCTTTTGCAGCGTGCTGGTCACGTAATCGGCGGAGTCTTCGGGCAGCACGCGACAATTTACGGTGGCGGCGGCTAGCTGCGGCAGGGCGTTCATGGCATGGCCACCTTCCAGTTGCGTAGCTACGCAAGTGGTGCGCAGCGTGGCGTTAAATGCAGGAGTGGCTGCGGCAAGTCGGATCATCGCTTCCTGCGAGCCTTGCGCTGCCTTCGCCAGATCTTCCCTGGTGGGACCCGTTTCGATCTTCGCCATCTGCTGGAAGTAAGCGGCCGTCACTTCATTGGTCTTCAACGGGAAACCGAAGTTCGAGAGATGTTCCAGCGCGACCGCGAGACGATAAATCGCATTGTCCGGAACCGGCAGCGAACTGTGGCCGCCTTTGTTCTGCACCTCGAAGCGGTAGTTGATGACGTATTTCTCGCTTACCTGCACGTCGTTCGAAATCTTCTTGCCATCCAGCGATTCGCCCCAGCCACCTTCGTTCAACGCATACTCCGCATCGATCAGTTCGCGGTGATTCTTGAGAAGCCATTGGATACCGCTGTACGGGCCGCCGCCTTCTTCGTCGGCGGTCAGGGCGACGATGATGTCGCGATCCGGCTTGAAACCTTCCTGTTTGTAGCGGATGAGATTGGCGATCCAGACCGCGGCTTGCGCTTTGTCGTCGCCGGTGCCGCGGCCGTAGAAGTAGCCGTCTTTCTCCACGAGCTGAAACGGATCGGTGGTCCAGTCTTCGCGCTTGGCTTCCACGACATCGGTGTGGGCCAGCAGCAGGATGGGCTTGTGCGCCCCGGTCCCGCGATAGCGGACCACCAAGTTGGCTTTCTTGGGGATGGCGCCGCCGACAAAGATATCGGAATCGGGAAACCCGGCGGCTTTCAGGCGAGCGGCGGCTGCTTCGGCGACGGGAGTCGTCGCGCCGGTGCTGTAGCCGGACTGGATCTCGATGAATTGTTTGTAGATATCGTGGGCCAGCTGTTTTTCGGCTTCTGGCCTGGTGGACTGGGCGTGCAAAGCTGTTGCGTAGAAAAGCAGGATCAGGGTTAGTCGGAGTGCGCGCGTACTTCGAAGGGCTGACATGGGCGGGGATTGTTTCACGCCGGGCGTCACGCGCGCAACTCGTAAGGCGCAGCACCACTGGGCACCCGGGCCCAATCCGATAGGTCTCCTACAAATTCAATCCCCGATCAGTCGCTTCCAAGTTGCTGATTCCGGGCGGCCTAAGCCATTCGCATAAAATTCCCTTGACAGGTTTCGTACCTTTGTGGTAATATGACTTTCATAGAATTGCGTTCAGTCCTCCCAGAGAATTCCCGTTTTGGCCTATTCCCTACAGCCTCCACCGCCCGTTGTCGCGTGTCGTAAACGGCCACCGCAGTCTCCGGCATCCCCATGTTTTGAAGGAAGGACGGACGCGTCCGTCCTTCCTTCCAGCCATTTCAGGCTCAGGGATCAGGCTAAACCATTTAGAATGAGTACTTAGAAGCGAGCGAAGAACGGCAGCTCGATAGAATCGTCGCCTGAGGCGTCTCGGACCGCCCCCGGACGCTGCAGGTCGTCATGGCCGACGACGCCTATTTCTGGGAGGGCATCACTTGCGATATAGACGACGTTGCCGCTTCCGAGGAGAACCGGTTCGTCTGTGGCCGATAGCCGTTACGTGTGCGGACGTGATATTTCTTGCCGTGTTCGCCCACCAGTCTCACGTTGATGGCCCGCCATCCGCGGTTGGGATTAGGCTCCGGGTAGTAGCTGATGGAGTAGAGATGGCCGAGGTCGTCGCGAATGGAGGCGAAAGCGCGGCGTTCGTCGCGCCAGCTGTTGGCGAAATAGGCTTTGCCGCCGGTGGCCGCAGTCATGCGCTCGAAGACCACGGTGGAAACGGGCTCGAGCTTGGCCTCGCGCGTACTGATCATGTAGATGGGGATGCCCGTGGATTGCGCCAACTCCGCGACGTCTTCGGGCGGGACCATGCTCGCGTTGTCGGGGCCATTTGAAAAGACGACCACCACTTTTCTGCCGGTGAAGCCGGAGGCGTCTTTCAGCGTCAACAAAAGCGAGTTATACAGCGCGGCATCGTCACCGGCCACCGTGGTACGCACGCCCTTGACCACCTCGGTGCGGTCGGCCGTGAGCGGGGCGGAACGGTAGAGGTCGCGGCTGTAGGAATAGAAGGCTACCTTGTCGGCCGTCTCCAGGGAACGAACGAAATCGGAGATGGCGTCCTGCGCAAAGACGAACCCGCGATACATATAGTTGCTGGTGTCGAAGAGGATGAAGACGTTGGCCCCGGCGATGGCCTCGCCCAGCGTCTCGTTTGCGTCTCGCGATCCGGCCGCGTCCCCTGGACCACCTGCGCCCGCGCCGGCCTTGGCGTTTTCCGGCGCAACATCCACCAGCCTGCGGGTGGGACCGTTGCCCTCTTCAAACGTGGCCACTTTTTCGGTGATGCCGTCTTCGGACACGATGAAATCGGTCGGCTTGAGGCCGGTGATGTAGTTGCCCTTGGCGTCCGTGACCGCGACGTTCAACTGCACGAGATCGACAGAAATACGAAAGCGCGTGCCGTCCTGCTGAGCGGCCATCCGCGTTCCGGAACCCGAGATTAACCCGATGAGTACCGCAACAACGACAAAGTATCTTTTGGCCATGGCGTCCCTATCCTGAGCTTCGATGTCGGCGAGCAATGCGCGTTTCAAGACAGATGATTTGAGTTCGCGTGGCAAGGCTAACAGCGGCCCTTAGCGGCCAAAGCCGGATCGCGCCTTGGGCGTGCGGCACGGCTGAAGCCGTGCCCTCCCGTCGAACCACTCGCTCATCTACACCTGAAACAGCGCACTACGGCTGAGAAATCGCTCCTGCGTCTGCCGCCGCAGCGTTCTTTCCCAGCCGAAACTCGTCACCCGTCTCTCGCGCCGCGCGCAGAAGCGCGGGCCAGTCTTCCAGGTCGGTGGCAAAAATCTTCTCGACCATGCGACGCGTAAGTTCTGGAACCAGGCGGTTCAACACCACCGGCGAATATCCTTTTTCGTCGGCCAAACGTGCCCAGAACAGATTGTTGGAATCCCAGGACTCCGCCAGAAAGCGGCTGGAGTAGCCCATGAACGCGGGGAACGGCTGGACGTTCAGGAGCTGGCTCCCATAGCTTTGTTCGAGCGCAGGATGTGGCACTCCGAAGTCTCGCGATAGCCGATCCATGCTGATGTCGTCGGGATTGCTCTGGAGCAAAGCTGCAAGTTCCGCTCCCGCTGAGCCAAAGGAGTCTTTGCGGTCCGAAAATCTTCGATGGTATTCCGCGGCGAGATAGAAGGTGTCCGCCGGCATCAATTGAACGGAGAGCTGCTCCCCATGCCCGGCGTGAAGGGCCTGCTCGACAAACTCCAGTCGTTGCGGGGACATGCGATCGGAGAGAATATTCAGCGTCTGATTGCGAAGCTCCTCGTTCTGTTGCGAAGCTTCCAGGATTTCCTCGCCAGATCGCTGATACAGGGCGACCGCGTGAAGTTCCTTGGGGCTCACGCCCCACCACCGTGGCACGACGGCGCTGGTCAAGAGACCTGGCACCACCTGGCGCCAGATCAAGGCCTGCACGTTTTCTGGAGCGATGAAGTCCTGCTCCGCATCGGCAAGGACGTAAGGAAGATCGGCCAGCGATCCGACCAGGCGCGCGCCGCCACCGGCCGGCGAACCGGCACCGAACAATTGCGGAGCCTGCCAGGCTTGCTTCTCGACGCCGGTCACCGTGTCTCCGGCAAAGTCATGAGAGCGAACGAAAAGCGGATTGTTGTGCAGGATTTGCGCGCCGGGTGGTTCGTAATACGCGTAGTTGAGGCCCACGAGCGTGTCTCGCAACAAAGAGGCCAGCTGGCCGCGCGCTTCCGCGAGTTGATCGGCGGAGCTGGGAGACTTGACCACTTTGGTCAAGTCCGTGCGCATCTGCAACTCGGTGTGATGATTGTTGTAAATGCCGGCGGCCCACTGATCGCGTTCGCTGTTCTTGAAAATGGGTTGCGGCATCTCGAACTCGCGAAGCTCGGCAGCCAGGGGAAGCAATGTGTTGGCTTCTGCTTTGACGTGCGCCACGTCGTGCAAGCCGTCGCCGAGCGTCAGAAGTGTGTCGAGGGAAACAAGACGTTGCGCGTCGAGCACCGAACGCATACGAATCGCTAGCGCCTGATGCATGCGCTGCCCTTCGACGCTCATCTGGTTGGGGCCGGCGAGCAAATTGATGATCTCGTCCTGAGTAGTTTCGGGTTTGCCGGTGGCCACCAGCGATATTTCTCGCAGAGAACTGCGGCCGGCATCGAAAAGCTGCGTCGGAGAATTGACCTTGCTAAAAGGCTTGATGACTTTTTGGAATGAGATGTTCAGCTCGTTTCGAGGTATTTCCCCTTGACGCGCGAGTATTTGCCAAATGCCCACGGCCGACTGAAACGTTCCCATGGCGTTGCCGCGTACGTTCTGATTGTGGATGCCGTCAAGCTCCGAGGCCACGGAGATGAAGTTCCCGATCGAGTTATCGTCCAAATCGGGAAACTCGGAAAAGATCAGGTATTGATCGCTGAATTGAGAATACCTGCTGGCAAGCAGCTCCACCGTTGCCGGGCTCAAGCGATGATCGCTGGCGCGTCGGCTGTCGAGATCGCACATCATCAGGTACGCCTGCAACGGTCCCGATTCGGATTGCACGCGAGAGAGCGCAAACATTCCTTCCAGCAGTTGCTCTCCGTTCTCCCAGTGCCTCGACCGCCTGCCCCACTCGCGCACAATCTGTGAATCGTTCTTTTGGGCGAGAATTCTCTTCCACGTTTCGATATTCCCAGGGACATGCGGTTGACCGTTGGCATCCCACTGAAGTCGAGTGAGGAGAAGCAGCAGGCGGGGATCCGAACGGAAGACGCCGCGCGTCGCGTCCGAAGAGTTTTCCTTACCGCGCAGGCCCTCGTAATCCCTCCGCAGCCGGTGCGCCTCGGTGAAATGCGCTTGCTGAACCTGGTTCACGCGCGACAGCGAGTCAAAGTAGGCAGCGAGCCAGCCGTTGTCTTTGGCGAGCAGGTGACCCACAAAATCTCCCGGTGAGTCCGGGCCGACACCGACCAAATCTTTCCAGCCAGCCTCGGCGCTCGATCCGCCGGGAACGAGTACGCGGCCCCCCCGAATGCGAATGTGACTACCGTAGAAGTCCAGAACGGGCGCAACCCCGTAGAGTTTCTTGAGGCTCGGCGATTGATATAAGGCCGCTTGCGTTTCCCGGTCAATCCGCCCCATCGCCCAGTACAGGCGAGCCAAAACGGGATCGTGAATCAGTGTGTCGATCAGGTCTTTGCTTTCATTTGGTCTTACTCTTTTCGCCGCCGCGGTCCAATCCGCCTCCGTGAACAGCACCGGGACACGGGAAGTGGGAACGGAATAGGCGAAGGGCTTGCCTTCTTGCAGAACTTTCTCGAGTTCCGGCAGCGGGAATCCGGAATCGATGGTTAGGAATGCCTTTTGCGGGTCCACCGTTTCGACGTAGGTGCCCTTTTGCCCGCAGTCTGGCCGGGACCTATAGCCCAGAATCTGCAGCAGCGGCTTGGCATCCTCGCAATTGGAAACGTGAATCACGCCGGTGGGCCCGGCTAGCGTGACCAATTCCCGGGCTTGCTGCACGTAGCGATTCAGCAAAATGAGATATTCGGTTTCATGAGCTGAACTCTGCGGCCCTTCGTAACCCAGCAGGAAGATGTTGCGCGCCAGCAAAGGCGCGATCTCGTCGGGCGAAACCTTTTGGCTGATGGCCGCCATGCGCAGGAACGAGCGGATCGGCCCTGGAATGGCAATGGTGACGCTCGGCGGCTGGGAGGACGGACTTGCTGGGGCGGGGGCTGGCGTTGAAGCAGGAGCAGGAGGGGCGGAGTCTTGCGCACGAACCTCCGAGTAAGATCCCAAACCGAGGGAAAGAACCACCACCATGGGCAGGCAGAAAAGACATTTCATAGCCGGAACCCCCGAACCCTTAACACGTCCCGAAACATTTGTACTGACAATGCCAAAAACTCGAAAGTTTGCCGCGCACCTGCACGGCTGCGGCGAGCTTACCGCCGCGAACCGCAAACTCTACAAAGTTCGCGAAAATCCGCGGTGCACCTGAATTCCACCGGTTCGTTTTGCGTCCTGGGCAGGGGACGGCGACAAAAGATAGATCAACGTTCGGATGAAGCCAAGACCTTTTATGTCCCAACAGAGTCACGGAATTGTCTCTACAGTTGTTTCGACCGTTGTCTCAACAAGGGGCGGGGAATCCTGGAGACCCATTTCGGGAGTTTGCTACGGCTAGGGCCTACCTGGAACCTTTCCGTGCCTCCATATAACCGCTAACGCCCCTCACTGTCTAGTGGATAAAAATTTCTGAAGAGCAGGCGCGTTTGCAGGAAAGTGTGGACCGTTTATCGGAGCGGACGGTTAATCGGAGTGAACCGCGGCGGGTGACACCGCTTGCGCTCGGGAACGCTGGATCCAGGTTTGCAAGCGATCCAGATACAAATAGACGACGGGAGTGGTGAACAGCGTGAGAGCCTGGCTGAAGATCAAGCCGCCGACAATGGTGATGCCCAGAGGGCGGCGAAGTTCGGCGCCCATGCCGGTTCCCAAAGCCAGCGGAAGCGCGCCCAGCAAAGCGGCCATGGTCGTCATCATAATCGGGCGGAAGCGCAACAGGCACGCCTGGTAGATTGCTTCGACGCTCGACTTCCCTTCTTCGCGCTCGGTTTGCACCGCGAAATCGATCATAAGGATGGCGTTCTTCTTGACCAGGCCGATCAAAAGAATGATTCCGATCAACGCGATGATGCTGAGATCGGCTCCGATGAAACGAATGGCGAGCAGTGCGCCGACACCCGCGGAAGGAAGCGTGGAGAGAATAGTGATGGGGTGAATGTAACTCTCGTACAGGATGCCGAGAACGATGTAGACGGCGGCGAGCGCGGAGATGATCAGCAAAGGTTCCGAGGAGAGCGAATCTTGAAAAGCCTGGGCAGTGCCTTGAAACGTGCCGTGAACCGTTGGGGGCATGTTGAGTTCGCGCTGGGCCGCTTCGATTTTTTCCACGGCGGGACCTAGAGAACCGCCGGGAGCGAGGTTGAAGGACAGCGTGATCGCCGGGAAGATGCCCTGGTGATTGACGGTGAGCGCGCTGTTGGATGGCTCGAAATGGGCGAATGCGCTCAACGGAATCAGTTTTCCGCTGCTCGATGCAGCATAGATGTTCGCCAGCGTATCGGGATTGCGCTGGAATTGGGGCAGTACTTCAAGGACGACGTGGTACTGATTGATGCCCTTATAGATGTTAGAGACCTGGCGCTGGCCGAAGGCGTCGTTGAGGGTGTTATCGATCTCGGAGACCGAGACACCGAGGCGGCCGGCCGTGTCGCGGTCGATGACCAGCGAGGCTTGCAGGCCGTTGAGTTGCTGATCGGTGTTGACGTCGCGGAGGTCGGAGATTTGCGACATGCTCTTCATGAGGCGGGGAGCCCACTCGATCAAGTCGCCGATGCGGTCAGCCTGTAGGGTGTATTGATATTGGGCACCGGCGAAACGCGCGCCTACGTTGATGTCCTGGATGGCTTGGAGGAAGAGGGATGCGCCGGGAATAGCGTCTAGTTTGGGGCGAAGGCGCTCGATGACCAGGTCGGCGCTGATTTTGCGCTGGTTAAGAGGCTTTAGCTGAGCGAAAAATCGGCCGCTGTTGTTCCCGCTGCCACCGCCGGTGAAGGCGGTCAGCGTGTCGATGGCGGGATCCTGGCGGACGACCTCGGTGAAAGATTTCACCTTTTCCCGCATGGTCGCAAAGGAGACGTCCTGGTCCGCCTGGATGAAGCCCATGATGCGGCCGACGTCTTGCTGCGGGAAGAAACCTTTCGGCGTGTCGATGTAGAGAGTCACGCTTACGACCATGGTCAGGATGGTCACGCAGAGCATCAGGAACTGGTGGCGAAGAACCCAGCGCAAAGAGAGGTCGTAGGCGCGGAGCAGGCGATCGAAGGCGCGCTCGGCGAAGTGATAGGCGCGGCCGTGTTGGCCGGTGTCGCGGCGTAAGAAGAGCGCGCACATCATCGGCGTGGTGCTGAGCGACACCAGCAGCGAGATCCCCACCGCGACGCTGAGCGTGATTGCAAATTCGCGAAACAACCGGCCGACAATGCCGCCCATCAGGAGCAGCGGGATGAACACGGCCACCAGCGATGTGCTCATGGAGACCACCGTAAAGCCGATCTCGCGCGCGCCCAGCATGGCGGCTGCGAACGGCTTCATGCCTTGCTCCAGGTGACGGGTGATGTTTTCGATGACCACGATCGCGTCGTCCACGACGAAACCCGTGGAGACGGTCAGGGCCATCAGCGAAAGATTGTCGAGGCTGTAGCCGCAGAGGTACATGACGCCGAAAGTGCCGACGAGCGAAAGCGGCACGGCCACGCTAGGGATCAACGTGGCCCAGTAGTTTCGCAGGAAGACGAAGACCACCAGGATGACCAGGACGACGGAGATTACCAGCGTGATTTCTACTTCGCGGATGGACGCACGGATAGTGGTGGTGCGGTCGATGATCACGCTGAGATGAATGGAAGGACTGATGGACGCTTGCAGCTGCGGCATCATGGCTTTCACACGATCGACGGTCTCGATCATATTGGCGCCCGGCTGGCGGAAGATGACCAGCACGATGCCAGGCCCGCCGTTGATGAAGCCTGCGTTGTGAATGTCTTCGAGCGAGTCGGAGACATTGCCAATGTCCGAAAGGCGAACGGGCGAACCGTTGTGCCAGGTGACGATGAGCGGGCTGTATTCGTGGGCCTTGAAAAGTTGATCGCTGTCGCTGACACCCCACGCATGTTCGAGGTTGCTTAGCTGTCCCTTGGGTCGATTCGAGTTCGCGGAACTTAAGACGCTGCGAATATTTTCCAGGCTGATGCCGTAGTTGTTGATCAGGCCGGGATTCACCTGCACGCGAACCGCGGGGCGCGCGCCGCCACCGACGAAGATCTCTCCAATGCCCGAAACCTGCCGGAGTTTCTGGGCGATCACGGAATCGGCGGCGTCGTAGATTTCGGGGAGCTCGATGTTATCGGAGGTCATCGCCAACAACATGATCGGCGAGTCGGCGGGATTGACCTTCCAGTAGCCGGGCTGGCCGGGAAGATCGGCGGGAAGCTGGCCGCGTGCGGCGTTGATGGCGGCCTGGACGTCGCGAGCCGCGGCGTCGATGTTGCGATTGAGGTCGAACTGGAGAGTGATGTTGGTATTGCCGAGCTGGCTGGTGGACACCATCTGGGTGACGCTGGCGATGCGGCTGAACTGGTGCTCGAGCGGC
>JBEKWY010000094.1:0-19191 GCA_049512575.1 Candidatus Acidiferrum sp.
TCAGGGACCGCTGCCGAATACGCTGCGGCTGGGCTTCGCCGGCCTGGACGAGAAGCAGATCGCGCGCGGCGTGGCGACCCTGGCGGATTTGCTGAAAGTGGAAATGCGCAAGCGGCAGCGCGGCGTGCGGCGCGCGGAGCGCAGCCGGGTGGCGCTGGTTTAAGACGGAAAGGCAAAGAGGGACAGGCCACAGCGGCACGGACTCACAGAGAGAAGAACAAGAACCTTGAAGAAGGACGGCGGGCTATTTGAGCGACGCTACGGAAACAATACGGTTAGAGCCAAACGCGGCGAATGTTTGCTTTGGGTGCGGCGGCGCGAATGATGCCGGCATGAAGTTGACGTTCGAGCAGGACAATATGCGTCGAAAGATTGTGGGCCGTTTCATTTTGGGGCCGCGATACCGGGGCGGAGCTGGGATGGCGCACGGCGGAATCATTGCGGTGCTGCTGGATGAGGCGATGGGGAAAGTTTGCAGGTTTCGCGAGGTGAGAGCAGTGACGGCCGAACTCACCGTGGAATATCTCAAGCCGGTCAGTGTGGAGCGCGAAATCTTTGTAGAGGCTCACGAAGAGGAGCAGTTGAAGAAGGGAAGGAACTTGTTTCACGTCGGAGAAATTCGGGATGCCGAGGGAACGGTTTTGGCACGAGGCCGAGGAAGATTTGTAATCGTCGGCCAGCCCGAGCAGAAGAGTTCGGTGGTGTAGGAGAAGGTTTGGTGGTGGCGAGATAAGGCTTTGAAAATTTAGAGGAGAAGCGATATGGACGCGAAGAAAGTAAATGGAAGCGGGAACGGCAACATAAACGCCGCCAATGAGTGGCGAGTCAAAGTCGGGTTGGCAGAGATGCTCAAAGGCGGGGTGATCATGGACGTGACCAACGCGGAGCAGGCTAAGATCGCCGAAAACGCCGGCGCCTGCGCGGTGATGGCACTGGAGCGCGTGCCGTCGGACATTCGAAAAGAAGGCGGCGTGGCGCGCATGGCGTCGATCAAGGTCATTCGCGAGATTATGGCCACCGTGACGATTCCGGTGATGGCCAAAGTGCGCATCGGGCACTTCGCGGAAGCCGAGGTATTGCAGGCGCTGGAAGTCGATTTCATTGATGAGAGCGAAGTGCTGACTCCCGCGGACGAGGAAAATCACATCTGGAAACATGATTACCGCGTGCCGTTCGTTTGCGGCGCGCGTAACCTCGGCGAAGCCCTGCGGCGTGTCGCGGAAGGCGCGGCGATGATTCGCACCAAGGGCGAGGCGGGGTCGGGCAACGTGGTCGAGGCGGTGCGGCACGTGCGTACGATCGTCAGCCAGATGAAGCGACTGACCACCATGCGCGATGACGAGTTAATGCGCGAAGCAAAAGAGCTCGGCGCGCCGCTGGACTTGATCCGCCAAGTCGCGAAGACCGGAAAATTGCCGGTGCCGAATTTTTCCGCTGGTGGCATCGCGACGCCGGCGGACGCGGCGCTCGTTCGCAAGCTGGGAGCCGAAGCCGTCTTTGTCGGCTCGGGGATCTTCAAGTCGAGCGACCCAGAAGCCCGCGCGAAAGCGGTGGTGAAAGCCACCACGCATTTCGAGGACGCGAAGGCGGTCCTCGAGGCCAGCGAAGAGCTAGGCGAAGCGATGCCAGGGCTCGACGTGCGGCAGATGGATCAGAAGGACATGATGTCAACGCGAGGTTGGTAACTCGGTGGTTGCCCTTTGAGTTGGATGGGGCGCAGCACCACTGCACCATCTACTACGTTTCGGGGAGTTGCGGTGAAGATTGGTATCTTGGCGGTGCAGGGGGATTTCGAAGCGCACGCGGCGATGCTTGCGAGCATGGGAGTGGAGACCGTCGAGGTTCGCGCTCCTGCCGACCTTACGGGTTGTGACGGGTTGATTTTGCCGGGCGGCGAGAGCACCACACAGTTGCAATTTCTGCGCGAGGGCGGTTTGGACGCTGCTATCCGGAAATTCGCGGCGGACAACAAAGCGATATTCGGAACGTGCGCGGGCGCAATTCTGCTGGCTTCGGAAGTGAAGAATCCGCGCCAGGATTCTCTCGCGCTCCTGGACATGACGGTGCTGCGAAATGGATACGGCCGCCAAGTGCATAGCGATGTTGTGAGCGGACCATCAACCCTTCGGAAAGAGCCGCTGGAAATGGTTTTCATTCGCGGACCGGTGATCGAGCGCGTCTCGCCAAATGTAGAAGTGTTGGCCGAATATGCCGGGAAGCCGGCTCTAGTTCAAAAGGGCCGCGTGATGGCCTCGGCGTTTCATCCGGAACTAACGAGTGACACCACCGTGCATCGACACTTTCTTGACCTCGTCGGACTTGCGGCGCCCACGGAAGTTAGTCGCTAGTTTTTCAGAGCCCGCATCGGCCTAAGCGTAGAAGCTGACGCCGATCGATGGCGGGTGCAGTTGAAACGAAGCAGCTCAGCCAGGAGACGCATTGCGAAGAGACAAGACTAGCGTATCGCAGGAAGACTACCTTAAGGCCATCTGGGAGATGCTAGAGGAAGACCATACGCCTATCAGCGCGCGTCTGGCGGAAGAGCTAAATGTCACGCCTCCCGCGGTGACTGCCGCTTTAAAGCGCATGACGCGCGACGGGCATGTGCGCGTGGATCGTGCAGGCCGCATTGATCTCACTAAAAAAGGCAGGCAAGTCGCCGAGCGGTTGGCCCTGCGGCACCAGCTTGCCGAAATGCTGCTGACCGACGTGATTGGGCTTTCCTGGGCCAAAGCCCACGACGAAGCCGAACGGATGGAGCACGCCATTTCGCCCGAAGTCGAAAGCCTCTTGCTCAAGAGATTCGCGGACAAGAAGAGTTGCCCTCATGGTGTGCCGATGCGAGGTGGAATTGCGACGCTGCGGCGTCAGGGTGCGGTGCTCCTGTCCGATCTGCGAGCCAATGAGCAGGGCGAAATCGTCTGTGTATACGAAAAAGACCCGCAGTTTCTGGAGTTCTTAGAAAACCTCGAGTTGCGCCCCGAGACACGGGTTGAAGTTAAAAAACGTGAATACGACGAAACGATGACGTTGCGTGCGTCCGGGCGCACGATGCACTTGGGAAAGCCGGCGACAAGCCGGATTTGGGTGCGGCGGCTGGGAGCGTAATGGTGTCGGGGTGATTTCCTGCCTGAGTAGTGGCTACCTTCCTGAGGAGGACTTCTCAGGCGATTGAAGCACCTAGATTTGCATCTACTCGCTATTTGCGGTCATCCAACAGTGCTTTCAAACGCGCGTAGCCAGTGCGACTCACCGGCAATCGCGTGCCGTCGCCAAGAATCGCCAGGCGGCTATCCTTCCCATATGGTTCGATTCGGACGACCCGTTCAAAATTGACGATGTATGACCGGTGAATGCGAACGAATCGAGCCGGATCAAGCCCGGCCTCGACGCTCGCGATAGTTTGCTGTTTCAGATGCTTAGCGCCGTGAGATGCCAGGGCCACGTAGTCGTCCTGCGCTTCCACGTAGTCCAGCTTGGCGACCGGAATTAGCGTCACCCGCGTGCCATCGCGCACGACGATCCGTTCCAGAAAATGCCGCGGCGGGCGCGCTGCCGTGACGATCTGTTCGACCGACGGCATTTTCTCTCCTATACGGTCTTTCACGCGTTCCAGCGCCGCTTCAAAACGTTCACGGCCGATAGGTTTCAACAGATAATCAACGGCGTGAACCTCGAAAGCTTTCATCGCATATTGGTCATACGCGGTCACGAAAATCACTGCGATATCGCGGTCGATCAATTCCAGAACATCGAACCCGCTCAGCTTGGGCATCTGCACGTCGAGGAATATCAAGTCGGGTTTGTACTCGGCAACCGCCTTGACGGCTTCGAATCCGTTGGCGCACTCCGCCAGAACGTGAATCTCAGGATGCGCCTGCAAGAGTTCCCGCAGAATCTGGCGCGCTAACTCTTCGTCATCGACGATCAGCGCCCCGATCTTCTTTTCGCCGATTTTAGTCTCCGTGGGTGCGATCAAGGCTGCACCTCGTGAGCTTCCCCAGGCAGGGACAAGCTCACCTGAAACTGCGATGCGTTCGCAGTCACGCGCATGCTGGCCTGCTTCGGGTAACGCGCTTCTAGGCGCTGGCGGACATTCTGGAGTCCCATTCCGTTGCGATGGCTGGGGGTAGCTTCCGCATCGAAGGTGTTCTCCACGACGATGGAAAGACGGCCGGCCTGGCAGGCCGCCGCCAAACGCACGGAACCGCCGTCCGGCAGATTGGCAATTCCGTGCGTGACCGCGTTCTCGATCAGCGGCTGCAACAAAAGAGGCGGAATCAGCATGGCCTTGCAGTCCTCCGCAACGTCCTCGGTCATCTGCAGTCGTGTTCCGAAGCGCACTTTTTCGATGGCTAGGAAACGATGAACCAGCGAAAGCTCCTCCGACAGAGGAATGCTGGATTTCTCACCCAGCCCCAAGGTCATCCTCAAAAACTCTGCAAGCAGGATGCACATTTCGCGTGCCCTCGCCGGATCGCTGCTGGTGAGGGCGCTGATGGAATTCAGGCTGTTGAACAAAAAATGCGGGTTGACCTGGGCCTTCAGCGCTTTCAGTTCCGCATCCCGAGCGAAGACGCTGGTTTCCAGAACACGCGCCTCGGCCGCCCGCGAAGCCTCCAATGCGATCAGCACGTAAAAAAAGCCAACATTCACCAGATAAAGCAGGACACCGCTGATCACCAGGATCGCGGAGTGCGCGTCGTACCGGGCATCCAAGCCCTGGAACGACGGTGAACTCGAAAGCGCGCGCGCATATAAGCGTCCGATTTGCGCCCACACGAAACTAAGAACAAAGGCTGCTAAAAGATGCGTAACGAAGAGCCGCGCTATGCCCGACGTGCGCAGCGGCGTCGCCCGGCACGTATACCAGGCTGAAAGGCACGCCGCAGCAAACAGCACTGCCATCGGGGCCAACAACACCGTGGCTTCCAGGGTTCCGATTCCGCCGGAGACCTTGATCAGGAAAACGAGAAGACACCCGAGCGGAATCCACACGGCAACGTACGCGCCCAGGTACGATCGGCGAGTCAAGAGCGGGTGCATGGCTGCGCTTAGTTCTTGACCTCAATGCCGCCAAATAACACTTGCCCTGTGATGACCAAGGTTTTGCTGCTGGGAACGGCACCGCCGGGGCCATTCGTGTAGCCGCGGGTCGTGTCCGTGTAGCCGCCAAATAAAGTCTGATTGCGAGCCTCAACGCGCCAGTGATCGGGAACGCGGATCTCGACGCCACCGAAGATAACGTTGATCTCCATGACAGCTTCCTCGCCTTCCATTTCCGCGTCGCGAAAGTCGAGTTCGACGCCGCCGAAAACAGCGCTGACGCTGCCGTATTTGAAATCACGGACGCTCACGCGGCGTTCGACGCCTCCGAAGACGGAGGTTGCATTCATCGCATTCGTAGCGCCGGAAACGCTCGTCTTGAACCTGCGAGCCTTGAACGAGCCCCAGATCATCATCAAGCCTGCGGCTATGATGGCTAAGGGCCACAGGTCCGCCAGCCGAAAGTGAATGATGCCGAGATTGTCCAGTTGGAATAAGAGACCGACGACGACCAGTAAGGCGCCCCAGACCTGCTTTCCGGACTCCATCAGGTTGACCACGCCGGCGACCACCAGCAACAAGGGCCAGAAACGCCATAGGTTACTCACGGAGATGAAACCCAGGTGATCGAACAGCAGGAAGACGCCAATGATGCAGATCACCGCGCCCAAGAAAATTCCGCTCGAAGCGTCCCGGCCGCGGTTCAGCCTTCCCTGCGTTCGATCCTGAATCCGGTCGTGGATGTCCTGGTGGATCGAATCCTTCAGCGAGTCCTTGTCGAAGTCCATCATCACGCGCTCTCCACGTTGCGCTTGCGTAGCAGCATAAGCCCGGACAGAATCCCCGCGAGTGCGAAGAATACTACCAATATCGCATACACAAAGGGCAGCAGCGCAGCAGGATGAAAGGCAAGTGCGCGGAAGAACTTGAGCATGGCCAAGGTGGCGGCTGTGGGGGCTCCGAGCGCTTCGACTCCAAGGCTTGCCAGTAAGTGCGGCAAATTGGTGGCTGCCAAGCCGAGGTTGGTCAGCAACAGGAGAATGCCGACGGCCACCAATACAGTTCCTAGCTGTGCTCTCCGATTGCGGCCTGAATTGTTGCGTTGCGCCATTTGTACCTCCCGACCCTGCGGTCTTGCGTGACGATGCCAGAGTAAGAGGCCCGCGGAATCGGCGCACCAGCAATTCGGGGAAAGCACGGTGCCCACCGGTGAATGACCGACAGGAGCAGTCCAATGGCGGACGCTCCAGTATCGATTTTGCGGAGCTTCGATCGTTTGGGTTCTACGCTGAGCCTATCCGGTCTAAAATAGATCGACAGTGGAAAGAGCGGGATTTCCTCTCACCGAATGCTGAAGATGTTGCGGTACTACTGGATTGCTGCCAAAGGCTATCGGCTGAATCCTTGGAACAGCCCGTACCTTCGCTGGCGATTCGAGACTTTCCTGGGGCCCGAAGCCGCGGGTATGACCGCCGGCAAGTTCTTTCATTTGACCTGGAAGTATCGGGAACAGATGGAGCGGTTTCTCCATTGGGCCGACGAGCGTAGAAAAGTTCAGCGCCAGCGGCACTAGCCGACAGTGGGGCGCCAATGGTGGCTGGGGCGTATACTGAGCTTAGGAAGGAGGATCGATGAACGACCTGAAGATCCTCCAAAAGACAGAAACGCTACACGAGGCTCGCTGGTGGGAACCCGAAGCCAACGGGCGGGCTCATTGCTTCCTTTGTCCCCGGCACTGCCACATCAATCCGGGGCAAGCCGGATTCTGTTTCATACGCGTCAATCAGGGCGGGAAGCTCTATAGCCTGGGTTACGGTGCCCCCGCGGCGTTGCAAATCGATCCTATCGAAAAGAAACCGCTGAATCACTTCCTGCCGGGAACGCGTGTGTTCAGCATGGGCACGGCGGGCTGCAACATGGGCTGCTTCTTTTGCCAGAATTGGGACATCTCGAAATCGCGGCATGATCAAGTGCATTCCGAGGCGGTGCCGCCGGAGGACGTCCCGCTGCTCGCGCTGAAGTACGGCTGCGACTCCATCGCGTTCACATACAACGAGCCGACGATCTGGGGCGAGTACGTGATCGATATCTGCAAGGCGGCCAAGACGCATGGACTGAAGACCGTGATGGTCTCCAACGGATACATCACCCGCGAGGCCTTTCACGAGATTTACGAGCATGTTGATGCGGCCAACATCGATTTGAAGGCCTTTACTGAGAATTTCTACGGGAAGATCACGCTGACCCATTTGGGGCCCGTGCTGGACACTTTGCAATGGCTCAAGAACGAGACCAAGGTATGGTTCGAGATCACCAATCTGATGATTCCAAGCCTGAACGATGATCCAGCCGAGTCCTGGAAGCTCGCGGAATGGATTTTGGCGAAATTAGGACCGGATGTCCCTCTGCATTTCACCGCCTTTCACCCCGACTTCAAGCTGCGAGACAAACCGCCTACGCCCCCAGAGACTCTTCATCGTGCGCGGCAAATCGCGCGTGAAGTGGGTCTGCACTACGTGTACGAAGGGAACATTTACAGCGACGGCGCGAATACCCTCTGCCCGAAGTGCGACGAACTGCTGGTGCGGCGGTCCTGGCATGATGTTCTGGAGAACCGCGTGAAGGATGGCGTTTGCGGGCATTGCGGTTTTGCCATCGCGGGAGTCTGGAAGAATGTCTCACCGCGCTGGCAGAGTGCTGGCGCGCGCCACGGCCACGCGCCATCGCGCAAATACACCCACATTAATTTGTAACGGAATCGGGTTCGTAGACAAGCCGAGGCAGCCTGGAGCCCCTGCGCTACCAAGTCACCAGTCTTTGCGCGAAGGAATAGTATCCGGGTCCCACGCGCATGGAGTGATGCCACGCTATTGGAAAAGCCCACCACACTAAGCCTCCCAAGACCGCTTGCCCAAGCGTGAGCGGCAGGATGTTGCGCTCGCGCGCGAATAGCAAACACATACCGAACCCGCCAACTAGCGTAACTGGTACAAGCACGGGGTTGGGCCAATGCAGTGCTGCGAAGATGACGCTGGAAAGAGCGGCGGCAGCAACGGGGCGTTCCACGACGGAAAGGAATCGATTCATCAGGTACGAATTGACGGCAACCTGCTGTAGCAGGCAGAAGGAAAAATAGCCGAAGAAGCGACGCCGGTCGATCAAATGTTCTGGCAGATGATGAAGCGCCCCAAGCCCCAGTCCGATGGCGCACACTACTGCGATGAAGACCGCGAACAGAGCCAATCCTTGACGTGTTGCGGACCACAGATTATCCGCGCGCCAGCCAAGTGTCTTGGGAGTGTCACGGTGCAGCAGGAAGCTTGCCGCCAGCCACAGGGGGAGCAGGATCCAACTTAGAGGATAAGCGGCCTGCCAGCGCCAGATGAACAGCCCGACCAGGGCCGAGAATAGAACTGCTTCGAGGAAGGTTAGAACTCGTGCGCGGGAAGCCATCTAGTGAATGGTTTCGCTGGATCCCTCGGCGGAATCGTCCACGTCAATCAGACGCAGCGCGCTTTGAAAGAGTTGCTCGATGTCCTGTTCGCTGACCAACTTCGGGGTCAGCAGGTCCTCCAGATCAAAATCGGGAAATCCCCGATTGGTGACCCGAGCGGGAAGCGCCTGCAACAGGCGCTTAGAATCGATGGCGCCCAAAGCGCGGATTTCCTCAAAGAGGACTCGCTGCAGGGGTTCCACGAATTTAGAAGGATCGATCAGGTGGCATAACTCCACGCGAGTGACCGGCTTTACCAGCACCGAACAGAGCAGTCGGAGCAAGTCGCGCTCAGCGGCGATGTGTTCTGTAGCGTTCGAAACGCTCACGGCGTGTCCGTACGCCTGGAGCCGGCTACCGATGTTGGCAATTGCTCGCGAATGAGCCCCTCGACACGGTTCCAAACGTTTTGGTCGCATTCGATTTCGATGTGGCTCCGCATGAAAACGCGCGTGTACCAGGGATATTTCGGGCAAGAGACCGGATTGTCGCTGTAGTCCATGCGGAAGTTGCCCAGAATCTGGGTGCGAGACGGGTCCGCGGCTTGGATTTTTTGCTGGCCGCGAACGAACCCTTTGTCCTGGTAGAAATTCGCCGCGTAGCGGACGTTATCAGGGATGACGGCGTCGTTCTGGCCGGACTTTGCGACGCTGTCGACCTGGATCGTAAGAACCACGGGAATCCCATCCTTCTGAAGAGTTTGCGCCAGCGCCACGGCTGCGCTGGCTCCCCAGCTGTGTCCGTAAAGGATGATGCGCGCGGAGCGTTTTTGCTCGTCGGTCAGACTCCCTGTGCGACCCGCGCCCAGAAGATACATGATTAGACCGTGAGCGTCGCCTACACGGCGGTTTTCAAACGTTTCGATATGAACGGCCGAAGCGTAGTCCTTTCGTAAACTATGCGCCACCTGGACTGTGCTGTGAACGGAGTCGTCGTGATGCACGTATCCGCCGAGAAATCCAAAAACGATGACCGGCGCTGACGAAGCACGAGCCGCCGCGGACTCAGCCGCGGGCGATGCCGGCGACGCATCGTTCGACTTCGACGTCGGACCATCCGCGCCAAAGCACATCACCGGAACCAAACACAACAGCGCCAAGGCTGCTCCCCGAAAACGCGCCACCGGTTTGCGTCCCCGTCGATTCCAATTCAAGAACGTCACGCTAAATGAGATGATACGGTTTAGCGCAAGGTTACTTCGAAAGAGGCGCTCCCGATGGCACCGCGGCACCGCGTTCTGATCCTGGGTGGTGGATTCGCTGGGTTGAATGCCGCGCAGAAACTCAAGCGCGCTCCGGTGGAGCTGACGCTGCTCGATCGACGTAACTTTCATTTGTTTCAGCCGCTCCTCTATCAAGTAGCGACCGGTTCGCTCTCGCCCGGTGAAATCGCCGCTCCTTTACGCGGCGTCCTGAGCCGCCAAAAGAACGCGGAAGTGCTCCTGGGCGAAGCCGTGGATATTGATCCGGACGCAAAACGCGTCATTCTGCGGGATGGCGCGGCCTTGGAATACGATTCGCTCATTGTAGCAACGGGCTCGAAAACTTCCTACTACGGAAATGATGCCTGGCGGGAGTGGGCCCCCAGCCTCAAGACCGTCGAAGAAGCTACCGCAATCCGCCACAAAATACTATATGCATTCGAATGGGCGGAGCGCTCTGCGACCGAAGCGGAGGCCCGCGCGTGGCTCACTTTTGTGATAGTCGGAGCCGGCGCGACGGGCTTGGAACTCGCCGGCGCTCTGGCTGAGATTGCCAACGAAACTTTGAAGCACGACTTTCGCCGTATCAATCCCACCGAAGCACGAATCATTTTGGTGGAAGGCGGCGAACGCGTCCTTGCAGCCTACCCTCCGGATCTATCCGCCAAGGCGGAAAAACTGGTGAAGAAGCTTGGAGTCGAAATTCGAAAGGGAGTGATGGTCACGGGAGTCGACGGAAATGGCGTGACCTATAAGGAAGGCGACCAGGTGAAAAAATTTGCCGCCAAGACGGTGCTTTGGGCCGGCGGCGTGGTCATCACCGCGTTCGGCAAAAAGCTGGGCGAGCGCACCCACGCCGAAACCGATAGGAGCGGCCGCATCAAAGTGAACCCCGACCTCACCGTGCCAAACTACCCGAACATTCTCATCGCCGGAGATCTCGCCTTCACGGAAGGAAAAAATGGCAAGCCGCTGCCGGGGGTCGCGCAAGTCGCCATTCAGGGCGGGGCCTACGCTGCCAAGACCATCCGCAAGCGGCTGGAAGGGCAGAAGGACGTGCCTGCCTTTCACTATTTCGACAAAGGCGACATGGCCGTCATCGGCCGCGCCTCCGCCGTCGCGAATATTTTCGGTTTGCACGTCTCCGGTCTGCCGGCTTGGCTGATTTGGCTTTTCATTCACTTGATGTACATCGTGGAATTTCAGAACCGCGTCCTCGTTTTCGTGCAATGGGGTTTCGAATACCTGACCTTCAGCCGCGGCGCAAGGTTGATTACCGGCTCTTCCGAAACCGATGTCGATAAGCAGGCGAAAGCCGCCGGAACCTCATCCGTCGGCTCTTAGTATTCACCCGCACCGCTAAAGCTTTTCCTGTATTGCCCCGCATGAAGGGATCTCCTATTATTTCTATAGTTTAGGGCAGTGAGATGTCGACGGAGTCTTCGTTGCATTTGCCCGCTTCAGCGATGCCGATAAGCTTTTGGCTTCTTTCCAACTACTTGCGCTTTCTCGCCTCGACAATTGCATTAGTGGCAGCGGTTGCTATGCCGTACAGCAACCCCGTCCGAGCGGACGAACTGCCGTCGAGCGCCGATCAATTCGCGCGTGACGTGCTCCACCACGAAGTCGAGGCCCAAACGCAGGACCATGCCCTGTGGGCCTATCGCGAACAAAAACAGGACGACGGCAAGTGTAAGCTCCTTTACGTCTATCAAACCAGGCATGGAGAGATTGATCGCCTCGTCGAAATAGCTGGCCGGCCGCTCACCCCCGCGGAAGTGCAAGCCGAGGATCGGCGCATCCAGAAACTGATTTCTCATCCGTCTGAAATTCGCCAGCGCGAGAAAAAGCAGCAAGAAGACGCCGAACAGGCGCGCAATCTTCTTCGCATGTTTCCCGAGGCTTTCCACTTTCAATACGACGGCACGCAAGGATCGCTGGTGCGACTAAAATTCGCGCCCAATCCGAAATTCGACCCGCCGGACCATGCGGCACAGGTCTTCCACCACATGACCGGAACCATGCTGGTCGATCCACAGCAGAAGCGTCTCGCCGCGATCGATGGCACCTTGACCAGCGAGGTAAAATTCTTTGGCGGCATTTTCGGCCACCTCGACAAGGGCGGCACTTTCACGGTCCGGCAAGAAGAAGTGAGTCCACATTTTTGGGAAATAACCGCGATGCACGTCCACATGGGCGGCAAGGCGCTGTTTTTCAAGACCATCGCCGTTCAGGAAGACGAAACCTATTCCGATTTCCACTCCGCACCCGCTGATACTACTCTCCCCCAAGCTGCGGCACTCTTGAAGCAGGACTCCCACGACCTCCCGCAAACGCAAGCGAAAAACTGACCAATCGCAACACCATGCTATATGTCGCGAAGAACTTTGCGTCGCGAAGCATCCTAAACCAACGCCTATGCATCTTTTGACGCATATGGGAACCAGGACGGAAACTCTGACGGATTCGATCCACTCGACTGGGTCACCTGCTGAATGGCCGGCTAACATCGTATAGGACCAGGCGGCCTGCCCGGGCGCTGAGCTGTTTTCGGAAGACGGCAGACGCTTCATGAAGAAGCGCGACGCAGCGATGCTCTGTCAAGCTGGGGATTCCCATCAGGGAAGGTGGACGAGTGGTTGATTCAACCCAGAATACAGACGTGTTCATCATTGGTGGCGGACCTGCCGGACTGGCCGCCGCTATCGCCGCGCGCCAGAAGGGATTTCGCGTAATCGTGGCGGACGGCTGCGCGCCTCCCATCGAAAAGCCCTGCGGCGAGGGAATGTTGCCGGAGACTCTGGCTGGCCTGCAAGCGATGGGAATCGAAATAAGCCCTACCGAGGGCCGGAAATTCCGTGGAATACGTTTTGTGCAGGAGGGATCGCAGGTCTCTGCCGACTTTTCGCAAGGGTCTGGAATTGGCCTGCGACGCCCGCTCTTGCATGGGCGTATGGTAGCCAGGGCCGAAGAGTATGGCGTGCGACTGCTGTGGGAGACACCAATCGCCGCCATTGACTCCGATGGCGTGCAACTCCCCCGCGGTAAAATTCACGCGCGCTGGATCGTCGGAGCCGACGGACTGAGTTCGCGCGTCCGGCGCTGGAGCGGATTGGACCCAACCAGGCGCAGGAAACAACGCCACGCCAGCCGCCGTCACTATCGCGTACAGCCCTGGTCGAACTACATGGAGATCCATTGGGGCCGCCACTCACAGGCGTACGTGACACCAATGGGAAGCGAAGAAGTTTGCGTTGTCGTGATGGCGGAGTCTTTGGAGCACACTTCCTTCGATAACGCCCTGTTGGAATTGCCCGAACTCCGGCAACACCTCGCAGGAGCGGAACTCAGCAGCCGCGAGCGAGGTGCAGTCACCTCTATTCGCTCTCTCTATAACGTACAGCGAGGGAATGTTGCTCTCGTCGGCGACGCTTCGGGCAGCGTAGACCCCATCACCGGTGATGGGCTTCGGTTGGCCTTCCGGCATGCGTTCGAATTGGCGGACGCCATGGCAGCGGGCGATTTGAGGCCATACGAGCGGGCTCATCGATCCCTCGCGCGCGGCCCCATGATGATGGGCAATTTGTTGTTGTGGCTGGGTCACAATCCGCGCGTTCGAAGTCGCGCAATTCGGGCGCTGCAGAGCAGGCCGGAACTGTTCGGGCGCTTGATGGCGGCTCACGCCGGCACGGCTGATTCTGCGGGACTCCTGACGGCCGGCGCGCTCCTCGGTTGGCGCCTGCTGGATATCTGAAGGTACAAAGGGAAATATGCGGGCTCCCCGATGGAAATCCACAATGCTAGGAGCCCTGGGAGGCTTGGGCTGCGCGCTGTTGCTCTCGGCCTCGGCGCCACTCCCGCAGGCGCAAACTTCCAAAGCTGCGATCCCCGAAATCATCCTGACCGTCAACCCAGCGCAATCCACCGTGCATTGGAGCGTGGACAGCAGCTTGCACCTGGTACACGGCACGTTTGCCCTGAAAAGCGGCGCCCTGCATTTTGACTCGGGGACCGGGCGCGCTGGTGGCGAAATTGTCGTCTCCGCGATCAGCGGGGAAAGCGGCAACGCTTCGCGCGACGCTCGCATGCACAAAGAGATTCTCGAAAGCACAAAATATCCCGACTTAATCTTCCAGCCGACGCAAATCGATGGCCATATAGCGGTCTCTGGCGCCTCCGACGCCAAGCTTCATGGCGTCTTCTCCATTCATGGCGCCGATCATGACCTTATCGCCGCAGTTCACGCGGAGTTGACCGGAAATCATTGGAAGGGAACCACCCAATTCGAAGTGCCCTACGTAAGGTGGGGTATAAAAGACCCTAGCAATTTCCTGCTGAAAGTAAAACACGTAGTAAGTGTGGAATTGGAATTGTCAGGCGAAGTCAAAGCGCCGAAATAGCCCTTCCGCTCCGCGCGAGTTATAAACGCAACGGGCCTGCGTCGCGCTGCCTCCCACAAGGTGTCTGGCCTTACCTTTCCTGAATCGATGAGAGAAAATCGCAAAGATTCTTGATGCGCTGGCGCACCGCCGCTTCGCTATAGTTGTCGAGGTATTGAAAAATGGGTCCCCAAACCGGCATCTCGGATGAGCCATGAGCCGGCAGTCCCAGCCCAAATCGAAGAATGGTGGTGACGTACGCTTCCGGGAACTCTCCACCGTGTCTCTTGGCGAGTGTCGTCAGGTCGGGCGGTCGCCGGATGAGGAAAGACGTAGCCGGGCCCTGGCCTCTACCGCCGGCCCCATGACATGCAGCACAGTAGTCCTTATACATCTGCTTGCCCGGTGGAATGTAAGAAAGTGGCAGTTGATCCGGGTCTGTCCCGCTGGTGTTGGCCGCCGACAAAGACAGACGTGGGCTTGGACTGGCCGTTAAACAAATCAGTGCAGCCCCACTAAGTAACAAGATTGCGAGCCTGCGCGTTACGACCTTGTCCATATAGCTGCCTCGTCTCCCTTCTAGCAATCCACGACGGCATGCGCTGTGCCTTGAATCACAATCGATTGTGACGGCACCTTGGGCCGCGGACCTGGCGCTCTCTGGAGATCGCGGACCATCGCAAGAAGAATTGGATCTAGCCAGAACGCAGCACGCATCTCCACCTCGCAATTGCCGTCACAAGCACCGGTGACCCGAGTCACAGACTCCACTCCAGACCCCTGTCAGCGTCTAGTTGCAGCGCGACTAGAGTTCTTTGTCTAAGTTGATGATTTATCGCGGGCAGCGCTGACAGGACATTGGACGAGGAGAAGCAAAATGACACAACCAACGGCATTGAAACGCGTCGGAGGTCACATGGCTCTCCGTCATCGCATTGAATATCTCCGGAAGGAACACGAAGAACTCCTGGACGTCGGGGGCAAAATCGAAGAGATGCTGGAGTTGGCCGTGAAGCCTAACGTCGCGGAGCATCTGAAGAGTCTCAACGGGCTGCGGTCGCTCGAACGCGGTATTGCCGGTATTGTTGAGCATTGCCACGCTGAGAATCGGATTGTGGAATCCACGTACCATCACTCTCTGCAGCCGGCCGAGCGCGCCCGAATCGATGCCGAGCACGAACAAATCGTCCGGGCTGTTGCGGACTTTCGCGAGGAACTGAAGTTTGCTACCGTGGACCGCATCGTGCCCATGATCCCGGCGGGAATTGACGTCGTGAGTCGTCTAAGAGCCCACGTTGCCTACGAGAAGGAAATGCTCAATCGAATCGCTGCACCAGCTGGCACACCGAAGAGGACCATCCCGAAGAAACCATCGGGCAAAGGTCCTCTGGGAACAAAGAGAAGTCATGCGCGGAAACCGAAGCCGTCCGCGAAGGCGGCGCATATTCTGCCCTATACATTGGAGGCGCATCCTGAATTGTAATTCGCTCGATGCGCGCCGCTGCGCCTGACCTGCGCCCGTTCCAATTAACCCAAATCCTCGCCAAATAAGACCGTCACGTCTGTCGGGCTGAGACCCGAGCGGAAGAGTTCCTCCCATACCCGCGAAACGGCCAAAGGAAACAAGATTGCTCGATCTGTCTCGGGTGATTCATCGACTAGGGTCGATAATTGGGAAATTCTCATCAACTAAAGATGCGATCCACCCTGAGATCGGAACCCGTCAGCGAACCTGGGATGGTAGACGTTGATCCAGTTCTTTTTGCCCTGCACAACGGTCCCCGTTACCGGACACCCATCGACCTGCAGGTAACACCCGATTCCGGCCTCCGCTTTTTGGTGATCGGAGGTTGCCTCGCCCAGCCTTTCCCGGAGACCGCAGCGACGATTAACAAAGCCTTCCAGGGCGATTTCATTCTGCTGAACAATTTCGATTCTTTGCCGGACATAGCGGCGGCGCAGGCCGCGCAATACGATTTTCAGATCATTCACCTTCCTCTAAGGACTATCCTCGGCAATGCCTACTTCCGTTTGCCCGACGATGCGAACCTCCATGAGGACTTTCTACAGCAGACGCAGGATTGTCTCGCGCGCTATTTGTCGAACGCACTCCAGCTAAATACAGAGCGCAAGTTGCTGACCTTCGTTCTGGGGTTCATGACGCCCCAGCAAAATCCTCTGGGCCGATTTCTGCCGCGCTACGATCTGCGAAACATCATCCATTTCATCGAGCGACTCAACATGTTCCTCGTCGCGGAGCTCGCCAAGCGTGAAAACGTCCACTTCGTGGACACCGATCAAATATCGAGCAGCATCGGCAAAAAATCGTGCCAGGACGACTCCGTGTGGTCATTTACACACGGCACCACCCTGAGCGATGGCGACCATGACCACGACCTCAACCGCCTGCATCCGCCCTTGCCTATGCAGTATCACTACTCGGCCCGTTGGTTCGAGTTCTTCGAGGCCCTCCTCCACGAAGTTTTTGCCATGGTGCGCACCCTTCAGCGAAGAGACCCTGTCAAATTGGTCGCGGTAGACCTCGATGACACGCTGTGGCGCGGCGTGGCCGCCGAGGGAACCCTCGGAATCCTCGAAGGCTGGCCGATGGGCTTCATGGAAGCGCTTCTCGTTTTGAAGAATCGCGGCATACTGCTTGCCATCGTTAGTAAGAACGACGAGCAGTTCATCCTGTCCAACTGGAACCATATCGTCCAGGGTCAGCTTGCTCTCTCCGATTTCGCTGTTCGCAAAATCAATTTCCGCAGCAAAGCCGAGAACCTGGCCGAAATCCTCCGCGAAGTGAACCTCCGCCCTCAGAACGCCGTCATGATCGACGACAATCCCGTGGAACGCGCGGCGATCGAGGCAGGCATCCCAGGCGTGCGCACGCTGGGCAGCCATCCCTACTATCTGAAACGTATTCTGCTTTGGTCGCCGGAAACCCAGCAGCCCGTCATCACCACGGAATCAGCCCATAAGACCGAAATGGTTCACGCGCAGTTGAAACGCGAAGAAATCCGCAAGACCCTCTCTCACGAAGAGTTCCTACAGACTCTGCAAGTTCGCGTGTCGCTCGCGGTCCTCTACGACACCAAGGACCTGAACATGAACCGCGCCCTCGAACTTTTCAACAAGACCAACCAGTTCAACACCACCGGCGAGCGTTACACGTTGGAGCAGTGCCATCAGCTGTTCGCCGCCGGCCGCCGCCTTTACGTTCTCCATGCCGAGGACCGCTTCACCCAATACGGCCTCATCGGCGCAGCATGGCTGCACCAAAACCACATCGATCACATGGTGATGAGTTGCCGCGCGCTGGGATTAGGTATCGAAGATGCCTTGCTGGCCCACATCGCAAATCATCTAGCCCAGGAAAACGCAACGACCATCAACGGTCAACTGCAGCTAACCGGCGCCAACGCTGCCTGCCGCCACCTCTACAGTCGCAATGGATTCACCCAGTCCCCGGGGAATCCAACACTCTGGTCGCGCCCCCTAACGTCACCCCTTACCATCCCGCCGCACATCTCCCTAATCGCGCCCGACGAACCCGAGGCGTGAGCAAGCGCGACTTTCCTTGTAAGGGTGCTGTTCCCCAATCACCCAGGCGTCAAATCCGATTGAGAATCCAATTTTTGTTTGGCTGAAGGAAGACAGCTCGTCCCCAAGCACTCACTCATGCCGCAACGCCACCAACGGATCCACCCGCGTCGCCCGATGCGCCGGCACCAGGCACGCCAACAGCGTCACCGCCGTCAGCAACCCGCCGATCGCCGCGTACGTAATCGGATCGATCGCTTTCACGTCAAACAGCATCGACTGCAGAAACCTCGTCAACATCGCCGATCCCGCGAGTCCCGCCACGACGCCGATGGCTACCACCACCGCTCCTTCTCCCACCGCAATGCGCAGAATATCCCTTCGCTGCGCCCCCATCGCCATGCGGATGCCGATTTCATTCGTCCGCTCGCTGAAGGTGTACGCCATCACCCCATAGATTCCGATCGACGCCAGCAACAGCGCCACGCCCGCGAAAACTCCCAGCAGCTCCAGCGCGAACCGTCTGTCCGCCAAATATTTCGAAATCACGTCGTCCATCGTGTGCACCGCGAATACCGGCACACTTGGATCAACGCCTTGCACCTCGCGCCGAATCAAGTCCCCCAAAGTTCCCGGGTCAACCGTCGTCCGCAAATACACCACCAGCGAGTACGACGGCTGCTGATACGCTGGGAAATACAAATAAGGAGCGCTCGCCTGATCGAAGCCGTCCGACTTGACGTCGCCCGTCACCCCCACGATCGTTGCCCACGGCTCCGCTGCGCTGCTAAGCCCCTGTGCCGGCACCAGTCGGATCTGTTGGCCGATCGGATCTTCACCATGCCAATACCGCCGCGCCAGCGTTTCATTGATGATCGCTACCGGGAGGCCTTTGCTGTCATCCGCCTCCGTGAAAACTCGTCCGCGAATCACAGGAATTTTCAGCACGCCGAAATATTCCGGCGTGACCGTCGACATTTCCGCCGTCGGAACCCGCTCCGACTCTGCCGCGTGCTTATCCATCAGGAAGAGAACTTGATTCTGCCGGGTTTCCATCGGCAGGCCGTTTCCGCCACCCAGCCCGGCTTCCTCCACTCCAGGAAGCGCGCTTACTCGCCGCAGAACCTCGTGGAGGAACGCTGCCCGCGCTTCCAGCGGCCGGTAAGGGTCTTTCGTGAAGTCATTGGGGTACGCGATCTTGATTTTTGCCGTCACCAGATGATGCGGCTCGAATCCAGGGCGCACTTCCAGCAAGTTCCAGAAACTCCGCAGCAACAGTCCCGCTCCAATCAACAGCACCAGCGACAGCGCAATCTCGCACGTCACCAGCACCCGCGAGATCTTGATCTGATGCTTGCTCGACCCCGCGCCTCGGCTTCCTTCCCTCAGTTCCGCCACTTGGTGGCGCCGCCCCGCCTGCAGCGCCGGCGCCAAACCGAAGATCACGCCCGTCAGGATCGACACCCCCAACGCAAACAGCAATACTCCTCCGCTGAAATTGACCTCGTTCAGTCGCGGCAGGCCCTCAG
>JBEKWY010000095.1:0-19140 GCA_049512575.1 Candidatus Acidiferrum sp.
TCTCTCCGTGGTCGCCAGTTCCGGCGGCCGTCGGCGATTCTAGCACGCCGATTACTTCATTCGTAGCGGAGAGCGACCATTGGATCAACGCGCATCGCACGCCGCGCTGGAATCCAGGCAGCCACGAACGCCGCGGCCAGCAAAAGCAGCACCGCTCCGCAGAGGAGCACCGGATCGTGCGTCTTAACCTCGAAGAGCAGCGATTCCAGCAGGCGCGTGCAGAACCAAGCGCCGAGAATCCCGAGAACTGCTCCACCGAGCGTCCAGCGTGCCACGCTCGACAGCACCATCCTTAATATATTTTGCGGGCTGGCGCCGAGCGCCATGCGAACGCCGATCTCGCGCGTCTGTTGCGCGACCAAGAAGCCGACAACGCCGTAAATGCCAATACCTGCCAGCAACACGCCCATCGCGGCGAACAGCGACAAAAGAATGGCGTTGAATCTGGGACGGTCGGCGAGTTTTTCGACCCGCTGGCTCATCGCTTCGATTGTCACCGGAACCGTCGGGTCAATTGACGCCGCTTCCGACCGAACCCATTTCGCAATCGCCTTGGGATTCATCGGGGTGCGCAAAATGATGCTGCCCCGCCGGTAGTATCCTTCCGGCTCCTCTTTCCACGGCAGATAAAACTCCGGCCCGCCGGCCGCCGCGAGGCCGTCGTTTTTCACATCGCCTACGATACCGACGATGGTGCGCCAGCGATCCTGGCGTCCGAAGCGGAACGGTTTTCCAATGGGATCGCCTTCGGCAAAGAGCCGCTTCGCCAGCGCCTCGCTGAGAATGACGGGATTATCGGCGCTCAACAGATCGTTTTCGCTAAAGGTGCGCCCACGCTCGACACGGATACCAAGCGCGGAGAAATACGCCGGCGTGATATAGCGATATCCGATCATGCCGCCGGTGCCGGCGGTAAATTTGGGCTGGCCGGCAACTTCAATCGCGGAAAGAAATGTGGCTTGCATGCCTCCCGAAGGCGGAAGCGTGTCGCTTAAAGCGAGAGCGCTGACTCCCGGAATTCGCGCCAGACGCGATAGCAGATCGCGAAAAAACTCCAACTGCTGCGCGGGTTGTGGATAGCGATAATCGGCCAGATTGATTTCGGCGGTAAGAATGCTCTCCGTGTTCATGCCCAACGGAACGCTCTGCAGTTTCCAGAAGCTGCGCAGAAGCAGTCCGGCGCCGGCGAGAAGAATCAGGGAAGCCGCGATTTGCGCGGTAACCAGAGTTTGCCGCAGAAGATTGCGCGACGCGGCGTGGGACTCCTTTCCCGCCAGCAATTCCGGGGCGGTCCGGCGAAAAGCCGAGGCGATGCCGAACAAAATTCCAGAGAGCAGCGAAACACCAAGCGTGAACAGAATGACGCGGAGATCAAGCGATGCCTGCTGGAGATAGGGAATACCATCGGGCGCGATGGAAACAAACAAGCGCAACAGAAGATAAGCTACGAAACAGCCCGCCGATCCTCCGAGCATACCCAGAACCAGGGTTTCCGTCAGCGCCTGGCGAATCAAGCGCGCCCGCGTGGCGCCTAGCGCGACGCGCACCGCAAATTCACGCTGACGCGCAGTTGCTCGCGCCAGGATCAAGTTGGCTACGTTGGTGCACGCGACCAGCAAAACGGCGAAAACCGCGCCGAGCAAAATCCAGGAAGCCTGGCGTGAATCTCCCACCTGGCGATCTCTGAGAGAACGCACCCGAAGCGAGACCTCCTTTCGAAATTGCACCGGAACATAGTTCAGCGATTCCTCGAAGAGTGGCTGAAGCATAGCGGCCGCTTGTACCGAGCTAACGCCCGGTTTGAGGCGCGCGAAAGTTCTTACGACATGTTGCCGTGCATCGGGTCCACGGTCGGTCGATTCACCCATCGCCAGCGGAACCAGCAGATCGGCCCGGGCCAATGTCGGCATTTCAAACTCCGCGGGGAGCACTCCGACGATGAAAGTGGACTTGCCATCGAGAGAGAGGTTCTTGCCGACGATTTGCGGATCGCCCGCGAACCGCGAACGCCAAAATCCGTAGGACAGAAGAACGGCGCGCGGCCCGTTCGGAAGATCCTCTTCATGCGTGAAATTCCGCCCGAGGATGGGTTGCACGCAAAATGTCGGTAGAAACGCCGAATCCACCTGCCCGCAGCTGAGCCTTGACGGATTCTGTTCCGTAAGGTCGCAATCGACGCTGCCGGGTTCGATTGCCGTGATCGTTTCAAACGGCTGCTGCCGCGGGCGCCATTCCACAAAATCCGGGCCGAGCATGAATTCCCGAGTATCAAACGGCGCCATCACGCCGAACGAAACGAGCCGATTGTCTTCAGGATACGGAAGGCTGCGGAAGAGAATGCGATCGACAACGGTGAAGACCGCGGTCGTGGCGCCGATCCCGAGAGCCAAAGTGAGGATCGCGACGGCGGCGAAACCCAGCCGGAGTCTCAGGCCGCGTACTGCGAACTTTACGTCTTGCAGCAGCGTATCCAAAGCTGGCAGGCCGCGCTGGTCACGATAGGCTTCCTTCGTTTGCTCGACGCCGCCGAACTCGCGCCTCGCTGCCTGGCGCGCTTCCTGTGGATTCATACCTCGGCGGATTTTTTCTTCGATGAGTGCGTCGAGGTGCGTGCGCAGCTCTTCCTCCAAGTCGCGATCCCGCCGGCGTTTCGAAAATGCTCCGAAGACCCGCGCAAAAGCAGCTCGAAGCCGGTTCATCGAATCACGGGCGCTCATCATTCGTACCTCAACGCCACGAGCGGATCGACGCGTGTGGCCCGGCGCGCTGGCACGTACGCTGCAAGAATTACGACCGCCAGCAACAAGGCTGGCATGGCCGACATCGTGAGCGGATCAAATCGATGGACGTGGTAAAGGTCCGCCGCGAACAGCGGCGACGTTAGGACGAATAGTCCCACACCGATAACGCAACCCACCAATCCGAGCGCGGTTGCTTGCCTCAGGATCATCCACCCGACGCGCGTGCGATCCGCGCCGAGCGCCATGCGAATCGCCAGTTCTCTAGTCCGCTGCGCCACCAGATAAGAGATCACGCCAAACAATCCGACAACAGCGAGCAGCAGGGAGATGGCGGCGAACCCTATCATAAGCAACATCGTGAACCGCCGTTGCGCGACCGACGCCGACACGAGTCCATTCAGAGTGGTCTCGCCGTAGAGCGGCAGGTCCTTATCGAGCGACCAGATTCGCTGTCGCACCGCCGGAAAAATCCCCTGCGCGGCAGACTCGCCCGAATTGACCAGCCGCAAGATAAATGCGCTTCGATCGCTGGCCCCGCTTTCGACCTGAAACATCGGGTTGTAAATCATGGGAGGCGGATCGGCATCGAGAGCCGAAATGTGTACGTCGGCGGCGACACCTATGATGGTAAAAATGCCGCGGTCGCCCCAGTAAAAGTGCTCGCCGACAGAATCGCGCCCGGGATAATAGGCCCGTGCGAGCGTTTCGTTGACGATCGCCACCCTGGGCGCGTTTCTTCCGTCGTTCTCGCTGAAGTCCCGCCCGTGCAGAAGCGGCGTCCCCATCGCCGCAAAATATCCAGGGCTGACCAGAGAATTTTCCGCCCAGTGGTAATCGTCCGCCGCCGCAAACTCGGACCGGAAACCGATTTGACGAATGTCGCTCAACGGCAAGTGGCTGGCTGCGGCAACCTCGCTGACTCTCGGCAGAGCTCGGAGGCGAAAGAGGATTTCTTTCTGCACGGCTTCTCGCTTGAGCGGATCGGAGTAGCGTTCGCGATCGAACAGAGTTCGCACGATCACCGCGCCATTCGCGCGGAACCCCATCGGTACTTCCAGCAGCCGTCGAAAGCTTTGGAGCAGCAGGCCGCCGCCAATGAGAAGCACCAGGGCTATCGCGATCTCGGCGACGCTCAATGCATTCTGCAATCTTTGACTACCGCGCATCTTTCCGATCTGCGCCGATTCCTTCATGTCGGCCAGGGGCGATACGCGCGACATCCGCCACGCGGGACCCATGCCGAACAACATGGCGGTCACGACCGAGAGTACAAATGTAAATCCGAATGCGCGCGCGTTCAGCGACAAATCCTGAAGCTGCGGCAAATCCACGGGACCAAATCGTTGCGCTCCCGCTAGCAACGACACCGCCAGGAAAATGCCGGCGACACCGCCCAAGAACGACAGCAAAAAGCTCTCGACAAAGCATTGCCGTAATAAACGAGCGCCATCAGCACCAAGCGCACCCCGCACCGCCATTTCCCGCCGGCGATGCCTCGCCTTCGCAAGCAGCAAGCTGGCGACATTGGCGCACGCAATCAACAACACGCACAAAACCGAGCCCTCCAGCAAAAAGATCAGCGGCCTGACCTTCGCAACGGAATGCATGGACAATTCGAAAACCCGCGGCGCTACCCGCACCGTCCCCGGATAGCTCTCCGGATACTGCCGCATGAAATTCGCTGCGATACTCTCGACGTCAGCTTGCGCTTGTCCCATGGTAAAACCTGGCTTCAGCCGCCCGATGAATCCGACCCCAAACTCATTAGTTCGATCTTTCAGGCGATCCCGCGAAAAAGCTTCGGGAACCCAAAGATCGGCACTCTCCGCTATGGGGCTCCCGTCAAACGGGAATTTGAACGATGCTGGCATCACGCCGATCACGGTATAGGGCTTCTCGTCCAGCTTGATGACCTTGCCGACGATATGTTCATCGGCGCCGTAGTGGCTTTTCCAGAGCGCGCTCGAAAGCAGTGCGACTCCAGCGGCCCCTGCGCGATCCTCGTCCTCCGAAAATGTCCGGCCAAGGATCGGGTTGACGCCCAGAAGCGGAAACGCCGAAGCACTGAGTGCCGCGGCATTCACTCGCAGGGGGGTTGCGCCCCCGGTTAGATTGAAACCCGCGCTTTCGTAGGCGGCCACTTGGGAAAAGACCTGGTTTGCATCGCGGTAGTCGAAATATTCCGCCGCGGACACGCCCAACTCGTCTTGCCCCTGCTTGGGCAGTGTTTCCGAAAGAAGAACAAGTCGATCTGGGTCATGATAAGGAAGCGGGCGAAGTAGTACGGCGTCCACGAGGCTAAAAACTGCGGCGTTTGCACCTATGCCCAGCGCAAGTGTCAGTACCGCGACCGCCGTGAAGCCGGGATTCTTGCGCAGCATTCTGATTGCATAGCGAAGGTCCTGCGCCAGACTCTCAAGAAGCGGCAGGCTCTGCTGATCGCGATACGTTTCTTTGATTTGCTCGACGCCGCCGAATTCGCGCCGCGCTTTAAAAAGCGCTTCCTCCGGATTCATTCCGCGGCGAATATTTTCGTCGGTGAGCAGTTCCAGGTGAGCGCGGAGCTCCGCGTCAAGGGTTTCGTCCAGGCGCCGCTTTCGAAACAGACCGAGCAGGCGCGAAGCAAACACGCGCAGGCCGTGCATTGTCACACTCCCTCTGCACCGAGCAAACGCGCAATCACCGCCGCCATTCGCTCCCAGCTTTCGGCCTCGCTGGTGAGCTGCTTGCGGCCGGACCTCGTCAGCGAGTAGTACTTGGCCTTGCGATTGTTGTCCGACACGCCCCACTTCGAGTTGATCCAACCGCGCTGCTCCAGCCGCAGCAGGGCGGGATAAAGCGTCCCTTGATTCAGCTTGAGCAAGTCCTCGGAGACCTGCTGGATGCGCAGCGCGATTCCGTAACCGTGCAGCGGCCCCATGGCATCCAGCGTTTTCAATACGATCAAATCCAGCGTGCCTTGCAATACTTCTCCGCGCGGAGGCGTCATCGACTCACTCCTTTTGATAAACAACAGGAGCCTAACCCTCTTCCTGTTGACTGTCAACAGGTCAGCAATCACCTGTCATCCTGAAGCGACCCGGCAAGGGTCGCTGAAGGACCTCAGCGCAACAGTTGCCGGTCAAGTCCGCGCCCCACCCTCGGTTGACGCGCATTCTCGCGCCGTGGCAGCATACGCTCGCTCACATTTCCGCACGCGCAGCGCCGGTGGCCAGAAAATGTCGCGAAGGAGCCCGCAATATGAAGTCGCAAGATGAATGCCCGCTGATTAAAACTCGCTTCACGACAGAAAATTCTCTGCGGCTTCGAGTTTTCCGTTCCCTGGTGCTCTCCGCTGTTCTCATCGCAGCACTTTCTGTCTCCGCACAAACGCCACCACCCTCTTCGCAGGCCCCAGCGCAGACCGCTCCGGAAGCCCGTCCCATCCAACTGGATGATTTCCTGAAAATCACCTCCGTCAGCGACCCGCAAATCTCCCCTGACGGAAAATCAATCGCCTTCGTGGTTTCCCATCCCAATCTCGACCAGGATCGCAGCGATCGCGATCTTCTGTTGATCGACATCGCTTCCGGAGTTCCCCGCGCGCTGACGCACGACCGCAAAGGCGTCGGCTCGCCGCGCTGGTCGCCCGAAGGTGACCGCCTGGCCTTCGAAGCCGTCGATACCACCGCAAAAGAACCCAAGCTCCAGCTTTACGTCCTGCCCATGACCGGCGGCGAAGCCAGAAAACTCACCGACACGCCCAACGGCGTCGAACAATTCGCCTGGCGCCCCAACGGCCAGGACATCGCCTACGTCACTTCCGACGAGCCCGAAAACAAAAAGGAAATCGAGAAGCACAACGACGCGTTCGAAATCGGCGACAACGATTACCTCGCGACCGGCCCGGAAACTCCCTCGCACCTCTGGATCGTCGCCGCCGAAGGCGGAAAAGCGCGCCGTCTGACCTCCGGCGCCTGGAGTCTGGCAAAAAGTGCCCCGCCGGGCCCCCCAGCTTCACCCGTCAATTGGTCCGCCGACGGCAAATCGTTGGTGTTCACCCGGCAAGAACACCCGGAGAACGGCGACGCCGACCTCACGACGCTGCAAATTCTCGACGTCGAATCCGGCGCGATTCGCAAGCTGACCACCCACGAAAAGTTCGAAAGCTACGCCTTGTTCTCTCCCGACGGCTCGAAAATCGCGTATTGGTATCCACGCGACGCCGACCCCAACAACGAAAATGAAATCTTCGTCACCCAAACCTCGGGCGGCGATGGCGCCTCAGCTGCAAAAGCCATCGACCACAATCTCGCTCGCGTCATCTGGATGCCCGACGGCAACTCGCTGCTTGTGGGCGGCCACGAAGGCACCCAGACTTCGATGTGGCTGCAGCCGCTGAACGGCGCGCCAAAAAAACTCGCCCTCGGCGATGTCAATCCCACCTGGCTGTTTTGGATCGACGCCTTCGTCGGCCGTAAGGGCGACATCGCGTTCACCGGCACGACCCCCACCCAGCCGTCCGAGCTCTACTACATGGCCTCCGCCAACGACACCCCACGCCGCCTCACAAATTTCAATCAGGGAATCGCCGCGCTGAAACTAGGAAAATCCGAAAAACTGGAGTGGCAGGGGCCCGATAATTTTAGTGAAGACGGCGTAGTCGTTTACCCACCCGATTTCGACAAAGAAAAGAAATACCCGCTCGTGCTCTACATTCACGGCGGACCGACGGCTTCTTCCATCACCGGCTTCAGCTTTTTCGCCCAGTTGCTCGCCGCTCGCGGATACATCGTCTTCTCGCCCAACTACCGGGGCAGCGACAACCTCGGCAACGCCTACCAGCGCGCCGTCTGGAACGATGCCGGCGACGGCCCCGGCCGCGACGTGATCGCCGGCCTCGACGCGCTGAAAAAACTAGGCAACGTAGACGAAGCGAACATCGCCGTCTCCGGCTGGTCCTACGGCGGCTACATGACTTCCTGGCTCATCGGCCACTATTCCTTCTGGAAAGCGGCCATGGCTGGCGCTCCAGTCACCGACATGTACGACGAATACAACTTGTCCGACGGCAACGTAGGCGTCCGCTACAACTTCAAAGGCTCGCCGTACGTCGGCGACAATCTCAAAGACTACCGCGCCCAGTCGCCCATCACCTACGCCGCAAACATGAAGACGCCCACGCTGATCCTGCACGACACCGGCGACGCCCGCGTAACCATCACCCAGTCCTACGCCCTCTTCCACGCCCTAAAAGACAACGGCGTCCCAGTAAAATTTTTCGCCTATCCCGTAGCGGGCCACTCCCCCGCTGACCCCGTCCGCCAAATGGACGTCTACCGCCGCTGGGCCGACTGGATGGACCAACATTTGAAGTGAACCTCCGACTCGACGCGTTCGTAACACTAGACGACTGCTCCATCTCTCACGACAACCTAGGCGATACGTGATGCAGCCGTCTTGTAGGGGCACAGCACGGCTGTGCCCCAGCTTGCCCGGGCGTCCAATTCAACTCCTGACTTGCCCCTGTAAAAAGCAAAAGCCCCGCTAGCGCAGGGCTCATTGCCTTTCCTTCTCTCAGCCGTTGTAGCGGCCGCCGACCGAAGCGGGCGCTTTTCAATTGTCGATTACGCCTGGTTGTCCACTCCAGCCGCGGCCGCAACCGCAGCGGGCGCCTCGCTCTCCTCACGCCCAGCCCGCTTGATACGCGCAGCCTTCCCCTTCAAATCGCGCAAATAGTACAACCGCGCACGCCGCACCTTACCCTTGCCCACCACCTGAATCGAACTGATCATCGGCGAGTGCAGCGGAAAAATGCGCTCGATGCCGACGCCAAAACTCACGCGCCGCACCGTAAATGTCGCGCCAGACGCCCGGCCCTTCTTCGAAATCACCACGCCTTCAAACGCCTGCAAGCGCTCTTTTTCCTTCTCGCCTTCGCCTTCCTTCAACCGCACGTTCACGCGCACGGTGTCGCCAGGCCGGAACTCCGGCAAATCTTTGCGCAGTTGCGCTTCATGTAGTTTTGCGATTACCAGATTCATGTCATTGTTCCCTGCAGACCCACTCGGGCGGGGCCAGCACAACAAACCCAAACCCCAATTGTACCCAATCTATTGCATTTCTCCTAGGACTTTGCCTTCCATTTTACGTACTGTGGCCACGTCTTACCTGCCTCGATCTCCCTTCCTACGCCCGCCTTGCCAAAGGAAAGTCAAACGCCCCCAGGGGAAAATTGCAGCAAGGACAAACAGCCCGCCAAGAATGATCACGAACTTCGCTGTAATGTCCTGGCCATACAGGGTTGTGTAGACCCATCGCCCACGCAACAATTCTCCATAGCCATAAATCATCACAAACATTCCCACGATCGCGAACGGCAGTCGATCGCGCCAGCTCAAATCTTTTCTTTTAATCCGCTTCATAAGCTACGAAGCCCGGCCAACCTTTATGTCCGCCTGCCGCCCAATCACCGCCCGCCCAAACCGCTCCATCTCCTCCATCTGCGGACTAAACTGCAGCAACACCAACTCGACTCCCGCCGCCTCAAACGCCGCCACCCGTTCCGCCACCCGCTCCGCCGTCCCGACCAATCCCGATCGCAACCCGCGGTTCGACACCGAATAATCCTCCATCGAAACGCGCTGCTCGAGCTGCGTCCCCGCCAGCCACTGCTGGTAATTCGCATACCCCGCCGCCGACTGCTGCACGTCGGTGATCCGCCGTACTTCCTCCCGCGCCTCGCGCTCCGTCTCCCGCACGATCGCGTAGCCCGCAACTCCAAATTTCATCGGCGCCAGCCCGCCATGCCGAGCCCGCCTCGCCCGCAAATCGCCAATCTTCTCCCGCACTCGCTCCGGAGAATCGCCATGCATCAAGTACGCGTCGCACTTCGCCGCGATCAAATCCTTCGCCGCCTCCGATTCGCCCCCAGCATAAATGCAAGGCCGCGGCTTCGACACCGGCTTTGGCTCCAGCACATTGTCCTCGACGCGATAATATTTTCCCGCAAACGAAAAATGATCCCGCGACCAAACCCCGTCCAGCACGTCGAGCCACTCGCTCGTCCGCGCATACCGATCGTCGTGCTGCTCGAACGAAACCCCATACTTCCGCGCCTCATCCGCCCACCACGAAGACACTACATTCAGCGTCACCCGTCCCCCGCTGATGTGATCGATATTCGCCGCCTGCTTCGCCAAAAGCGCCGGCAAATGAAACGTAGGCCGCACCGCTACCATCAATTCAATCCGTTCCGTAACGGCCGCCAAGGCCGCTGCCGTCGACCACGCATCCAGCGAAGCCGCCTCCACCCCCTTGATGTCGTTCAGGTTCAGCTCCGCGATCAAGGTCACATCAAATCCAATCTGCTCGCTCCGTTGCGCTAACTTCTTCACATAAGCCCACGAAGCCTCCATCCCCTCGTCAGCCACATTCCGCAACCACCCGCCAAACACCGGCAGCCAATATCCGTATCTCACGCGAACTCCCTTGGTAGCGCCGGCATCCTTGCCGGTCCCTCGGCGCCGGCGGAACCCCGCTGCTGCGAATGCTTCCCCGCCTCCGCAATCAGAAAATCCGCCAACCGCGCGTACGGGTTGAAACCGACAATCCTCTCGGGATCGGCCACAAAATTCGAAAGCGCGTTGATGTCGTAGTACAACAACCGCCCCGTCGGATCGTCAATCACGTACTCCACCCCTCCCACTTCGATCCCCGCGCCTTCCATAAGCCGCTCCACATTCGCAATCACCCGCGGCGGCGCCTCGCAAGCCTCCACGGTCATCCCGGTCTTCGGCGCGTCCACCGGGCAAGCGATCCGCGTCAATTCCTCACCTTTCGTGCTCTTGCAAATATCCGCCGGGCACAAATCAAACGTCTCCCCGGTGATATGAATCTGGATCGCATACAAATATTTTCCGCCCAAAACCTCCACGCGCGTAATGATCCCGTCCCGCGCCGTAAAGCATTCCTGCACAAGAGCCACGTTGTCGATACCGAAATACAACTCGCCCGCGTCCACCGCGGCCTTCAACTCGCCACGCGAAGTAAATTTCTTGATCCCCGCCCCGCTCCCTCCAATGTTCGGCTTCAGAATCAGCGGATACCCAATCTCCTCCCCCGCGCTCAAAGCCTGCGAAGGATGATTGATCACCCGCGCCTTCGGATACAGCAATCCCAGCCGTTCCATCAACGAAAGCTGCAACGCTTTGGAAGTCTCGGTAGTAAACGCCTTATATCCGTTCACCACACGCACGCCCTTGTCTTCCAAATGCTTCAAATAATTCAAAGTATAAAAAACCCCGTGTCCCACGCCCCGCTGCCAGGCCGAAGGACTCATCCGGTTGAACAAAAGCGAATACTCCTGCTCCGGCGAAGCCGCATCATACGAGTGATAGCGCGCATCCACTTTCTTCCACGCCACCCCGCGCGCATCCATCTGCGCAAACAACGGCACAAACCAATTCGGCTGCTCGTAATAAATCGCGATCGGCTTCACCGTTGCATCCCCGTCCTCACTCGCGACGTCGCTCATGCTCCCCGTCTCCCGTCGGCATCCATTGCACGGAACCGTCATTCCGAACCTGCCTACCGCAGGCATGCGGAGCAGGCCGACTTTTTCTTCCCCATTCGCTCCGGACGCCTTCCCGTTCGCTCCCCGCCACAAACCAAACCGTCATTTCGAACGGAGCGGGCCGACTTTTTCTTCTCCCATTCGCTTCCTGCGAATGGGTCGGCCCGCGCAGAGAGAAATCTCTCTTCTCTTCCGACACTCACCCGCGTCCAACTCCAAAATCATATGCTCCTCATCCACAAACTCCCCGCCGATCCCCAGCGCCCTCGGCTCAATCCCGAAAACCCGAAATCCCAATCCACGGTAAAGCTGCCGCGCCGCATTCTGCGTAATCGACACCGTAAGCTGGATCGACCTCAAATCCGGCAAGTTCCGCGCCAGCTCAATCGCGCGTTCCGCCAAAGCCCGTCCCAATTTTTTCCCACGCTCCGCGGGCACAACAAACACGCCCCACAAATGCCCTTTGTGCCGGCGTTTCTGAAGCGTCTCACGGTAAAAACCGCACATCCCCAACGCACGATCGGTCTCGAAAGCTCCCATCACAAAATTCCCGTCGCCACCCGACCCGATCCGCCGGCCATATTCTTCCACAGAAATCTGCTGCAGTTCCTCAACCGACTCCGCAAACGACCACGGATCGCTCTCCAGCGCCGTCATCCGCAAGCGCCACAGAGCCTCCGCGTCCTTCACCTCGAACCGTCGTATCTCCATCCCCGATCCCGTTCCGCAACCAATGTAGGCGCCGGGCTTTAGCCCGGCCAGCCAATCCCCAACCAGCCCGCCGAAACCTTTTTCCCCTTCGCTCCCCGCCACAAACCCAACCGTCTTTTCGAACGGAGGGGCCCGACTTTATTCTTTTCCCATTCGCTCCGGACGCCTTCCCGTTCGCTCCCCGCCAAAACCCAACCGTCATTTCGAACGGAGCGGCCCGACTTTTTCTTTCCCCATTCGCTTCCTGCGAATGGGTCGGCCCGCGCAGAGAGAAATCTCTCTTCGATGCCTCCATTCGGAGGGCTCGATCGGACGAAACCAACAGCGCTACCTCGCTCGCGCCCCATCTCACTCCAACAAATCCGGACGATTCCGCCGCGTCTTCTCCAGCGCCGCCGCCCTCCGCCACTTCGCCACTTCCGCGTGATTCCCGCCAATCAAAACTTCCGGCACGCCCCAACCGCGAAACTCCGCGGGCCGCGTATAGTGCGGAAAATCCAGCAACACCGCGCCGTTCCTCTCTGCACTTGTAGGGGCGGGGCTTGCCCCGCCCGCTGAAGCCTCGCCACCAATCGCGGGTGCCCCAGGTTCGCCTTCTGAACCTGGGTCCTGGTTTTGACGTTGTCGCCCCCCAAACGACTCATTCACCGACGAAGCCTCATTCCCCAAAGCTCCAGGCAACAACCGCGTAACCGCATCCAAAATAAGCACCGCCGGCAACTCCCCGCCGCTCAAAACAAAATCCCCAATCGAAATTTCCTCGGTAGCCAGATGCTCCGCCACGCGTTCGTCCACACCCTCATACCGCCCGCATATAAAGATGACACGTTCCAACCCCGCGTAACGCCGCGCAGTCTCCTGCGTGAACAATTTACCCGCAGCAGACATCAACACGACGGCCGTCTTCGTCCTCAGCGCCACTCTCCCCGCCGCATCTCCAACGCTGTAACCCAGCAGCGATTCCACCGCCTCAAACAACGGCTGCGGCTTCAGCACCATCCCCTCGCCCCCGCCAAACGGCCGGTCATCCACGGTCCGGTGCCGGTCCTTCGTAAACACCCGCAAATCCAGCACGTTGACGTTTATCAACCCGGTCTCGCGCGCTCGTCGCACGATCCCATGATCGAGCGGCCCGACAAAAAATTCCGGAAAAATCGTAACAAGATCAAACCGCATCGCCCGCCATTCTACTCATGAAGTCTCGCCCACGACCGCGCAAAGCGTACGACCAGTAATCCAAACCAGGTCGAGCCAAGCCCACTCCCGGACTGTCAGGGTCCAACACCATTTCTGTACCTTCGGCCAGTTTGCCCCGTTCCAGAAAGAACGTATCCTCAACCCGGATCGCAGCCGCTGCATTCTTGGGCACACGCGGAGTTCGATCATGACATCTTCCCTTGGGAAACGAGTACAAAGCAGCACGTCTCGCGGCCTCCATCCACGCCGGAGCGAGCCGGTATTCCGTTGTTCCTCGGCTGCTGCCTGCTCATTCCCTCTTCTACAGTTATCCTGTTTAAAATCAACACTTACAAAAGTGTATCAAAACAAAGCACTTGAACTATCTTTAGAATCAACACTTACTGAAAACGTCAGGGGGGGTGGGGTAACTAGAACAGTAACCCCTCGACCCGAATTTGTGCTCTCGATGTACCTGTTCCTGGCACTCCTCGTAGCCGGTTGCGCTGGCACCACCGGCCCCGGCACCAATCCCAATAACCCAGGCAGCGGCTCGAACCCCAGCGGCGCCACCGCCCCAGCAGTCCCTACTGGACTTACCGCCGCGCCAGGAAACGCACAAGTCGGCTTGGCCTGGACCGCCAGCGCGAACGCGACCAGTTATAACGTAAAGCGCGGCACCACAACTGGCGGTCCCTACACAACGATCTCTTCGCCCACCGCAGCCAACTTCACCGACACCAGTCTCACCAATGGCACCACTTATTTCTACGTAGTCTCCGCCGTAAACTCAGCGGGCCAGAGCGCCAACTCCTCCGAAGCCAGTGCCAAGCCCACCGCTCCGTCACAAGCTCCCGCTGCGCCAACGGGACTCTTGGCTACCGCCGCGAACGCCCAAGTCAGTCTGACGTGGTCCGCCAGCGCGACGGCCACGAGTTATAACGTGAAACGCGGCACAGCAACCGGTGGCCCGTACACGACCATCTCGTCGCCCACCGCAACGAACTTCACCGACACCGGCTTGACGAACGGCACCACGTATTTCTATGTCGTCTCTGCTGTCAATTCGAGCGGCGAAAGCGCGAATTCCACACAGGCCAGCGCGACACCGGTAGCCCCGACGCAAGCTCCCGCTGCGCCCACCGGCTTGACGGCCACGGCAGGCAATGCCCAAGTCTCGCTGGCGTGGACCGCCAGCTCCGGCGCGACCAGCTACAACGTCAAACGCGGAACCACCACCGGCGGCCCTTACACGCTAGTGACATCGGTCACCGTCCCAAGCTATCTCGACACTGGGTTGACCAACGGCACGACGTATTTCTATGTCGTCTCCGCTGTGAACTCCATCGGCGAAAGTCCCAACTCCGCGCAAGCCAGCGCCACCCCTGCCAACACCCCGGTCGATGTCACGGTAACCATCAATCCCGCCATCACGCACACGATCTCTCCGTACATCTACGGACTCAATTTCTACTTCGGCGAAACCTCTCCGCCTCCCATGCTCACTTTCGACCGCGACGGCGGCAATCGCTGGACCGCCTACAACTGGGAGACCAACGCCTCCAACGCCGGCAGCGACTATCTCTACGAAAACGACGACTACCTCAGCAGCAGCACCGTTCCCGCCGAAGCCGTTCGCAGCTTCATTGCGCAGGATCAAGGCGCGAACATGGCCAGCCTCGTCACCGTGCAACTTCAGGGTCTCGTGGCCGGCGACGAAAACGGACCTGTCAGCGTAGCGAACCCTCCCGACCTCTCGCGTTTCAAGACTGTCGTCGACATGAAGAGCTCGGTATCCGCCGTGCCTTTCACGATCACGCCGCCAACTACCAACGCCAACGTGTACATGGATGAATTTGTCTGGGCGCTCAATCAAAAGCTCCCCGGCATCTTCGGCACGAATCCCGCGCAGCCGACTTTCTTGAGTCTCGACAACGAACCTGAGCTCTGGAATACCACGCACCTCGAAGTCCAGGGACCCAACCCGGTCACTTCCGACAACTACATCACCAAGACCATCAATCTGACGGAAGCCATCAAGGATCAGTTCCCGAACGTGCTGATCTTCGGGCCCGTCCACTACGGTTTTCAAGGGATCTACAACTGGCAGGGAGAACTGAGCGCAACGCCTAGCGGCACAAACTGGTTTCCGGACAAATATCTGCAAGCCATAAGCGCCGCGTCCACCACGTACGGCAAACCATTGGTCGACGTCTACGACTTCCACTGGTACGCCGAAGACTACGACGTAAACGGCACGCGCATCATCGACCTCACCGCCACCACGCTCACCGACGCACAAGTGCAACTGATCGTGCAAAGCCCGCGCAATTTGTGGGATCCCACCTACACCGACGCGGGCAACAGCAATCCATGGATCTATCAAGAGCTCGGCAGCACGCCCATCAACATCCTCGGCCGCCTTCAGGCCAAAATTAACGCCGAAAATCCCGGCATGAAAATCTCCATCACCGAATACGAAAGCGGCGGCTGGAATCACATCGCCGGAACCATTGCCCAGGCCGACAACCTCGGCATCTTCGGCGCGCAAGGACTTTTCGCCGCCAGCTTCTGGCCTCCCAACGGCACCTATTCCTACGCGCTCGGCGGCTTCCGCGCTTTCCGCGGCTTCGACGGAGCCAGCGCCAGCTTCGGCGACACCTCACTCCAGTCCACATCGAGCAACGTGCAAAACGTGGTCGTCTACGCCAGCACCGACACCACCACGCCAGGCCGCGTAGTCTTCGTAGCCATCAATCGCTCCACGACGTCCCAAGTAACCGAGATCACCGGTCAACCCCTCTCCGGCACCGCCTACCTCTACCAAATGACCGCCGCCTCAGCCCAAACCCAATCCACAGGCGGCACGCCCGTCCAACCAATCTCCGCCGGCACCATGCCAGCCACAGGCTCAAGCCTAACCATCACCCTACCCCCCCTGAGCGTTACGACGATCGATGTGCACTAGATTTCGTTTTTATTGGAAGGAAAATTACGCGCCGCGATTCAAATCGCGCAAACCCTCAGGAAGAACCACTTCGATGCGCCGAGCCGCAGGATCAATCCGCGTGCAAATGTCTTCGGCAAGTGGAATCAACAACTCGCCATTCCGAGTATCCACAACGAGAAGCGGCGTCCCTGCAACACCTTCCCCGGTTATCTGGACATCGCTAACTTTCCCGACGAGCGCAGGAGCGGTAGCCAAAGAACAAGGCGAAGACGAAACGACCGGCGGTTCCGTCGCGCTCTCGAAAACCGAGCAACCTACCAGATCCGACACGAAATATTGGCCCGCTGGCAGCGTCACCCGCTGCTCGATGGGAATCAACACATCCATGCCGCGAAATTTCTCGGCCTCCGAAATCGAAGCGCAACCCTCAAAATGATAGACCGCTTGTCCCCGATGATTTTGGTCGATCCAGAACGCTTTCACTTCCGCGCGCCGCGGCTCGGTCTTACCCGCACCGTCGCGCAAAAACACTTCGCGCATCTCTTTAAGACGATTGGGGAAATCCGTGAAGAGTTCGACGGCGACTTCGCCTTTGTTGCCACGCGGGCGCAGAATGCGCGCCAGCATCACCCAGCGCTGCGGCTCCGCGCTCAATCTTCCAGAATCTCCAGCGTAAACCGCTTGTGGATCTTGACGCCGGCCGCTCCCAGCAGCGTACGCACAGCCTTCGCTGTCCGGCCCTGCCGGCCGATCACCTTGCCAAGGTCATCCTTATGGACGCGCAACTCCAGGATAGTCGCCTGCGCGCCTTCGATGGACTTCACCTGCACCTCGTCCGGATGGTCGACGAGCGCCTTGGCGATCGACTCGACCAGTTCCTTCATACAGCACCTTCACGAACCCGACTTTTCGTTAGCGAATACATATATAGGAAAGACGCATCCGGCCAGCAAGAGGATGCCGGAAGCCTAAGAACTTTGGACCCCGGCAATCACCGGGGTCTGAGGGGCGGGCGCACTGCGACCAAGCGCACTACAATCAGGCGATTTTCTGCAAGCGGATAAAGCTGCGCACGGTATCACTCGGCTGTGCGCCGACTCCGAGCCAATGCTTGATGCGATCGGCATCCAGCTTCAACTCCGCGGGCTTCTTGAGTGGATCGTACGTCCCCACCAATTCCACGACGCGGCCATTCCGCGGCCGGGTCTTTTCGATGACCACCACGCGATAAAACGGCTTCTTCTTCTTGCCAATACGAGACAACCGAATCATTAACACTAAAGCAGTCCTCCGAGCCCTCTATTCTAACCCGTCAACCCACTTCCCAGCAATGAGATACATAATATAAAATAGAGTGCTGAAAGAGAGGTTCCATGCAGCTCCTGCCCGGGCGTTCCTGTGCGCTAAGAATGGCGATCCTCTTGTGTTCGGTGGCGGCCATGGACGTTGCAGCTGCCTTTCTCGCCGCGAAGCCCCAAGTGTGGTGTGCGATCATTCCGGCACTCATCCCCATTTTCACTCCTGTTGCGATCCTCCCAATTCTCGTCCAGTCCAAAAGCTGAACCGACATATCAATTGCCGACGACTGGCAGCTCGACAAAGCTGGCTTCCGTTGGGGCGTGATAGATGCGCTGGACGGCCTTGTGGTAGTCGCCTGGCTTGGCCCAGAAGATATTTGGCACGAAAGTCTGCGGGTTGCGGTCGTATAGAGGGAACCAGCTGGATTGGATCTGCACCATGATCCGGTGTCCCGGCAGAAAGACGTGATTGGCATTCGGTAGCGCGAATTTGTACAGCAGCGGCTTGCCCGCCTCGACTGCTTTCGGGGTCTCCAGGCTTTCGCGATACCTGCCACGGAAAATATCGGCGGAAATCATCAGTTGATAGCCGCCCATTCCTGACTGGCCGGCGACTTCGTCGGGATAAACGTCGATCACCTTCACGACCCAGTCGGAATCGGTTCCAGTGGTCGAGGCGATCAGATTGGCGATCGGCTGGCCGCTGATTTTCACTGGCGCCCGCAGCGTCTCGGACTCAAATGCCAGCACATCACCGCGTCCGGACTGTTCCCGTTGATCGTCCACCAGCCATTGCGACCAGGTCATGCCAATGTCATATCCCATTGGCTGGATCGGGCGCGCGCGGTACGGCACCGGCTTCGCCGGATCGGACACGTATTCTTCAAACTCCGCGTCACCGCTTTTGGGGGCCGCAAAACTCAGCGTCAGGCCCGAACCTAAATAGAGCGGCGTAGCATGGATCGCGCAATTCGCACTTGCCGCACAGCCGCTCGGCCACGCGTTCAAACGGCGCCACTTGTTCGTCCCGGTTTCAAAGGCCATGACCGGCGCGACGTCCGCTTTCGGCGCTCCATCTTTCAAATATTGGTCCAGAAACGGCCGAAGGATCTCACGCCGAAAATAGAGCCCGGTATCGCTGTCGAATTTCACGACGCCCAGGGAGCTGGCGTCTTCGATTTCCTGGCCGTGGTGCCAAGGGCCGATCACCAGAAAAACTTTATCGTTCCCGGCGTCTTTCGGCTTGATGGCTTTGTATACCGCCATAGCGCCGTAAATATCTTCCTGGTCCCACAAGCTGTGGACCAGCATCACCGGCACTTTCAATGGTTGCGCCGCGAGGATCTTGTCCATGGCCTGCTGCTGCCACCAGGCGTCGTAGCTCGGATGCTCCAGCAATTTCCGCCAGAAGCCGACTTGCTCGAGTCCGTGCAACCGCCCCAGTTCGCCCGCCGAGCCTGCCTGCATGTACTGGTCGTAGTCGTCGAAATAGCTCGTCCACCAATGGATCTTGTTGTCTCGCGTGCCTTCCTGTTCGTAGATGTACGGCATGTTTTGCTCGCGAAATGCGCCGTTGTGGAACCAGTCGTCGCCCATCCAGCCGTCCACCATCGGGTTCATCGGTACCGAAACCTTCAGCGCGGGATGTGGATTCACCAGCGCCATGAGCGGCGTAAATCCATCGTAGGAAATTCCCAGAATTCCGACCTT
>JBEKWY010000096.1:0-19195 GCA_049512575.1 Candidatus Acidiferrum sp.
GAATCAATTACTGGCTACATTCCATACTTCTCGGCAGATGGTACCGACTCTCCTAGCATGCTCATGTTATCCCTTAAGAATATCGGCGACGCCCCGGCAACTAACGGCGAGCTAATAATAACGTCTGATCCCCACGCGAAGCTGAAGTGTGATTGCGAAATGAAGAGATTTGATCCTCATGCCGAGCAATCAACCGGAGGTATGGTGACGCCCTTCAACCTTCGGTCTGGCGAGACTTACCACTTCAGGGTTACGCTTCCCTCTTCGCAATACACCAAATTCGTGCTTTTCTTTGAGGCGAGCGCTAACGGGATTCCTTACAGGACACCTATTGGATCGATTCGTTTAGGCCAAAGAAAGATTCGCTGACGGCTGCGAGTTTATAGGCGGGTGGCCCGGATCACGAGCGCCCTGACCTTTCAATCACTTCCGTCGATCGAACGAGCAAACTCTTTTTGCATGACAAATCAAAAAATGAGAAGGGTGCCCCAGGTTCGGGGTTTGAGCCTGGGTCTGGAGGTTGCTGTTCCTCCCACCATCCTCCCACCATCGATGTCATCGTTCGAACAAAAGCACTGTCCCCGCTCGTTCGAATAACCATTCGGTACAATTATTTCCTTGACTTCTTTCCAGTTTCGTATATACTTGCCTTGTTTCTAAAAGAAGTGGGGGGAAGAAACAGGAAGGTTCCCCCTTGTCCGCACAACTCGCTTGCAAAGCTCTTCCTTCCTTATCTTTACCTCCTTACTTCGTTACCTCCTTACTTCATTTTTCTCTAAAATATCGCGGAATCACGACGCACGCAAAGGACAGCACATCGACCAACGGAGAATGCCCTCTTTCCATTTCAAGCTGAATCAACACAAGGGGCCCGCCACCCCGCTAATCCGTCCCTGTGCTATCTTCATTTTTTAAGGGTCATGCCGCGCCGACCGCAATTCCTCGCGCAGAAACACCTCTTCCTCACGGACATCCCCGACCTCCCCTCTCACCGTTCCCGCCGAGCCTCCGCCGCCAGCCTTAGCTGTATCTCGCGCACGACGATCATCAAAACTTCAACTTCTTATTTCGCCTGCGCTAGCCCCGCAACAACTGCGGCAACTTTATCGAGTATCTGATTCCAGCCCTCTACTTCCCCGCTCTTTTTTGCGTACTCCATGGTGTCATTTCCAATGAGGGTGAGTTTCGTCTGGCCGTTTCCAAAATCCTCAAAAATAACCACGTCGCGCGCACCCTCTATGGCCTCATGTTCTATTCCATAGTGCGCAGGTTCAACCTTGTTTCCCTTCGAGTCGGAAAAGTACAGGGAGTAAACGATCTTCTCGTGCAGAACAATCTCGTGGTATTCCCCACCATTCCAGAACTCCTGCCCATCTGGCGCTCTCATGCAGCAGAGAAATCTTCCTCCTACGCGAAAATCCATCTCGCAAAAAGGCGCAGTAAAACCCTTCGGCCCCCACCACTGCATCACATATTTCGGCTCTGTCCACGCCTTCCAAACCAATGCGCGTGGGGCGTCAAAAACTCTAGTGACAACCATCCGCTCTGTCTCGTTAACCGTGTTTTTTGTCATCTCTGACCTCCGCTTTTTTCATTTGATTCACAACCGCATCTAACTTGTCGAAACTCTCTTCCCAGAATCGGCGATAGCTAATCGCCCAGTCGCTGACTGTCTTTATCGCCTCTGGCCTAAGCGTGCACACGCTCTCTCTTCCACGCTTCGTCTTGATCACAATTCGCGCCCGCACCAGGTAGGCAATATGTTTTGAAATCATCTGCTGCGAGAGTGCAAACGGTTCCGTCAATCCATGCACAGAGGCAGGCCCGAGGGAGAGTCGTTCGATCATCGCCCGGCGGGTTGGATCAGACAGAGCCGAAAATGTTGTATCTAATCTATCCACAACCATATGGTAGTGAATTATCGATCGATGTCAAGCGTGGATTTTGCAGTTCCCGATTTCTGTTTCCCGGTCTCTGAACCCTGACACCCGCGCTAATGTATGAACAAAGGAGAATGAGTCGATACCGCAGTCACACGCGGTCTATAGAGTTGTTTCTCAAAAACTGGAAATCAAACAGGAGAGAGCTTACGAGTAAGCGGGAAGGAAAAGTAGCAGTCATCACCGGAGGCAAAAATAGCGGAATCGGTCTCGCTTCGGCACAACGCTTCGTTGTGGACCCGGACGGTGAATTGCTCTTTCTAGTTCGCTGGGGCCGGAGTCAATGTCCGCAAGTGCCTGAGAGTTTCGGCAGGATCAGGACGAATCGTATAATCCGCGTTCACATCCGCCGCGCGGATAATGCTGCCCTTATCGATGATGTAACGGGCGGGCATCGGCAATCGGTATTCCGGTTCGTCATTGAATCTGTCCAGAGTGCTCCCGAACGACTTGTAAAGCTCGCGCAAGTAATCCGGCAGTGTGAACACTAGCTTGAACTGCTCCGCCGTCTCGAGGTGAAGATCAGTCAGGATGTCGTAGGTCAGGTTCAGCTTCCTGTGAAGAGCGCGCGTGTACCGTTCGAGCTCAGGAGTGATCACGACGATCTGCGCTCCTAATGCTTTGACTTCTGAATGGACCTGCTGTAGAGCCTCCAGCTCCATATTGCAATACGGTCACCAGTGCCCTCGGAAGAAGCTGACCACCAGAGGTCCTTCGCGTAGAAGGTCGCTGGAACTAACCTGTGCGTGATCCTGATTGAATAAGCTAAAGGCCGGCGCACGGTCCCCGACTTTCAGCGCTGTTTTTTCGATGCCCGAAGCCTTGAGCTCGGCCGTCGCGCGATGCATCTTTTCGATTGCCTCGTGCGGCGCGTTGTACGGTGGAGCTCCGGATTCAAATGCCTTCTTAAACTCGTCCAGCCGTTCCTGAAGGGTTGCCATTGCCATCGCCCCCTTTCTCAGACAGTCTGCTCATATTCACCGGTGTTCTTGATCCGACTCCCCGTACCCCCGAATGTCCATCGCTGTGAATCGTGCCTCGCGCGCATGAAAATCTCGATCCATGCTCCTTATGGTAAAGAGCGTTCAAACAGCGCGTCAACATTCAATTTTGTATCTTGAACGGATCGTAGGCAAACCCGAAGTAGTACAGGCAGGCAGCGGGCGATCAGTACCGGGAAGTCGGCTCCTGGAAATTGTTCAAGATTGCCGGATAGGCGAGATTCACCATAAGTTGTTAATGGTAAACCGGACGGTCGGCGATTCGGAGGTAATCCAGTTCGGCGTCGGGCAGATAAGTACGGGAAAGCCGGCTTGCAGGAAATGATGCCCTCTCTCCATTTCAAGCTGAATCAACTCATGGGGCCCGCCATTCGCATCGAACCATAGCTCCTGGTCGAACCGACACTCTTGTCTACCCTGAGCCTTGAAGGGTTCACGGCGATGATGCGCGCATGGAGTCGAGTCGGAGTCAGGATGATGTACCGAAACCCTGGTGGCGACCAGCCCTAGCGAGCGGATCACCGGTTTGGAATTACCAGATTGCGAAAGATTTTCCAGGTGCCGTCCGGCTGCTCCTGCCACACAGTAAGATACCCATCTACGATTTTCCTCCCATTTGGGAAATGAGCCTCGGCTTGAAGCGGTTTGTGAGGCCGGCGCACCGCGGAGGGTCTTATAATGAGGCCGCGGAGGAGAATGCGTTGGCTGGTCGTCTCCCGAAGGGCTTGCGCGCCGCTACTTTCTTGTCAATCCCCATCCTTGTTCTCGCGGGAGGGTGTGACCATCCGCGCTCGACGCCAGAAGATACGACTGCAGCCTCCTATGAGGTATTGCACACACTTATCGGAAAGCAGGTCACCGTTCGAGGGAAATTTTCGCTACGCGGTAAGTTTGGCCCGCTTGTCTTGCTCGACAATCAGCAGGTAGTCTATCTCGTTCCCACGGGGGCGTCGTTTACGTGGGGAGAACCCTACCCTGAAATGGAGGGCAAACTCGTCACAGTGACCGGTACCCTCAGCTTTTATCACGCGCCTAAAGCCGAACCAGCAGACCGAGCCTTTGCCCGAGCTCCTGATTATTTTTACCTTGAGGCGGAGACCGCTCATGTACGGCTTATTAGCCCTTGACGCGAATTCGCACATCCTGGGAGTGGACGTAATTCGGATTGGGCTACATAGTCGCAGAATCAACGCATAGGGCCCGCCACTCCGCTCATCCGTCCCTGTGCTATCTTCACTTTCAGAGCGCAACCTTGCGCGAAGGCGATTTCAGCCGCGCAAGACGCCTCCCACTCTGATGGACAGCCCCGACTCCCCTCTCACTGTTCCCGCCGAGCCGCCGCCGGCGCCCAATTTCTTTCGCCACCCGGATCTCCCCTTCGTCCTTCTGCGCGTCTTCCTCTACCTCATTCTCGCCGAAGCGTTCACCTACGAGTTTTTTTGGATCAGCAACTTTTTCGGTCAAAGCGGTCGTTTCGCCTTAACTCCCAAAATTCTCATGACCTCCGAATTCCTCCGCTTCGCGGGAGTTTGCGCGGGGGCATGGGTGATGTCGCGGCTGGAGCGCCGGCACCTCGGTGAATATGGGCTTCCTTTGCGTGGCGCGTTGGGAAAACGCTTCTGGCAAGGCGCCGCCTTCGGCTTGGCGGAAATCAGTGCGGTGCTCGGAACCCTGGCCGCATTCGGCTACTACCACTTCGGTTCCGTGGAAATTCACGGCGCGACATTCTTGAAATGGCTGGCCTTCTGGCTGGCTTTCTTCGTGGTGGTCGGCCTGTTCGAAGAGTTCGCCTTTCGCGGCTATGCGCAGTTCGCGTTGACGCAAGGAATCGGCTTCTGGCCCGCTTCCATCGCCACCTCCGTCACTTTCGGCGCCGTACATCTCACCAATCCCGGCGAAACCTGGGTCGGAATCGCGGGAGTCGTCCTCACCGGTCTCTTATGGTGTTTCACGCTGCGCCGCACCGGAAGCCTCTGGTTCGCCGTCGGCATGCACGCGGCCTTCGATTTCGGCGAAACCTTCCTCTACTCGGTCCCCGACAGCGGCATGATCTTCCCAGGCCATCTTTCCAGCGCCACCTTGGCCGGACCCACCTGGCTCGTAGGCGGCACTGCCGGACCCGAAGCCAGCATCCTCGATTTCCTCATCCTGCTCTCCTTCTTCTACGTCTTTCACCGCCTGTTCCCGGCTAGCCCCAGGAACGGAACGGTCCCCGACAGAAGTAACCCCAGTTAAACCGGCAGCTTGGAGTTTCTTGCTCACTCGCAGAACGCCGCTTTTCGTCCGGCACGGCTTAAGCCGTGCCATAACTGACCAGGAATCAACAAGGCGTTCGCAGCCCCTCGTACTCGTCGAGCCAAAATTTCCCTGGACAGAGGCTAACCCATGTGATATAGTATCTCCGAGTTAAAATGTCCGGCCAGTCTTTGACGGCTGCGGCGGTCGTCCGCCTCCCAAACCGACGACAAAAGGCGAGGTAGCGTAACCGCTTTAGAATGAACACTTGTGAAAGTGTATCAAAACAAAGGACTTTAACCCTCTTTAGAATGAACACTTGTGAAAAACCCCAGGGGGGGTGGGGTATATAGTTGGTTAACGGACCGGCCGCAAATAGAGTCGAAAAAATGCCGCTAGTGCACCAGCTCCGAAGCGAAAACCAAGCGCACGCCCTGAGCCTTCGCCTCCGGAAGAACTTCCTGCAGCGCTTTCAGCGTCGCGGGGTGCGGGTGACCTATGGCTATCGCTTCCCCCTTCTCGCCCGCTTCGCGTAGGGCGAGCAACAGCTGTTTGCGCACCGCCGAGACTTCCGCCACGTCATCCAGAAACGGGACATTGCGATAGGCCGACTGTACGCCCGCTCGCTGCGCCGCATCGAACGCGACTGTCGCCGCCGTAGTCCGGCTGTCGATGTAAAACAGCTTGTGATTCCGCAGCACCGGCATCAGTTCGTCCATCAGCGCCACATCCGTCGTGGACTGCGAACCCTGATGATTGTTCACTCCCGCCACATCGGGAACCGCGCGCAAGAACCCGTTCACCAGCGATCTCACATCTTTGCCGGACATCCCAGGCCGCAACTCCTGCGACTCCGGCCGACCCTGCCCGACAGACTCCATCGGCAGGTGCAGCATCACTTGATAGCCGCGCCGATGCGCTTCCTCGGCAATCTCTACCGAATGCGGATGGTTTGGCAGCACCGAAATCGTCAGCGGATACGGTAGCGCAAAAATAGCCTCTGCCGCGGCGCGATCATTGCCGAGGTCATCCAGAATGATCGCCAAGCGTGCTTGCCCGTTCGCCGGCGCTGCTGCCGCGGCAGAAGGTGCCTCTTGCGATGTGGCCGCAGGCGCGGAATGAATGTGAATCGTGTGGGTTGGGAATCCCGCGCGGCGATACTGGAAAAGAATCCCGTCGCGGCTTTCGGATGGCGCATCCTGCGTCAAACCATGCCGCGTGGCAACGCCGCCAAGTGATTGCAATACCCGCGCTATCGTCGCGCTCTGTGACGAATCCCCCGAATCGCTGCGAACAGTAATGTCCACACGATCGCTGCTCTCGGAATCTTGATCCGAAGCTCGCAGCTCGCTTCGTGTGTCCGACCCTGTTGGCGCCGCCGAACCTGCCGCCGCAACGAACTCCCGCGTGATGGTGTGAATATCAGTCGCTCGCAGGGGCTTTTCGGCCTTTTTGCACCCGCCAAAGGCTATAGACAGCGCAAGCGCAATTGCGAGCCACCGCAATGGCGGTAAGGGATGAAAGATGTTATTGGAAGGCAGGCCGTTGATTCGTCGTCGAGTCGACCCGGTCCGCCAAATCACCTGCGGCTAGGCCGCTTTCTTCGTGGGGGTCTTCAACATCTCAAGAGCTTTGCGATAGATGGGATCTTCCGGCGAGAGAGGACGCGGCCCGGAAGCCTCTTTGGACGGCGTCGTGGTCGTCGACGCAGAATCATCGTCGCCGCTGTCGGAATCGTCGTCGGCTGCCGCGCGAACTACTTCCGTCGGTTCGACGCCATCTTCCAGAATCGGCTTGCCCGCTGCGTTGTAATAATTCGCCACCGTCAGGAACAACGCCGAGCCGTCGTCCATGGTGATCAGCTTCTGCTCGGACGCCAGACCGAATGTCCGTTCGCCGACCACATCGCCGCGATGATTCGCAACTATCGCGGAAGCCAGCACCTCGGCTGCGCCGGACGTCGTACCGTCAATCAAAACCGACACCGGACCCTTCCAAACCACCTTGCTGGGTTCCGCCGACAAAGTCTGCGCGGAGACCGTCTGTCCACGCAGCGTCGCAATTGTGCCAGAAGGCACGAACAACCGCGCCACCGCGACCCCCTCAGTCACCGGGCCGCGCCCGCACTCGCGCAAATCCAGCACTACCTTATGAATCCCCTGCTTTTCTGCGTCCAGGAGTTTGCTTCGCACGTCGTCCGCGCGGCCGTTATCGAGCGACGGGAGTCGCAGCACCAGAATATCGGGATCCGCTTTCTGTACGATAGTTTTCGGAGTGGCCAGCTTCTCGCGAACGATGTCCACTTCGTCAGGGTCCGCCTTGCCGCGACGGATCACTCCCACCTTCACGCCGCTGCCCACTTGCCCGTTCAGCAGATTCAGCGCCTGCCCCACGGACATGTCTCGCGTGGTGAACCCCGCAACCGACTCAAAAATGTCGCCGCTATGGATGCCGGCTTTCTCCGCCGGGCTGTCCGGCAAAACCGAAATCACGATCACATATCCAAAACGCTTGCTCAGGCTGAGGCCCGTCTCGCCGGTCCCGGCATTCTGCTGCTTCTGCTTGTATTCGGTGTATTCGCGGGGCGTCAGGTAGCTGGACTCAGGGTCCAGCGACTCGAGCAAGCCGTGCAGCGAGCCCGCAGTGACCAGGTGCATGTTCGGCTCGTCGACGTAGTCCGACTGAATCTTTTGCAGCACTTCGCCGAAGACCGTAAGCGACTTATAGGCCTTGTCGTCCGGTGTGCGACCCAGAACATGTCCGATACCCGCGTAGCAGAAGATTGCCACGGATACCGCGATAATGCCGAAGCGTGCTTTTCGATTCATTTCCCCACCTAACGGCGAAAATTCAGATCCCAGTATAGCATCGCAAAGCTATGGGACGCGCCAGGAAAGCGAAAGGAAGCCTGAGAGGTAATCAGGGCCGAAAAATAGGGCGAGCGGCCCGGAAAGACACGACAAACGGCCCGATTGTTGTACGTTTACCACAGCAGAATGTCGGGGGCGCGGCTTTGCGTCCATAAGTTATTGATACTAAGGAACAAACGCTTCAAACACTGGACGACAAAGTGCTATTATATTCGTGTCCATGCTTCAGACCACGATTCTGCGCTCGTCGTCCGCCGAGGGTGTGGGACTTCACACTGGCGTCTTCGGCCACATCTGTCTGACTCCTGCTCCCGCTGACACGGGCATCGTATTTCGCCGCATCGACCTCGATAATTTTCCAATCGAAGCGCAGGGCCACAACGTCGCGCGCGTCAGCTACGCCACCAGCCTCATGAAGCAAGGCGTGCTGCTCTCGACCACCGAGCATCTCCTCGCTGCCATCTATTCGTGCGGCGTCGACAACGTTTTTATCGACATTGACTCCATCGAGATTCCCATTTTGGATGGCTCGGCCGAGCCTTTCATGCAAATGCTGGAGCATTCGGGCATTCGCAAGCTGCGCCGGAAGCGCCGCTACCTCAAGGTATTGCAACCGCTGGAAGTTGTTGAAGGCGATCGCCGCATCGGCATCTATCCTGCCGACGAGTTTCACGTTCGCTGCTATGTCGATTTCCCGCATCCCCTGGTCGGGCAACAGGAAGTGGAGATGGTCGTGAATCCGGAAACTTTCCGGCACCTCCTGGCTCGCGCGCGAACGTTTTGTTTCGAGCGAGACATCGAGCCGCTACGCTCCATGGGCCTGATTCGCGGGGGATCGCTGGAAAACGCCATTGTCCTGACCAATGACGGGGTGATGAATGGCCCCCTACGCTTCCCCGATGAATTCGGCCGGCACAAAGCCTTGGACCTGATCGGCGACCTGGCGCTGGCAGGCTTGCCCCTGCTTGCCCGGGTCGAAGCCCACAAAGCAGGGCACGCCCTGCATACGCAGCTGGTTAGCCGCCTCCTGGCCGACCCCTCGCTATGGACGATCGCCACCGATGAGACCTCCCACGCGGGCATGGAAGCAGACCTTCCCAGGCTCGCCACGGTACCCGCACCGGCCGCCGATTAAGCCTTTCGAGTCGCGCACCAAAATCACCACTTTGCGAAACCCCGCCTGCTCCCCCAAAATGAATTGACACCATGCCTGCCAAAGACCTTGCCATCGTTATTCTCGCTGCCGGAAAAGGCACGCGGCTGAAGTCAAGCCTTGCGAAAGTATTGCACCGCGCGGGCGGGCGAGCCCTGGTTGAACAAGTTCTTCGGGCATGTGCGCCGCTCGGCGCGAAAAAGACGGTCGTGGTAGTAGGACACCAGGCCGAGCAGGTCATTGCCGTGGTCGAGCCGACCGGGGCTACAACGGTGCTTCAGCAGCCGCAGCATGGAACGGGTCATGCCATGCAGGTGGCACGTAGAGCTTTGGGCAGCGCCAAGCTGGTCGTCGTGCTCCCCGGAGATGCGCCTCTGGTCCGCACCGAAACGCTGCGGGCTCTGGTCGCAGCGCATCGCGGGGGGAACGCCGCTGCAACCATCCTCAGCGCGGTGGTCAGCGATCCTTCGGGTTACGGGCGCATCGTGCGCAAGTCCGAGACGCAAGTGGGTGCGATTGTTGAGGAGTCGCAGCTGACCGACGAGCAGCGCGAGATCAACGAAATCAACTCCAGCATTTACTGCTTCACGCTCGAAAAACTCTGGCCCGCGCTTGCGCAAGTCAAACCGAACAACAAGCATCACGAACTGTACCTGACCGATGCCATCGCGGTGCTTGCTTCAAAGGGTGAAACGGTTCTGGCGCAAATCGCTCCCGACCCGCGCGAAGTCCTGGGGTGCAACACACGCGCCGATCTGGCCGAAGTCGATCGCATCTTCCGCGAGTGGAAGCGCAACGCGCTGATGAACGCGGGCGTCACCATCCAGTTGCCGGACACTGTCCTGATCGATCCCGAGGTGATCGCGGGAGAAGACACGGTCATCGAGCCGGCCGTGCATTTGCTCGGCAAAACGAAGATTGGTGCGCGATGCACGATTCGCACCGGGAGCGTTCTGACCGACGCGACGCTCGGCGACGACGTCATCGTGGAGCCGCACTGCGTGATTGCGAACAGCCGTCTGGATCAACGCGTCACCGTTGGGCCCTTCGCCCGCCTGCGCGGCGAGACTCACTTGAAGACGGGCGCGCGCATCGGCAATTTCGTCGAGCTGAAAAAGACCACCATGGGCGAAGGCACCAAGGCGGGGCACCTGACCTATCTCGGCGACGCGAAGATCGGCAGCAAGTCCAACATTGGCGCGGGAACCATCACCTGCAACTACGATGGTTTTCACAAACATCCGACAACCATCGGCAATCGCGTTTTTATTGGCAGCGATGCCGCGCTGGTTGCGCCGGTTCGTGTTGGTGACGGCGCGTACGTCGCCGCAGGCTCCACGATCACGGAGAACGTTCCCGCCGAAGCGTTGGGAATTGCGCGAGGCCGGCAGGTGAATAAACCTGGTTGGGCCGCGAAGAAGCGGCGTGAACTTACGGCTGCGGCGAACCCCAAGAAATCTTCAGGTAAATCGAAGCCTCGCAAATCGAAGAAGACTCGGCGGCGATAGTTTGAGTCGGCCGTTTCGTCGCGATTGGCGCTCGCCGGGCTAAAGCTCGGCGCCTACATTAGTTCGAAAAAACCTCGCGCACATCGTAGACAACTTGCCTAGCTGGGGCGCAGCAGTGCTGCGCCCCTACAAGTGGTTGCGCGAGTGGTTTCGCGATGCGACTTCCGTGGCTTCGGCATTGTGAAGAATCAAACGGGGTGTTATCGTCCGGCGTACTTGCACGGTGAGGAGCGTCCTCGTGGGCATGTGGGTCAACTGGCTTTTGGTCATCGGCGGCATCGTCTGCGTGATCGTCGAACTGGCGCTGGGAGCGATGACTGGACTTGATTTGGCGTTGATCGGCGGATCGCTCGCGATCGGCGGTGGTATCGGGCTCTTCGTCGCTTCGGAGAAGATCGGCTTGCTTGCCGCGGGTGGTTTGTCTCTGGTGTATCTCGCGATCTTCCGCCGGTGGCTGAAGGCTACACTCACGGTAAAAAATCATGCCAGCAATGTGGATGCGGTGGTGGGAAAGACCGGGGTAGTGACCAAGCGCATCGCGCCGTTCGAGCCCGGCATCGTGAAGGTTGGCGCGGAAGAGTGGCGTGCGGAATTGGCGGGTGCAGGAGATGCGCCGCGGGATTTAGGGGTGGCGGTCACGGTGGAATCGGTCGACGGGGTAACGCTCAAGGTGAGGTGAAGGCAATGGACACCGGGGTTTTTGTCTTGGTATTTGCTTTTGCGATCGCGCTGTTTGGCCTGGTAGCGCTGGCTCGGGGAGCGCGCACGGTTCGGCAATATGAAAAAGGACTGATTACGCGGCTGGGCAAATACCATGGGATGGCGCCGTCGGGGCTGACATTCATCATTCCGTTCATCGACGACATCGTGCGGGTGGACATGCGGGAGCAGGTGATTACGGTCCCCCCGCAAAAGTTGATTACCAAGGACAACGTTACCGTGGAAGTGGACGCGGTGGTCTACTACAAAGTGATCGACCCCGTGAAATCGCAATATGAGGTGCAGGATTTCGGTTACGCCTGCACCACGCTGGCGCAGACGAATTTGCGCAATTTGATCGGCGACCGGACGCTGGATGAAACGCTGGTAGCGCGCGACATGATCAACACGAACCTGCGCGAAGTGCTGGACGAGGCTACGAACGGTTGGGGCGTGAAGGTCACGCGTGTGGAAGTACAAAAGATCGAGCCGCCGCGGGACATCACCGACGCGATGTCTCGGCAGATGAAGGCGGAACGCGAGAAGCGAGCCGCCGTGCTGGAAGCGGAAGGCATCAAGCAGAGCCAGATTTTGCAGGCCGAAGGCACCAAGCAGTCGGAGATTTTGCGTGCGGAGGGCGACGCGCAGGCGCGCATCACGCGCGCGAATGCGGAGGCCGAGGCGATCAAGCTGGTTTCGAATGCGGCGGAAACGTATTTCAAGGAACGCGCGGAGACGATGCGTAAACTGGAAGTGCTGAACAATACTTTGGCACAGAACACGAAGTACATCGTGCCTGCGAACGCCAGCCTTGTGAATGTGCTTGGGTTGGACGGGACTGTGGCGGCGATTACCAAACCTGCCGATCCGCCCCCGCCTCCTTCGGGACTCTCGGGCCGCTCGATCTGATCGGCTTCGTGGACGTATAAAAGGAATTCCTGACTGGAGCTGAACTCATGCCAGAGGTGCAGGCGAACGCAGCTGCAAGAGCGCGGTTCAAGGCCATCAATCCTAATTTTGTGGTCGGCGATGTGGTGACGGAAGCGGAGTACTACCGCAACGTCCTGGGATTCACAATTCTGGGCTACTTCGGACAGCCGCCGGTGTTTGCGATGGTGGCGCGCGACAAAGCGGAGATTCAATTCAGCAAAGTGGATGAGGGCGCGGAAGTCTCGCCGAACGTGAGCCGAAAACAAATCGGCCTGGACGCGTACATCTGGGTGGATGATGTCGATGGGTTGTACGCGGAGCTGCAAGCGAAAAACGCGAAGATTTTGGAAAAGCCGACTCAGCGCATCTACAATTGCTACGAAATGATGATCGAGGATCCGTACGGATTCCGCCTGGTGTTCAGCCAAGATAACAGCGACAAGTAAAGGCAGACTCCGCGGTGTGCTAACATAGAAGTTCCCCAAACTCCCCGAGGAGCCGCTTTCGAATGAAATTTGGAGTGGTAGTCTTTCCGGGATCGAATTGCGATCACGACGCGTTTTACGCCATCGGGAACGTCCTGCACAAGCCGGTTGAGTTCATCTGGCATCAATCCCAAGATCTTGCGAACAGCGACGCGATTATTTTGCCGGGCGGATTCGCGTACGGCGATTATTTGCGCACGGGAGCGATTGCGCGGTTTTCGCCGGTGATGAAGTCGGTAGAGAAGTTTGCGAAGAGCGGCGGGATGGTGCTGGGAATCTGCAATGGGTTTCAGATTTTGCTGGAAGCGGGGTTGTTGCCGGGGGCGATGATGCGAAACTCCGGGCTGCGCTACATTTGCCGCCACGTGCACATTCGCGTCGAAGAGACCGACACGCCGTTTACCAACGCCGCCCAGAAAGGGCAGATTCTGCGGATTCCGATCGCACACAACGACGGCAACTACAATGTAGACGACGTGACGCTGGCCGAGCTGGAAAGAAATCGGCAGATTATTTTCCGCTATACGACGGCGGACGATTCCGATGACGCTGCGGGGAATCCGAATGGCTCGATGGCGAATATCGCCGGGATTTGCAACCGCGAGCGGAATGTCGCGGGATTGATGCCGCATCCGGAGCGGGCGGTGGAAACGGCGCTGGATTCGGCGGACGGGCTGGTGATTTTTCGGTCGATGATTGAAGCGCTGGTGGGCGCGGCTGAGGCTGCGGGATGAGTGGGTGTTTTGGGCTGGGCGAGAAACAAGATAGAAAACCTTTAGGTGGTTGCAATCTTGCTGAAATGGGGCACAGCGGTGCTGTGCCCCTACGACGGATTGGGTTGCGGGCGATTCGCTGTGGCGGCATACGCTGATGGCTACGGCACCTACGGAAATTAAGGTCACACCGGAAATTGCTGCGGAACACGGATTAACGTCGGAAGAATACGCTCGCGTTCGGAAAATACTGGGGCGCGACCCCAACATCACGGAACTAGGAATTTTCAGCGTGATGTGGAGCGAACACTGCTCGTATAAATCCAGCAAAATGCATCTGAAGCGGTTGCCTACGCGCGGGAAACTTGTGGTGCAGGGGCCCGGCGAAAATGCCGGCGTTGTGGACATCGGCGACGGCTTGGTAGCCGCATTCAAGATCGAATCGCACAATCATCCTAGTTACGTCGAGCCATTTCAGGGCGCGACTACCGGAGTGGGCGGCATCCTGCGGGACATTTTCACCATGGGCGCGCGGCCGATTGCGGTGCTGGACTCGCTGCGGTTCGGGGAAATCGCCGCGGGTAAAACTACGAGTGAAGAAGAAGCTGCGAAGAATCGGCGGATTCTCGACGGCGTGATTCGCGGCGTGGCCAACTACGGGAATTGTTTTGGCGTGCCTACCGTTGGCGGTGAGGTTTGCTTCGAGCCTTGCTATTCGCAGAATCCGCTGGTGAATGCGCTGGCGCTAGGCATCGCGCGCAAGGAAGAGATTTTTCTGGCTAAGGCCAAAGGGATCGGCAATCCCGTGATTTATGTCGGCGCAAAGACGGGGCGCGACGGAATTCACGGCGCTTCGCTGCTGGCTTCGGCGGAGTTCACGGAGGAATCGCAGCAGAAGCGGCCGAACGTGCAGGTTGGCGATCCCTTCATGGAGAAATTGCTGCTGGAAGCGTGCATTGAGGCGATGCATACGGGAGCAGTGGTGGCGATACAGGACATGGGCGCGGCGGGATTGACGTGCTCCACGATGGAAATGGCTTCGCGCGGCGGGACGGGCATTGAAATTGACCTGGCGAAAGTGCCGCAGCGCGAATCGGGCATGACGCCGTACGAAATCATGCTCAGCGAATCGCAAGAGCGGATGCTGCTAGTGGCGGAGAAGGGCCGCGAGCGCGAAGTGCTCGACGTTTTCAAGAAGTGGGGACTGGATGCGGTGGTGGTCGGGACGGTTACCGACGGCGGGATCGCGAAGGTGTTGAATCGCGACGAGGTTGCGGCGGAGATTCCTGCGCATCCGCTGGCGGAGGAGGGACCGGTTTATCAGCGACCGATCGCGCAACCTGCTTTGCGCAGGGAGACGATAGCTGACTGGTTTGTGTTTAAGGCGGGGACGACGAACTTCACGGAAAATTTCAAGAAATTGCTGGCGTCGCCGGCGATCGCGTCGAAGCGGTGGATCACCGAGCAATACGACACGATGGTGCGCACCAACACATTGGCGGGGCCTGGGGCGAGTGACGCCGCGGTGATTCGCATCAAGGATCCGAAAACGTTGGAGGTGAAGCGGGCGCTGGCGCTTTCCACCGACGGCAATGGGCGATGGTGCCAACTGAATCCGCGATTGGGCGCGATGCATGCAGTTGCGGAAGCGGCGCGGAACGTGGCGACGAGTGGCGCGCGTCCGATTGCGGCGACAAACTGCCTCAATTTCGGCAGTCCGGAAAAGCCGGAAGTGATGTGGCAATTCAGCGAGGCGATCGACGGGCTGACGGTGGCTTGCAACGAGTTGGGTACGCCAATCACCGGAGGAAACGTCAGCTTTTACAACGAGACGCTGGGAAAGTCGATTTATCCGACGCCGGTGATCGGGATTCTAGGCATCCTCGACGACGCGTCGCAAGTCGTTAAGATCGGATTTCGCGAAAAAGGCGATTTGATTGTACTGCTGGACGGGGCGGGATCCGCCGGCGCGGCTTCATCGCCGGGCAACCTGGCGCAGGAGTTTTCTTCGTCGGAGTATTCGAAGACGATTGCACAGATTGTGGCGGGCGAGCCTCCGCAGATCGATCTGGCCGCGGAGAAGCGGCTGCAACAAATGCTGGTGGCGCTGGCCAGTGAAAACTTGGTGCAATCGGCGCACGATATCAGCGACGGGGGAATTGCGGTCACGCTGGCGGAGTGCTGCTTTGCGGCTAACGGGCTGAGCGCGAGCATCAGTCTGGAAGGATCGGAACCGCCTGCCGAGCATGCGCTGTTCAACGAGCGCGGTGCGCGCGCGGTTGTCTCGGTGAAATCTTCTCTGCTTGCCCGCGTTCTGGAGAGTGCGCGACAATATAGTGTGTCCGCGCAACAAATCGGCCAGGTTACCCGTGACAAAGCATTTCGCATCCAATATAAGAGGAGCGCAGCGATCGACAGCCCACTCGAATCGTTGCGCGAGGCCTGGGCCTATTCGCTGGAACTTGCTCTGAAGGCTCGCTAACCGCAAGGCTGTTGCAGGGGAATCGACTGTAGTATCGAATTCGCTGAAAAGTTGGCAATCCGATCGCACCTTTGACGCAAAAACTCGCTTTCGCTGACGACCGCTTCCACGACGAATGTGGTGTGTTCGGCGTCTTCGGGCACGAGGAAGCGTCGAAGCTCGCGTATCTCGGCCTGTACGCGCTGCAGCATCGCGGGCAGGAATCGGCCGGAATTGTTTCGAGCGATGGCGCAGACCTGCATCTGCACCGCGCGATGGGCGAAGTCGAGGAAATTTTTACTCCGGATGTGCTGAACACGCTTCCGGGGAACTCGGCGATCGGCCACACGCGGTATTCCACCGCCGGCGACAAGGCGCTGCTCAATGCGCAGCCGATTTTGATCGATTGCAACAAAGGCAAAGTCGCGCTGGGGCATAACGGAAATTTGACCAACGCTGCCGAGTGGCGGCGCAAGCTGGAGCATCGCGGCTCGATTTTCCAGACCAACAGCGACACCGAAGTCATTGTGCACTTGCTGGCGCGCTCGCAAGCGCGCAATCTTTCGGGCGCGATTGGCGACGCGTTGAACCAGGTGGAAGGCGCGTACTCGCTGCTGGTGCTCACGCCCGACGAGCTTTACGCCGTCCGCGATCCGCGCGGATTCCGTCCGCTGAATCTCGGCAGGCTCGGCGACGCCTGGCTGGTGGCGTCGGAAACTTGCGCGTTCGATCTACTGAACGCGCAGTACGTTCGGGAAGTCGAGCCCGGGGAAATGGTGCGCATCTCGCGGTCGGGCATCGAGTCGATTCGGTTCGCGCCGGAAAAACCGCTGCAGCAGTGCATTTTCGAGCATGTTTATTTTTCGCGGCCGGACAGCATTATTTTTGGCCGCTCGGTGAACGAAAGCCGCGAAGCGCTCGGCAGGTTGCTGGCTCAGGAACATCCCGTCGAGGCCGACATCGTTGTTCCGGTCCCCGACTCCGGCGTGCCCGCGGCTGTCGGCTACTCGCTTGAGTCCGGAATTCCGTTTCGCATGGGATTGATTCGCAATCATTACATCGGGCGAACGTTTATCGAGCCTTCGCAAGCGATCCGCAATTTCGGGGTGAAGCTCAAGCTCAATCCCATTCGCGGGCTGATCGAAGGCAAGCGTGTGATTCTGGTCGACGACTCGCTGGTGCGCGGGACCACCAGCCGGAAAATCGTGCGCATGGTGCAGGAGGCCGGCGCGAGAGAAGTACACGTGCGCATCAGTTGTCCGCCGACAATCTCGCCGTGCTATTACGGCGTAGACACGCCCACGAGGGAAGAGTTGATCGCGTCCACGAATTCGCCGGAAGAAATTCGCAAGTTTCTTGGCGCCGATTCGCTTGGCTACGTGTCGCTGGCCAGTTTGAAACAAGCGGTGAATGACACCAAGGGCAGCTACTGCACATCTTGCTACACTGGGGTGTATCCCACGGACCTCGTGCAACTCGAAGTGGGTAAAGCTACCTCCAACGATGTGTTGCGGGATGCGACGAACGGAAGCCGGATAGAAGACTCAGGGGCGGAGCGCCCTGTGGCGGTGGAACGTGAAGGCTGACGCTACGAAAAACGAAAACGAAAAAGACGAAAAGAGTCTGCCCGTGCGTCAGCGCGTCGAACGTGAAATCGTCGCGTGGTTCTGGGTGGCGCTGGCGTTCATGCTCATTAACGGCACGATTGGCCAGGCGCGCGTGATTCCCTCCGGCTCGATGGAAAACACTTTGCTGATCGGCGATCACCTGATCATGAGCCGGATCGGGTACGACGCCGGCGTGCCGTTCACGAACTGGCATGTGCCCTTGTGGCGCAATCCGCATCGCCAACAGGTGATTATTTTCAAGCCTCCCTTCGCGCCGGACACGCCGGATTACGTGAAGCGCACCATCGGCTTGCCCGGCGATACCATCGATCTGCACGGCGGGGCCGTCTATGTCAACGGACAAAAGCTCAACGAGAATTACACCATCGGGCCCAGTGAGCCGGCGCCTCCGGGAAGCGCGCCGCCCGGCTACACCGACATCAAGTTCCCTTATCACGTACCGGACAATTGCTATTTCGCGATGGGCGACAACCGCACGAATTCGTACGACAGCCGTTTTTGGGGCTGCGTTCCGCGCAACGACATTATCGGCACGCCGGTGATGATCTACATGTCGCTGGACGTGCCGCCCGACGCCTGGGAGCCCGGGCAGATTCGCGAGCGGTTTTTCGCTTACGCCAGCGCCATCCTTCATCCGGGCGAAATACGCTGGCGGCGGTTGTTTCACACATTTTAAGTTTCAATCCGATCGCGGTGACGCAAGGAATGGCAGTGGAATCGAATACGTAGCGCCAGAGCGCCTTGGCGGTGGAATTTGAACTCGGACCTCACGAAAAACGAAAAAGATAAGACTGAGTCGAAGCTCCCGGTGCGACAGCGCATCGGAAACGAAGTCATCGCCTGGTTCTGGGTGGCGCTGGCGTTCATGCTGATCAACGGCACGATCGGGCAGGCCCGCGTGATTCCCTCCGGCTCGATGGAAAACACCTTGCTGATCGGCGATCACCTGATCATGAGCCGGATCGGGTACGACGCCGGCGTGCCGTTCACCAACTGGCACGTGCCGTTGTGGCGCAATCCCCACCGGCGTCAAGTCATCATCTTCAAGCCTCCGTTCGCTCCCGACACCACCGATTTGATCAAGCGCACCATCGGCTTGCCCGGCGACACGATCGACTTGCGCGGTGGGGCGGTCTATATCAACGGACAAAAACTCAATGAGAGCTACGCCGTTGGCCCCACGGAACCCGCTCCTTCTGGAACCGCGCCGACGGGATATAGCGACATCAAATTTCCCTATCACGTGCCGGACAATTGCTATTTTGCGATGGGCGACAACCGCACGAATTCATACGATAGCCGCTTCTGGGGCTGCGTTCCGCGCAATGACATCATCGGCACGCCGGTGATGATCTACATGTCGCTGGATGTGCCGTCCGATGCCTGGGAGCCGGGCCAGACTCGCGAACGATTCCTCGCTTACGCCAGCGCTGTCGTGCACCCCGGCGTCGTGCGTTGGAAGCGACTGTTTCACTTGTTTTGATTTATACTAAGCTAGTAGAGCTTAGAGTAAACGCCGCACCCACCTCGCGGCAATCAGTCATTCTCCAATAGAGAAGGCCGGCATCACGT
>JBEKWY010000097.1:0-18737 GCA_049512575.1 Candidatus Acidiferrum sp.
GTCAGCAACTGCCGCGTCATGCGCCACCGCGAAGCTCCCATCGCGACCCGGACGGCGATCTCTTTCTGCCGGCTCGCCGCCCGCACCAGTAGGAGGTTCGCCACGTTCACGCAGGCGATCAACAATACGAATCCCACTGCGCCGAGCAACAGGTACAAGCTCCCGCGCACGTCGCCCACTACGTCCTGCATCATCGATTTCACGTTGATGCCATGCGCCGCGTTCGCTTTCGGATATTCCTCCGCCAGCTGCGTCGCGATTGGATCCATGTCCGCGCGCGCCTCCGCCAGCGACACACCCGGCCGCAGCCGCGCGACCACATACGTACCCGCGCGCATCTCGCGAGTCGTCCGCCACAACGCCGTGCTGTTTCCCACCGGCACGATCACGTCGGGGTTGCTGTAAAACCAGAAATGCTCCGGCAGTACCCCGACCACGGTAAAACTCTGATCCGTCAACACGATGGACTTGCCCACGATCTGCGGATCCCCGCCGAATTTCGTCTTCCACAGGCCGTGGCTGAGAATCGCCACCTGCGGGGCGCCAGGCCGGTCCTCCTCTGGCAGGAAGTCCCGCCCCAGCAAGGGATGCACCCCTAACAGCGTCAGGAAACCCGCGGAAGCCTGCCGCGCTTGCACGTGCTCCGCCGTGCCTGACCCCGAAAGGTTGAACGATTCGTGCCGAAATGCTGCCATCTCGGCGAACGAATGGTTTCGCGCGCGCCAATCTTCGTAGTTCAGGTAACCCACCGACATCTCGTCAAACTGCGGCGATTTCTCGGATAAAATTACCAGCTGTTCCGGATTTTGATAGGGCAGAGGCCGCAGCAGTACGGCGTTGACTACGCTGAAGATCGCCGTATTGCCGCCGATTCCCAAAGCCAGCGTCAATATCGCAATCGCCGTGAACACCGGAGATTTCGCCAGCATCCGCACGGCGTACCGCAAATCCTGAAAGAGAGTGTTCACGGGTAAACCTCCAGATCCCGAAACTCGTGACTCGAAACTCGTCACTCGTAACTCGTCACTCGTAACTCGTCTCTGTAACTCTGGGGACAATCCGCTACCGATGTTTTCGTCGGCGAACCTCAGCGTCTTCTGCGGCTTAGCGTTAGCTTTTTCTCCTCGTCAACTCTTGGCCGAGGACGAGACTGCTACGCCGTTCTCGCTGACGACCCAGCCATCCTTCAGCTGAATCAAGCGGTTTCCGTAGGTCGCGTTTCGCTCCGAGTGCGTCACTTGAATAATGGTGGTGCCGGTCTCGTTCAACCTTTTGAATAGCTGCATGATTTCATCGCCTTGCTCGGAGTGCAGATTGCCGGTGGGTTCGTCCGCCAGAATGAGTTTCGGATTCTGGATCACCGCGCGGGCAACACCGACAAGCTGCTGCTGCCCGCCTGAGAGCTGGTTCGGGAACAAGTCTTTCTTCCCGACGATGTTGAACTTGTCCAAGGCGTCGCAAACCAAGCTGACACGCTCTTTGTGCGGGACATTCTTGTAGGACAAGGGGATTTCCAGGTTTTCGAAAACGGTCAAGTTGTCGATCAGGTGGTAGCTCTGGAAGACGAAGCCGATATTGGCTTTGTGCAGTTCGTTGCGGCGTTTGACATTCAGCCGGTGGACGGCCTGCTCGAGGAAGTAATACTCGCCGGACCAGGAGCTATCGAGCATCCCGATAATGCTGAGCAGGGTGGACTTACCGGCGCCCGACGGGCCCATGATGGTGACGAACTCGCCCGGATAAATATCGAGGGTCACGCGCCGCAGCAGAAAGAACTTGTTGGGGCCGGCCTCGATGGACTTCTCCAAATTTCGTAGCTGAATCAAAGGTTCCACAATCTCTCCTTGAAATTCCTCTGCAACTCTAGCAGATCACAACGCCGAGCCAGCCCGCTTGTCGGGTACTGGGACCCCGATGGTTTTTTAGCTCGTATGTTATTGAAACTAAGTTACTTATGCGTAGATTAGGACTGAAGCACGGACGGACGCGTCCGTCCATGCTTCGCAATTTTTTGGATCGGGCTTGAAGGAGGCAGGGAGCTTGGGGCTTGGGAAGGCCGCGTGGCCGCGACCGTGGAGCTGTCCGGCTGGAGGGCCAGACGACGAGTTTTCCCAGTGCGAATATTACCATGAAAGTACGTACCGAGTCAAGTCCTTTTCAATGGTACCCCGTTCATTCGTGTCGCAGTGCCTGCAACGGGTCCATCTGAGCCGCCCGACGCGCCGGCAAATAGCAGGCCAGCGCCGCCACCGCCAACAGTGCCAGCGGCAAGACGATAAAGGAGATGGGATCAGCGGTCTGGACATTAAACAGTAGCGACGACATGGTCCGGGCGAGCACAAAGGCAATGGGCAGGCCGATCGCCAAGCCCAGCAAGGTCATAGACATGCCGCCGCGCAGCACGAGCGACAGCACGTCCCGCGTCTGCGCGCCCAGCGACATGCGGATGCCGATCTCGTGGGCGCGTTCGCTTACCGAATAGGACATCACGCCGAAGACGCCGACTGACGCCAGCACCAGCGCGATGGCTCCCAGTACCGCCATCATCGTCGCCACGTAGGCAATCCCGATGATCGACTCGGTGATGGCCTTGTCCATGGACTTTACGTTGTACATCGGCAAGTTCGGATCGATAGCCGCAATCTGGGCGCGGGCTTCGGAGACGAATTTCAAGGGATCGCCATTGGTGCGCAGCACCAGGGTCGTGTAGGACGGCGGGCTTTGGCGGTAGGAACGATACAGGGTCGGAACGTCTTCTTTAACAATCCAGCTGTAGTGCAGGTCGTTCACCACGCCGACCACCGTCATCCACGGCGAGTCGGAATCTGCTTTGCCGATCTTGATGTGCCGGCCCAGCGGATTGTCGCCGCCAAAGTAGCGGCGCACCAGGCTCGCGCTCACCACAGCAACCTTGGGAGAATCCGCTCCGTCCGAATCGGTGAGGAAGCGTCCATCGCGCAACCCGATATTCAACTCGCTGAAGTAAGTCGGAGAGGTCGTTTCGACGATGGAGTCGTGCGAGTCGTCTCGCTGGGTCAGCGGGCGCTCCTGGATCGAAAACTCCTGTGTCGAGATGCCGCCGCCGTCCGCGTAGGGAACGTGCGACGCCAGCGCCACGGCCTGCACCCCGGGAATGGCGGCAAGCCGCTGCTGCACCTGCTCGTGGAACGTCAACCGTGCGGCCGGGTTGCCATACTGGGTATCGGGCAAGTTCATATCCATGACCAGCAGGGTTTTCGGCGTGTAGCTCTCGTTGACCGACAACAGCCCTTGAAAACTACGCACCAGCAGACCAGCGCCGACCAGCAGCACCAGCGCGAGCGAAACTTCGGCGATCACCAGGGCCGCGCGCAAGCGGTGACGCCCGCGGCCAATCGTCGAGCCACGCCCGCCTTCCTTCAGCGTGCTGGTCACATTGGTGCGCGAGCTCAGGAGCGACGGCGCGATGCCGGACAAAACGCCGCTGACCACGGAAACCGCCAGCGCGAAAAGAAACGCACCGGAATCCAGCCGAATGGTTTTCCATCCGGCCACGAACTTGGCCACGTCCGGAGGCATGTGCGACAGGATCATGTCGATGTCCCACTGCGCCAAGAATAGGCCGAGGACGGCGCCGGCCAGCGAGAGCAAAATACTTTCGACCAGCAATTGCCGCACGACGCGCCAGCGGCTTCCGCCCAGCGCCGTGCGCACCGCAAACTCGCCGACGCGGCCGGTCACCCTCGCGAATTGGACGTTGGCCACGTTCGCGCACGCAATCAGCAATACGAAGCCGACCGCACCCATCAGCAGCAACGTGTATTGCCGCGTCAAATCGCCGGTGATGAACTTCCGTAACTCCATGGGCCGAAGCTCGAAGGCCTTGTTGGTGTCCGGATACGCGAGAGCCTGGCGCTGCGCGATAGCTTGCATTTCCGCGGCGCCCTGCTCGAAAGGAACGCCCGGCGCGAGCCGGCCCAAGACCCAGAGCCAGCGGTTGTCGCGACGCGCGCGTTCCTTGGTGTCGAAGTACAGAGGAAGCCAGGCTTCCGCCGGCATGGGATAGTCAAAGCCCTTGGCCATTACTCCGACGACCGTGAAGCTCCTGCCGTCCAGCTTGATGTTTTTGCCGAGAATGTTGGGGTCGGAGGCGTAACGCTGCTCCCATAACGCGTGCCCGAGAATAATTTCCTGTTCCTTGCCGGCTTCCTCCTCTTCGGGAAGAAATGCGCGGCCCATCAGCGGTTGCACGCCGATCGTTTCGAAGAAATTTGCCGGCACATGGAAGGCTTGCAATTTCTGGGGCTCGCGATCGCCGGTCAGGTTAACTTCGTCCCAGGAATAGGCGGTAATCTGGTCGAAAGAGCGCGCTTCTTTCTTCCAGTCGAAATAAGTGGCGGGCGCGATCGGAACGAAATCCTGGGGACCGAAGCCGGCGCCGCTCTCTCGCGTGTGGCCATCGACCAGCGTGACGATGCGGTTGCCATTCTCGAACGGCACGGGATGCACGAGGAAGGCCTCGGCCAGGCTGAACACTGCGGCGTTCGCGCCAATCCCGAGTGCCAGCGCGATCACGCACACCAGCGATACCAGCCGGTGTTTCATCAGCATCCGAAAGCCGAACCGGACATCCTGCCAGATCGATTGCATGGGTCCTCCCGTTGTGGCCAGCGGCCTGGGTGAAATTTGAGTCTAAATCCGCACCCTTTGAAAACCGCAAAGGATGCGGCACCCAAGAAAAACCTACGGATTGCCTCGCTTGGCGGCCGGCTATTCCGAACGGTTGAGATTCTTCGAGCATCCTCGTCGGATGCTCTCAGAATGACACTCTCTCGAGGGTCTGGGGCCTCTCTAGTTGGCCCCGACGTGGGCTTCCTGGGTTTCTTCCACGATGCGGCCGTCGAACAGGTGGATGGTGCGCTCGGCGAAGTTCGCGTAGCGCTGGTCGTGCGTGACCATGCAAATGGTTGCGCCGTTGCGGTGCAGGTCGCGGAGCAACTCCATCACGGCCTCGCCGTTTTTGGAGTCGAGGTTTCCGGTAGGCTCGTCGGCCATCAGGATCAGAGGATCGCCGACCAGTGCGCGAGCGACGGCCACACGTTGCTGTTGACCGCCCGAGAGTTGCGAGGGGTAATGGCGCAGCCGGTGTGCCATGCCGACGCGTTCCAGGGCGCTCTGTACTTTCTGCTTGCGCTCGCTGGAGCTCGTGCCGCGATAGGTCAGCGGCAGCTCGACGTTTTCGTACACGGTCAAGTCGCCGATCAGGTTGAACGCCTGGAAGATGAAGCCAATCTCGCGATTGCGAATGCGGGTGCGCTCGCTGATGGAAAGATTCGCGACCGGCTGGCCGTTGAGCTCGTAAATTCCGTCGCTGGGAGAATCCAGCAGCCCCAGGATCGACAGCAGCGTCGATTTGCCGCAGCCCGAGGGCCCGGCGATCGAAATATACGTGCCCTTCTTGATCTCGAGATGAATTTCCTCGAGCGCGTGCGTTTCCACCTCATCGGTGAGAAACACTTTCTTCACGCCTTCCATCTTGATTAGCGTTGGTGCGTTTGGTTCGAGCATGTGCTCTCCTTGAATCAGTTTTCTCTGCGAAATCTAAACTCGTGTACTCGACTAACAGTCTTTACGTCCCAGGGCCCTAAACTGTTCCGCCGACTTCGTAAAATCATAGGCGCTACGCGTCGGGCTAAAGCCCGGCGCCTACATACGGTTGCAAATTCATTCGTACCGCAATGCCACCAGCGGATCGACTCGTGTTGCCCGCCGCGCCGGCACGTAACACGCCACCATGGCGACCGCTACCAAGACAACCGCCACGCTCGCAAACGTGAACGGATCGCTAGGCGTCACGCCGAACAGCATTCCCGAGAGGAGCCGCGCCGCAAAAAACGAGCCGGCAAGCCCGATGGCCGCGCCCAATAGCGCGAGGCGCAATCCTTCTCCCAAGACCAAGCCGAGGACATTGCTGGTCTGCGCGCCCAGGGCCATGCGCACGCCGATTTCACTGGTGCGCTGGGCCACCGAGTACGCCATCACGCCATAAATTCCCATGCACGCGAGAATCAGGGCGAGCGCGGCGAACAATCCGATGAGCGCGATCTGTAATCGCTGCGGCGAAAGCGACGCGGCTTCCACGTCGCGCATCGAGCGGACGTTGTACACGGGCTCGTCGGCATCGACGGAATGAATCGCGCCTTCGACCGCGGAAGCAGCGCTCGCCGGTTCGAGTTTGGTACGCACCACGAGCGAAAAAAACGCCCACGGATCCTGCGAGAACGGCACATACACCGCCAACTTGGAAGCTTGCTCCAGATGATGCTGCTTGATGTCGCCCACGACGCCCACGACCTGGCACCAGGTCTTGTCGTCACCGCACGCGCCGCGAAAATGTTTCCCAATTACATCTTGTCCCGGCCAGAAATGGCGCGCGGTGGCTTCGCTGACAATCGCCACAGGCAACGCGTTCGCATCGTCGCGGTCGGTGAACGTGCGGCCGGCAAGCAGCGGTACTCCCAAAGTTTGAAAATAATCTGCTGTGACCACCAGGTAGTCCGGAGCAATGTCGCCGGACGGGGGAGCGGTGCGGCCTTCGATTTCGACGGACCGCGAGCTATTGCCAGGGTTCAGCGGGAGCCGCGAGATGGCCGAGGCCGAGGCGATTCCGGGAAGGGAATCGACGCGTTCCAGAGTGTTTTTGAGAAAGGCCACGCGATCGCCGGGTTTCGGGTAGCGAGCTTGCGGAAGGGCCATCTGCAAACTCAGGACATGATCTGGATTGAATCCTTCGGGAACGTTCAGCAGGCGACTGAAGCTGCGCAGAAGCAGCCCAGCGGCGATGAGCAGCACCGCGGCCATGGCGATCTCGGTGACGACCAGCGCGCTGCGCATCCGGCGTGCACGCCCGCCACCGGCCGAACCCCGGCCGCCCTCTTGCAATGAAACGTTCAGATCCGTTCCCAGCAAACGCAATCCAGGAATCAGGCCGAACAAAACGCCGGATGCCAACGAGGCAAACAAAGTGAAGAGGAGCACACGGGAATCCAGCGCGATCGGCGCCCCACCAATCATGTCGGCAGGAACGAGCGCGCGAAGCGGCGCCAAGCCCCACAGAGCGAGCACAATTCCCAAAGCGCCTCCAGCCAAAGCCAGGAGAAGGCTTTCCACCAGCAGATGCCGCAGCAAGTGAAATCGGCCGGCGCCCAGTGCAATGCGCAGGGCCATCTCTTTCTGCCGGGAAGCGCTGCGGGCGAGAATGATGTTGGCAACGTTCACGCAGGCGATGAGCAGGACCAACGCCACCGCGCCGAGCAAGATCAGCAGCGCCGGCCGCGTTTCGCCGACCAGGTCCTGGCGGAGGGGAACCAGGGTCGCGCCGAAACCTTCTTCCTTGTCGCCGTATTGTTGCTTGAGGCGTTTGGTGATGGTGTCGACTTCCGCGGTAGCTTGCGCCAGCGTCACGCCGGGTTTCAACCGGCCAAACGACTCAAAGTAGTGAGAGTCGCGCACGGCCGCGGGATCTTCGGTGGGACGCAGCGGGTGGGGGACCGCCGCGAAGCGCGACGAGGTCCACAACTCGGTTCCCGCGGGAAAGGCAAAACCTGGCGGCATGATTCCAACCACGATGCGCGACACGCCATCGACTTCAATGGCGCGGCCGACGATGTTCGCGTCGCCGCCGAACCTGCGCTGCCACAGGCCGTAGCCCAACACGGCGACGCTGGTCCCGCCGGGCGGGTCCAAGTCCGGCTGTATGGTCCGTCCTCGCACAGCCTGTACGCCAAGAGCGGCAAAGAAATCGGAAGTTACCACCGCGCCTTCCACGCGTTCGGGCTGACCGTTGCCGGAAAGATTGAAGGGCAGACCGCGGTGAGCGGCTAGGTGCGCAAAGGAAGAACTCTGCCGCTGGAAATCGAGAAAATCCGCGGGCGCGGGAGTATCGGTTTGCTTGTCCTGGTCGAGCTGGTAAAGGACCACGATGCGGTCGGCGTTGGGATAGGGCAGCGGGCGAAGCAGGGCGGCGTCAATCACGCTGAAGATAGCGGTGTTGGCGCCGATGCCGAGGGCAAGAGTCAGAACCGCAACGGCGGTGAAGGCCGGGTTTTTCGCCAGCATGCGAAGGCCGAATCGGATGTCGCGCCAGAAACTGTTCACTGCGTTTGCCTCACTTCAAACACGTTTGAAACGGGAATTCGTTTCAAACTCAGAGCAATGAGTGACCGGTCTAAAGACCGGCCAGTACATTTGGTTCCGACTGGTTCGCCGGGCTAAAGCCCGGCGCCTACAAAACCGTTGCCACCATCGCGAAATACCACAGCCGAAAATCATTCGTAGCGCAAGGCTACCAGCGGATCGACACACGTCGCGCGGCGCGCCGGTACGTAGCACGCGGCCGCGGCGACTACCGCAATCAGTAGCAGGCCGAGCGCATACGTCGTCGGATTCGCTGGGCTTACGCCGAACAGGAGCGATTCGCTCAGGCGCGCCAGGATGTATGCCAGCGGCAGCCCCACGGCCACGCCGGTAACCACCATCGAGCCGACTTCCTTCACGATCAGCCTGCGCACGTCGCCGGACTCCGCGCCCAGCGCCATGCGAATGCCGATCTCGCGAGTGCGCTGCACCACCAGGTACGCCAGCACGCCGTAAATTCCCAGCGCCGCGAGCAACGCGGCCAGGCTGGCGAAGCTTCCCGAAAGCACCGCAACCATGCGCGCGGAGAACAAATCATCCTCGACAATGCGCTCCATGGTTTTCACGTCGTAAACAGGCAGGTTGGGATCGGCTTGCCGCACTTCGCTCTGCAACGTGGACGCAATCAGCAGCGGATCGCGCTCGGTGCTCACGTAGAAGGTCATCCCGGAAAGCTCGTCCCTTTGCGCGTAGGGAACGTAAACGTACGGGTACGTCGTCGAACTCTTAACATGGTCCTGCTTGACGTCCGGCACGATGCCGACGATTTCAATGTCGGGCTTCACTTTGGAGCCGCCGCCGAAGCAAAAGCGCACACCGATCGGATTGCGCCCGGGAAAGAATTGCTTGACCATAGCCTGGCTCACAACCGCTACTTTGGGGCTCGTGGCGCCATCGGCTTCGGTGAATTCGCGACCTGCCAGCAGCGGCACGCCCAGGGTGGAGAGGTAGCCTGGACTAACGGAAACGTAGTTCACATCCTGCTGATCTTCCGGAAGCTGGATGCCGCCTTCGACGGTAATGTTGGAGCCTTCGTTGTCGCCGGTGAGCGTGGGGATTTCCGAGGTGCCGACCGCGCGCACACCGGGAATCGTGGCGATGTGCGCTCGCAACTGATCGACGATCGCGACAGTGCGCTGCGTGTTGTAGCCGTTCAGCACCGGTGCGATCGAAAACGTGATCACGTGCTCGGTGCGCAGTCCCAGATTCAAGGTGCGCAGGTTCCACAACGTGCGCGTGAACAACGCCGCTCCGGCAAGCAGCAGCATGGTGAATGCCACCTGCCCGGCGACCAGCACTTTGCGGAAACGCACGTGCGAGACGCTCGCCGAAGAAGTCGAGCCCTGATCCTTGATCACGTCGGTGACCGAAGATCGCGTCACGCGCCACGCCGGGATGATGCCGAAGAAAATGCCGGAGAGCAGCGTCGCGGCAATCGCGAATCCCAAAACCTCGAGGTCCAGCTTTGGTGTAAGCCCTTCAATATCGGCGTTCGCCGCCATGATCGGGGTCATCACGCTGTTCAACCACGACCCGATGGCGATGCCGAGAACTCCCCCGCCCACCGCACAGAGCAAACTTTCGATCACCAATTGCCGGATCAAGCGGCCCCGGCTCGCGCCCAGAGCGCCGCGAATGGCGAATTCCCGCTGCCGGGCCGCACCTCGCGCCAGAAGCAAATTGGCTACGTTGGTACACGCGATCAGGAGCACCAAAGCGACCATCGCGAACAGCACCATGATCGGGCCGCCGGCGTCGCGTTGCAGCACGTTGCGTCCGTGCTCTCCCGGAGTCAGCAGGATCTTCTTATCGAGAAAGGCCTGGCGCTTTTGGTCATCCCAGCGGGTGCTAGTTTTTTGCAGCTGATCTTTGAGCAGCGGGAAATATGCGGCATTCAGCGCAGCGGCCACTTGTTCTTCAGAAACGCCGGGGTTGCGCCGCGCCAGCACTTTCAACCAATAGTCATTCCATTCCGTCAGCGCCGTGGAGTCCAACGTCACGCGCGACGTCATCATGAGCGGTACAAACACGTCGGGAGACTGGCCGACCTGCACTCCGGAGAAGCCTGCGCGGGCCACGCCAACGACAGTCATTTCGATGTTGTTGATCAGCAGAGTCTTGTTGAGAACGTTCCGATCACCGCCAAAGCGGCGTTGCCAATAGTTGTGGCTCAGGACGACGTAGGGTTCGCCTCCCGGCACGCGGTCGTCATCCATGCTGAATACGCGGCCAAGAGCGGGCGTAACCCCGAGGACGTCAAAGTAGTTGCCGGAAACGAGTTCGCCGTGGCCGCGCTCGGTCTGGCCTTGCGTGGCGATGCTCGCGGGGAACGAAGAGCGCCCCAGCATGCTGCAAACCGGCGCGCCGCTTTCGCGCAGTGCCTTGTAGATCGGGTAGGGGAACGATTCCGTGTTGTCGCCGTCGCTGGAAAGCCGCCCGGTAAGCGGTCCAGGATCGTGAAGCACGACAAGCTCGCTAGGAGCGCGCACCGGCAAGCGCCGCAGGAGCACCTGATTCATCAGCGAAAAAATCGCCGTGTTGGCCCCGATGCCCAGCGCCAGGGTTAACACCGCGATGGCCGTGAAGCCGGGGTTCTTCGCCAGCATGCGCAGGCCGTAGCGGATGTCCTGCCACAAACCGTTCATCTAAGGCTCCACCCGCATAAGACGTTGCAACCCGTCTACTTGTCTTGAAGCAGATACGCCAGATTCACGAGAAAAGTTCGGTCGAAAGTCGCTCGAAAGCCGGGCTCGCGCTACTTCAGCCGGATACGGTCCACGTTGTCCCATTGCGACATGTCCGAGAGGATCACTTTGTCGCCGATCTGCAGTCCTTGCAGGATCTCCACCGTGTTGACGGAGCTGCGGCCCAGCTTCACGTTCACGCGTTCGGCGTCGGAATCGTCGGCCATCACCTTGAAGAGGCTGATGGTGCTGTCCGACTGGCCGTGTACTGGCCGGCCGACGTAAAGCACGTCCTTCAGGTTTTCCAGCTCAATAGTGCCATCGACGCTGAGATCAGGCCGCGCGCCAAGGGGCAGCGGATCGTCGATGGCGACATCTACGGTGACGGTGCCATTGACTACCGAAGGATCAATTCGGATTACGTGGCCTTTGACAATGCCGTTTCGCGTATCGACGGTCGCGTTCTGGCCAATGGTGATGTCTTTCGCCTGCGTTTCGGCGATCTTGATTTCTGCTTTCAATTTCTTCGGGTCTGCCACGCGCGCGAGGTTGGTTCCGACCGCCACGTTCTGCCCCACATCCACGGGCAGAAGCTGCAGCACGCCATCGATGCCGGCTCGCACGATCAATGCGTTTGCCTGGCTCCGCCGCAATTCGTACATCGCTTTATACTGATCGATGTGCGACTGCTGCGCTTGCAGCCGCGCCTTGGCGGAATCGGCCGTGATTCTTGTGCGATCCGTCTCTAGGGCCACGCGGATTGCCAGTTGATCTTCTTTGACCTTTGACAGTTTCTGGGTCACGTCAGCGTCGATGCCTTCCTGGTACAGCTTGTAGTCGACCTCGTGCTGCAGCTTGGCTTGCTCGTAGTCGCTCCGTACTCCCGCTTCCACGGACTTCTGAGCCATCAGCTCGCTGTTCACCTGCACTTGCAGGTTGGCATAGTCCGCTTCGGCCCCTTTTAATTGGTACTCCGCGTCGAGCAACGCCTGCTGGACGGTCGGATCGCTCATTTCCAGGATGACGGTGTTCGGGGTGACCGGCTTGTCGCTCGGCCGGATTACGATTTTTTCCACGCGCGCGGACGTCTGCGCAGGAATCCAGCGAATGTCCAAGGGCACCAATGTGCCTAGACCGCGAACTTCGCGAAGCATTGGGCCCCGCTTGACGACGTCGGTCCAAACCGTGCCGCGGTCGACAGAGGGCGCAGCCGGGCGGAGGCGGGAAAGTCCCAGAGTCACACCGGCGATCGCCACTACGGCGACGGTGACATAGATGATCCTCTTGATCTTTTTAGCTCGAGCGTTTGATGGTCTTTGAATGTCCATATTCGTTTCGCGTGGTACTAAAATCGCACGCGGCGTGCCCCGCGTGGAGTTCCGTTAAATGACTGTGACTCAATGGCTTATGGCTATCGGAACTACCCTGAAAGTAGCACTATTGACCGAAAATGGGAATAATTGTCCCACGAGCGAACAGGCCGCAAACAGGACCGAAAGGAACTTTGGCCTCTGTTTCAGGGAAGTGAAAGAGTGAGAGAAAACTACAGCACCCAAACTATCCATCCTCCCGCGTGCCGGGCGAGCGGTTCGACCAAAGAAACCCTGCCCACAAAAATAGCGTCCATACTTACATCATCTCCTACGCAGTCACCGCCACGGAGGTTCCCATGAAGTTAGACGTTTTGAGGTGCGCATTGGTCTTGGGTTTCGTTTTGGGTGTGATAACGAGCGTTGTGCTTGTGTCGGCGCCGGTTTTCGCCTTGCCACAGTCCACTGGATTACAAGATGCCACCCCACAGGGCGGGCGAGGACCCGGTGGGGACCAACGGATGCCACTATTCGGCAAAATCACCGCGGTGCACGATGGCTCGCTGGATGTCATGGATACCAACGGCGACACCGTCTCGGTAAAGGTCACCGGCCAGACTGAATTCCGGAAAGATCGCCAGCCCGCTAAACGTACTGACTTCAAGGTGGGAGATATCATCGTCGTTCGCGGCCAGGAAAACGCCGATCACTCGTGGACCGCGCAAATCGTGGCGGCGCGATCGACGAACGGCCCGAATGGTGGCCCCGGCGGGCGGGGCGGTCCGGGTGGTGGTGGTCCCGGCGGTGGTGCCGGCCGAGGATTTGCGCAGACAGGGACGCTGGGCAAGGATTACGTGGCCGGCGAGATTAAATCGATCGACGCGCCTAAGCTCTCGGTGCTGCGCACCGACAATGTGACCCAGGCGCTCGAGTTGAACGAGGAAACATCTCTGCGCAAGGGGCGCGATTCGATCACCATGGCCGACATTCAGCCCGGCGACCATCTTTTCGCGCGCGGCGCCGTCGAGAATGGAGTGTTCGTGCCGAAGACGGTGATGGTCATTGGTCCCGAGCAATGGAAACGCATGCAGGAAATGGGCTCGCAAGCGAGCGGAGAAGGTGGACGACAGCGCCGGCAGCAAGCGGCGCCCGGCGGCACGCCTGCTCCCGCGCCGGCGGCCCCAGATGCCTCTGCGTCACCGGCGCCGGCGCCAAACCCGCCTGCTCCAAATTCAGCGGAGCCCCAGCGTTGAAATTGAGGCTTTCACTTTCCGTCGTTCTCTTGGTGTTTTCGATACCGAGTGGATCGCGTGCGCAAACTCCGGCGACGCCTGCGCCGGACACAAGCTCACCCCCGGCGGCCGCGCCCGCAGACACTCCACCGCAGACTCCCACCGTTACCGCGACTGCCCCGCTTAATTCCTTTGAGATTAGTGGCACGGTGCGTTCCGGCAAGACCCCGCTGCCCGGCGTCACCGTGACCGCCGCGAATACACTCACCGGGAAAAAATTCTCCGTCGCCACTGCATCGAACGGCACCTACAGCTTCACCGGCCTTCCTCGCGGGCGTTATGTTGTGCGCGTCGAATTCATGGCTTTCGCGCCGCAGACCCAGGAGGTCATCCTCAAGCCCGAAACGCCGACCGGTAAATTCGATGCCGAGCTGATTCTCGCCTCGCGCCAGCAAGAGCAGTCGCCGACCGCGAGTGCCATCGCCGCGATCGCCGCAGGCCGCGGCTTCCAGAGTTTGTCCGTTGAGAACACGCTGGCGACACTCGCCGGCGGAGATGTGGCCACGGCGGGCGGCGGACAAGGGGGCGGCGCGGGAGCGGGCGACATCGCGAGCCTGCCCATGAACGGCGCCGGCGTAGACAGCGCCACCGAATCCGTCAGCATCACCGGCGCTCAGGGTCGCTCGCAGGATTTTGGCGCGGGCAGCGAAGACGATTTGCAGAATCGCATTCAGGAATTTCGCCAACGCGCCCAGCAAGAAGGACTGATCCCCGGTGGTCCAGGCGGAGGCCCCGGCGGCGGGCAGGGCGGTGGAGGTTTCGGCGGCGCCGGGCCGATCTCGATCGGACGCCTGGGTCGCGGATTCAACGTGAACCAGCCGCACGGCTTTCTGTACTTTTCCGATGACAATGCGGACTTCGACGCGAAACCCTACGCGCTGACCGGACTGGAGACGCCCAAAGCGAGTTATAACTTCGCGCGCTTTGGCGCAAACGTCGGCGGGCCGCTGAATATTCCAAAAATTTTCAATGGCGGCAACAAGTGGTTTTTCTTTGCGGGCTGGAACGGCTCGCGCGGCAGCACGCCGGTCGATTCTTTCTCCACGGTTCCCACCGCGGCGGAACGGGCGGGGAATTTCTCGTCCACGACCTATAGAGATGGCTCACCGGTGCAGATTTTTGATCCCACGACGGGCGAGCAGCTCAGCTACAACGGCGTACTCAACGCGATCAACCCTGGCCTGATCAGCCCCGCGGCGGAAACGCTGCTGCAATATATTCCGCTGCCCAATCTCCCCGGCACGACGCAAAATTTTCACTACGTCACCAACGACAACAGCAACACCGATGCCGTCAGCATCCGCCTGATTCACAATTTCACAAGCACGCCGACGTTTGGCCCGTTCGGCGGGGGCGCCCCCGGCGGCGGAGGCGGACGCGGCGGTGGCGGCAGGCGCGCGCAAAACAACATCAACTTCGGCTTGAACTGGTCGCGCAACTCTACAGAAACCGTTGGTGCCTTTCCGTCGCTAGCGGGCAACACTAACACGCAAGGCCTGCAGGCCACGTCCGGCTGGACCTACGGCAACGGCCGTCGCACCAACACACTGCGCTTCACCTACAACCACAATCACGTTTCGACCTCGAATCTCTACTCGAATGCAGTCGATGTCGCGGGTCTTGCCGGTATTGGCGGCGTCTCCACCGATCCATTCGACTTTGGCATTCCCAGCCTCAGCTTCACCGACTTCAGCGGCCTGTCCAATCCCATCGCGCGCCGCGAACTCGATCAGACCTATACGATCTCCGACACCCTCGTGTACTACCGCGGCAAACACAACTTACGCCTCGGCGGAGATTACCGCCGCATCCTGCAGAGTTTCCGCTCCGCGAAAAATGCCGAAGGCTCCTTCGTCTTCACCGGGCTGGAGACCTCCGAATTCGTTCCAGGCACCACGCAGCCTGTCAACAACACTGGCTACGACTTCGCCGACTTCCTCCTCGGAGTGCCGCAGCAAACCTCGTTGCAATCCGGCACTAATTCTTACAATTTTGCCTCCAACTCCTTCGACCTTTTCGCGCAGGACGACTACCGTATTTTCTCGAAGCTGTCCCTGAACCTCGGTGTCCGCTACGAATACAACGGTCCCTTCACCGAAACCCACAATCAAGTTTCCAATCTTGATGTAGCCCCGGGGTTCACCGCGGCAACTCCCGTGCTCCCGGGCGAGGCGGGCCCATACAATGGCGGATACCCGGATTCGCTGATCCGCCCGGATCGCCATGACTGGGCCCCGCGCATCGGCATCGCCTGGCGCCCGCTGAAACAAACCGTGGTCCGCGCCGGCTACGGCATCAACTACAATCTCGCGCAATACGCCACCATGGCTCAGAATTTTGCGTTCCAGCCGCCGTTCGCCATCACCTCAACCAACGTCACCAGCGCCGCCACCCCGCTTACTCTGGCGAACGGGTTCCCCTCGGTTGCCCCAGGTGCGGTGACCAACAATTTCGCGGTCGATCCCAACTACCATATCGGCTACGTGCAGATCTGGAATTTGGACATCCAGCGCACGCTGCCTCACAGTTTCCTGTTGAACGTGGACTATAACGGCTCCAAGGGCACCGATCTGGACACCGAACGCGCCATCGAAATCCCCGGCATTCAGCCCTTCATTTACGAATCGTCGGCGAGCGATTCCATCTTCCACGCAGGCTCGGTGCGCATTCGCAAACGCATGGCTCACGGCATCGGTTTCCAGGCCACCTACATCTATTCCAAATCCATCGACGACGCTTCCTCCGTCGGCGGCGGGTCGCTGATCGTTATTCAAAATCCTTTTGACATCGCCGCCGATCGCAGCCTGTCCGCTTTTGACCAGCGCCACAAATTCACCGGAAGCTGGATGACCGATCTGCCCTTCGGCGAAAATCGCCGCTTCCTGCAAAAGGGGGTGTGGTCTCACATTCTTTCCAGTTGGCAGTTGAGCGGCGACTTTACGGTCGCTTCCGGCTTGCCCTTCACGCCGAATGTGCTCGGGAACAGCCTGGACCTCAACCGCGGCGTCAGCGGTTCGCTACGCGCCGATGTCACGGGCCAGCCGATCGCTCTGAGCAATCCAACCGCAGCCGAATGGTTCAATACTGCCGCGTTCTGCTCGCCCTCCTCCTCGGCGGGCACCACCAACACGTGCGTGAATCCCAACGGCACCCCGTACGGCGACGCCGGCCGCAACATTATTGAAGGTCCTTGGGACGTCGTGGTGGATATGTCGCTCAGCAAGACCATCACCATCAAGGAATCGCGCAGCCTGGAGCTTCGTCTCCAGGCCGCCAACGTTTTTAATTTTATCGACTACACATCGATCAATACGACGGTGAACTCACAGCAGTTTGGCCAAGTCACGACGGCAGGCGCGACGCGCCGCATCACATTCGTCATGCGCTTCCGGTTCTGATGCAACATGCGCCTATTTCGCCGCGGGCCGATAGAATTTGTCATCCTGAGACCATCCGATAAGGATGGGCGAAGGACCTCAAGGTCAGAAGGGGCAAAGTATTAGCCAGGAGCCACCGATGTTGCTAGCCCGCAAACTAATCGCATTGCTTTCCTCGTGCCTTCTGCTCGCCAATTCCATTCCCTCCGCGCGCGCTCAGAGCGCCTCCCAGCCACAGCAGCCAGGGGCTCCCGCGCAGTCGCAATATCGCATGCACGTAACTTCCGAACTGGTTCTCGTCAACGTCGTGGTCCGCGACAAGAAGGGCAACCTCGTCCGCGGCCTGAAAAAAGAAGACTTCACGCTGACCGAAGACAACAAGCGCCAGGAAATTTCGACCTTCGACTACGAAAACGTCGATGAGCTCGCCACCGCCGGAGCTGCTGAAGCCACGGCCACCGGCACAGCCGCCACCGGCGGCCTGCTGCACGCTTCCAACGCCGGCGCTTTGGACGCCCGCGATCGCCGCCTCATGCTCTTCTTCTTCGATTTTTCCGCCATGGATCCGGAGCAAATTGAGCGCGCTGTTGACGCCGCCAAGAAATTCGTGAACACCAAGATGCTTCCCGCGGACATGATCGCGCTCGTCTCTCTCTCCACCAACATGCGTGTCGATCTCGATTTCACCACTGACAAGGCAAAGGTCCTCACCATTCTTTCCGCCTATACCTCCAGCCAAGGCCAGGGTTTTGATGCCGGCCTGGAAGGTTCCGCTGAAGGCACCCCCGAAAGCGGCGGCTCCTACACTCCCGACGACACCGACTACAACACCTTCACCGCCGACCGCAAACTGCTCGCGCTGCAATCGTTGACGCAATCGCTCGGGAAGATCTCGCAAAAGAAATCCATTATTTATTTCAGCAATGGAATCACGCAGTCTGGCGTGGACAATCAATCCGCGCTTCGTGCCGCTACGGCTTCCGCCGTCAGAAACAATGTCTCGATCTACCCGCTCGACGTGCGTGGCCTACAGGCGTTTCCTCCGGGCGGCGAAGCGCAAAACGCCAGCTTGCACGGCCAGTCCGCCTACAACGGCAACGCGGTCTTCAACGACCTCAACGGCAACGCCAACTCCCAGGACACCCTTTCCACGCTCGCGGATGATACCGGCGGCAAAGCCTTCTTCGACGACAATGACTTCAGCGGCGTATTCTCGCAGGTGCAGAAAGATACCTCCGCGTACTACGTTCTTGGTTTCACCAGCACAAATCCTGCGAAGGATGGACACTTCCGCCATCTCAAGGTCCAACTCAATCGCCAGGATGTGAAGCTGGAGTTCCGTCCGGGATACTATGCAGGCCGCGACTTCCAGCATTTGAATCGTACCGACCGCGAGCAGCAGTTGGATGACGAATTGGACGCCCAGCTACCGCAAACCGACGTAGCCGTGTACGCCGGAGCGCACTACTTCCGCCAGGATGACTCGCACTATTATCTCGGTGTCTCCCTCGTCATTCCCGGATCCCAAATCCCGTTCGTGCAAGCGAAAGACAAAGACAACGCCACGATCGATGTGATCGGCGAGGTGCTCGCCAACGGAAAACTGCCGGTCGGCCACCAGCGCGACACCGTGAAGCTTGCCCTCGACAGCACGCAGCAGGTGCGCCGCAAAAATGTTCAGTACAACACTGGCTTTGTACTCGCGCCCGGAAGCTATCACCTGAAGTTTGTAGTCCGCGAGAATCAAAGCGGGCGCATGGGTTCATTCGAGACCGATGTGCAAATTCCCGATCTACGCAAAGTGCCGTTGCGCATGAGTTCCGTCGTGCTCGCCAGCCAGCGCGTCCCCGCCACCAACAACAAAGCCAAAGGTCCGCACCCGCTCATCCAGAATCAAAC
>JBEKWY010000098.1:0-23977 GCA_049512575.1 Candidatus Acidiferrum sp.
GCGAGCGTGCAAATCACATCCTATAATTCGCATTCGGCCTCCTTCGCTCCGAGCGCTGTAGGGTGAACACCGAACAGTCTACTCGGCTCGTCGTGAGGCCGACCTCGTTATGACATCAACCGTACAAATACGTATCAGTACCTCGTTTTATTTACGGCGCTCTTTTACAGACCCAATCCCGCGTTTTGAAGTCATTCGAAATTCCGCATAGGCCGTGAGATGTTCTTAGCGAGTGGTCGGCTACACGGCGGCGCGCCAATCGAACCATTTTGTGCTTCAGCTTCGTTGTAGTTTTCGCTATGGTGCCGATCGCCAAAAAGCGAATATTTCCCGCCGCCAGTCTCTCTTGCCTCCGTCCGTCTTACACCTTTGCCGGGGCAAGAGGTGGGTAGGCAGGAGTCCACTGCGCCGCGGTAAGGCGTTGATGGAGTTCCTCCTCGGTCGTCTTTGGAGCGAGGCCCTCTTTTTGCGCTTGGATACCCACCGCTAACGCAATTTCCGCGGCGACCCTCCGGATGTCGGTCAAACGAGGCAGCAAAGATGCAGAAGAATCCTTGATCGCCGGCGAATTCGCGCCGAGCGTTCGAGCTGCTGTCAGCATCATCGCGTTTGTAACGCGGCGAGCGCCCGACGCGACCAATCCGAGTCCCATTGCCGGAAAGATGAAGACATTGTTGCACTGGGCGATAGGAATCATTCGCCCCCCATAGTTGACAGGAGCAAACGGTGAACCCGTAGCGACGAGAGCGCGTCCATCAGTCCAGCGAATCAGGTCCTCTGCTTTTGCTTCCGATTTGGAGGTCGGATTCGAGAGTGGAAAAATGATCGGCCGCTCGACCTTGCGCGCCATCTCCCGAACAATCGCTTCTGAAAAAGCGCCGCCAACCGTGGAGAGGCCGATTAGAACTGTCGCTTCGATGTTTCCAATCACGTCGGCAAGTCCGATTTGACCGTTGGCAGTTCGCGGCCATCCGGATACACGCCCCTCAGCCTGAACGTAGACACTCTGCTCCGTGCTAAGGTCCTTTCGTCCTGAATGCAGGAGGCCACCTTTGTCAACGACCCAGAAGTGGCTGCGCGCCGTCTGTTCGGATAATCCGTCGCGTACCATGGCCGCTCGCAATCCATCGGCGACACCGATGCCGGCAGAGCCCGCACCCAACATGACGATCTGCTGATCCTTCAAACTCTTTCCCGTCACTTTGACCGCACCAAGAACGGCCCCTAGGGCGACCGCCGCTGTGCCCTGGATGTCGTCATTGAACGTCAGCAGTTCGTCGTGATACCGCTTAAGAATAGGGCGCGCGTGCGGGGTGGCGAAATCTTCCCATTGCAGGCATGTTGTGGGAAGTTCCTGTTTCACCGCCTGGACGAACTGATCGACAAAATCAAAATATTCCTGACCCTTAATCCGTTCATGGCGCCAGCCGAGATACTCCGGATCGTTAAGGCGTTCCTTGTTGTCGGTGCCCACGTCCAAAACGATGGGAAGCGTACGTTCGGGACGAATCCCACCGATCAGCGTATATAAGGACAATTTGCCGATCGGGATTCCTAGTCCGCCTGCGCCCTGGTCGCCGATACCCAAGATGCGCTCTCCGTCCGTGACGACGATTACGTCTATCTCTCGATTGGGGCGATTTTGCAGGAGCACAGGAATGGAGTTGCGCAGCGGATAGGGGATGAATAAGCCGCGGGGCCTCCGGTAGATATGACTGAATTGCTGGCACGCTAACGCGACCGCGGGCGTGTATACCATTGGGGTCATTTCTTCGATGTGCTCGAGCAGAAGTCGATAGAAGAGGACTTCGTTGGTGTCCTGCAGTGCCCGTAAATAGATGTGGCGTTCCAGGTCGTCGCCCTTTCGCTTGTAAGCCTCGTAGGCGCGGACGACTTGCTCTTCCAGGCTCTCAACGTGCGGTGGGAGAAGGCCGTTCAGGCCGAATTGCCTTCGCTCCTCCTCCGTGAATGCCGTGCCTTTGTTCAGCCCTGGATAGTTGAGGAGCTCAATCCCGCGGGGAACATCGGGAAACTCAGACTGCACTGTCTGTTGCCTTGTGGCCATTCTCTTTGCTTCCTTTCTCTTTTCTTGGGGCCGAAACAGCACCTCAATGACCAATCGAAAAGAGCGAATCGCTTGGTTTTTGCTTCTTCAAAGGGATAGATGCTTTTCGCGAGCCTGTGACGCAAGAAATCTTGGGTGCGCAGAAGGTTTTCCAAAAGAATGCCGGCCTGAATCCTTCACACACAAAAGCTTTGCGCCGCGAAGCCCTAACCTCATGTCATTTTCAACCACCGGCCCGCACGCCTGCAGGCCGGTGTTCTGGGTTCTCAGTGGCCTTACGGTGGTTCTGGTTGCACGGACGGCTCCGAATGAGGAAATTTTGCATCAGAATAGGACATGCACCCGAGCATAAGTTATTGATTCCGAACACCAAGGCTGTGAGACGCGGAGCGTGGCAGCTTACTCTCTCGGGGATTCGATACGAAGTCTGTAGCAGCGAGGCGGCATTCATGACCGCTGCCAGAAACGCAATGCAGCAATTCTTGAAAGCCCAATGGGTCGGCATCTCTCGTAAGTCCTGATTAACGCTGCCGTTATCAGTAAAAGTGGGTACTGGATCGACCTTTCCGACAGAGTCGGGCGGCTTGGTCTAGGAGCGTCCGACCTTGGGCTTCGACTGAGCTCCTAGCGGTTCGCGGAAAGGATCCATCGGAATCGGCGCGTATTCGACCTCGATGATCTCAAGGTGCTCCGTCTTTGCTGGCGCGCGCAGTTCCACGCGGTCGCCGGGGCTCGCCTTCATCAGCGCATTGGCGACAGGCGAGCGCCAACTGATGTAGCCGCGGTCGAGGTCCACCTCGTCGATGCCTACGATCGAGACGACGTGTTCGAGGCCGGAGGCGTCCTTGTAGGTCACGGTTGCGCCGAAGAAAACGCGCGTAGCGACTGACCCTGGCCGCGGAGCGACGGGGTCGACGATCACGGCCGCGTCAATGCGTTTCGTGAGAAAGCGAATCCGCGAATCGATCTGGCCTAACCGTCGTTTGCCGTAGAGGTAGTCGGCGTTTTCACTGCGGTCCCCGTTACTAGCAGCCCACGCTACGACCTCCACCACTGCGGGCCGCTCGCGACTCAGTAGGAACAAATGCTCCTCTTTCAGTCGCTGCAACCCGGCGGGCGTGATGTAGTTTTTGAGTGTCGGGCCCGCTTCCTCGCGCACTGGTCCTCGGAGCGGCCGCTTTTTTCGCATTTGCCAATCTGCCATGGGATTTCGTGTACTTGTGGGTGACCCAACTCGGAAGGTCCGCGCCTCGGTCCCGATAGTCCCTCGCTTAGTGTGGAGTCGATTTACGGAGTTTGTCAGCTTGTTGTTTGAAAGACTGTAACAAGAATTGCATGGTATGGGTGAATTCTTGGGGCGTTTGACCAGTTTGCTGGGTCGCAGTGAGCGCGGTGTGAACGATATAGACCGGGCCAGAGTCGGGCTGGTCACGGAACGCCTGCTGATACTGGTTGCGGTTCCAATTCTGGTTCAGTCCCCGCTGTAGTATCGCGGCAGCGTCTTCATCCTCGGAGGCGCGCAGCGCGCGGTAGTTGAAGATATTGCTTGCCCATTTGGGTGGGCCAAAAGACTCGCCGTCAGCCCGGACACCTGCGATTACTTCCACTTTGTCGGCTCAGAACAGTGGACTCCCGACGGCTTTACCAGGCGTTGAACTTGGGCAGTGTTCAAAATCGGCTGGGAATTTCCTCCAAGCTCAAAGACGACATGTCTGCGCGGGAAGCAACCCCTGGGCGAGCACCTTCGAACCATACTCTTTAAGTTGACGGAAGGTACTTGTGAGCGTCGTTGAAAAGGAACGTTCTGTCGCACAGTTGGCGCGTTAGAAACAAGGTTCGAGGAGAACACTCGCAATGTCCTCGAAGCGGACTTGCCAGGCGAGTGGAATTGGATTGTTGGAGGAATCAGTTCCGAGTTGCCCGTAATACGTCCGCTACCCAGAGAGCGTCCGGCGACGACTCTCCCCCTTCCCAATGTCTACAATATTTCCGGCTTCCATTCGTCTACAGAAGTGGATGAATCAGACGTCGAACGTCACCTGGGCAATGATCGACCAAAACCGCCAAATCTCCGCAATCTTTGCGGAGCAGCGATCCCGGCTGCGCAATTTCATCCGCCGTCGCGTGCCCGACCCACGCGATGCTGAGGACATTTTGCAGGACGCCTTCTACAAGTTGGTGGAAGCGAACCGGCTGTTGATGCCCATCGATCACGTCACCGGCTGGCTGTTTCGCGTGGCGCGCAATCGCATCACGGATCTTTTCCGCAAGAAGAAGCCGGAGACCTTCAGCTACGCCTCGGTCGCGGACGAAGACGGCGAGCTCCTGCGGACCGAGGATTTGCTGCCCTCGCCCGACGCCGGACCGGAGGCGCTCTACGTCCGCAACGCGCTTCTGGACCAGCTGGAGCTTGCGCTTGACGAACTGCCTGAGGAGCAACGCGAAGTGTTCGTCGCTCACGAGCTAGACGGCCGCAGCTTCAAGGAGCTGGCCGCCGAGACCGGCGTGAGCGTGAACACACTGCTCTCGCGCAAACGCTATGCGGTGCTGCGGCTGCGCGAGCGGCTGCAAAGCATCTATGACGAATTTACGAAATCATGACGAGGAGCGGAACATGAAAAGGAAATGGATTTGGATCGCCCCGCTGGCGATTCTGGGTATGGTGTTATTCGGCTACCTCGGGGGCGAGTTTGTGATGCTCCTGTGGAATTGGCTACTGCCGCCGCTGTTCGGCTGGCGCACGCTCACCTTCTGGCAAGGGCTCGGGTTGTTGGCACTCTGCCGGATTTTGTTCGGGGGCTGGGGTGGCTCTGGAGGCGGAAAAGGGCATATTCGTCATCGCATGAGAGAACGCATGGCGGAGCGTATGGGGGAACGCATGCGAGAACGGTGGGAAAAGATGACGCCCGAGGAACGCGAAAAATTCCGCCAAGGGCTTCGTGGTTGCTGGGACGTTACGCCACCGCCGGATTCTAAGACGAGTGCCTAATCGCAGGCCGCGCCGGGCCGGTCGCACACTTGATCAAGGACCAAGTCAGTGTTGCTGGAGAACGCCAATGGTGGAAATTGGCGAATGATGCACGACGGCGCATCCCTTACATTTCGGGACGCCATCCAGCGGCATGGCGGCGAAGCAGCTCACGTAACCAAGCAATTCGAAAAACTCAAGAGAGAGGACCAGGAAGCCATCATCGAGTTCTTGAAGTCTTTGTGAGCTCAACTGTGATTGCTTTCGTGGACTTTCTGCGCGAGTTCGCGAAACTCCTTGGCCTGTTTGTGGCTCGCCTTTACTTGTAGCTCCGCGAGCTGTCGAGATTTCTCACTCGGCATCTGCGAAACCAAGGCCTCAAGCTCAATCGCAGCTTCGCGCGCGTGGTCGGCCTGCTTCAACATCAAATGTTCGAATTTCCGCACCGACTCATTGTGATCCATGTGTTCCTCTTGCCGAGGATACACCCTTGACGCTTGCCGCGAGTGTGTTCTATTGGACAGAAAAACGAGAAGTCCGTTGCAAATTGCATAACGATCCGCGGTTCGTTCGTGGGCACGCGCCAGGATATGGCCGAAGCCCTCGCTTTTGCCGTCAAAGGCAGAGTCAAAGCGGATATCGAGCTGCAACCCCTATCTTCCGCGCTCAGAACATGATTCGCATTTCGCCATCGCAGGCGTCGGCTCCGAAAGGGTATAAATATTTCGAGAACGACGGAATCGCAGAGCCACTACCTGGCGGACCGCTTCCTGAAGAAGAACCTCATGGCCCTTTCCTGTCTGTTGATCGGCGCCTCCACCCTGATGTTGGGTGCGGCTCACTCGTCGACGGCGATCTGGGTCTTTGCCCTGATCTTCGGATTTTCGATGGGCGCAGACTACATGCTTATTCCCCTGGTTGCGGCAGAATGCTTCGGTACGACTTCTCTCGGCAAACTTCTGGCGCTGATCGTCATGGGATATTCCCTGGGACAGTGGGGCGCGCCGTCGATCGCAGGAAGAATTTTCGATGCGCGCCACAGCTACGAATTGGCGTGGAAAATCATGGCTCTTGCGGGTTTGGTTGGCTCCGCTGCCATTTATGCTGTGCGCCCGCTCCCGCGAGAGAACTCGTTGGGTCGGGTAGACAAGGTTTCCCCGTAAATGCCCCACGATATCAACGGGCCAGTACGTCGGACAACTCTCGCGAGCGGCACTGCAGCCATCGTTTGCTTGGCGATGGCCTCACGCAGGTGTGGGGAAGGAGTGCCAAGAGAAAACGTTCCCAACAAGAATAGCCCGATGCGCCGCTGTACGAACCCAGCTACGGATCCCCTACCGATTAGCCCCCTACACCTTCATTCCCGCGCCCGATTCTTGTGCTCTTACTTCGCCATAAAGTAGAAAACCAACGCGGCAGTCATGATTTGACCGTTACTTCGCGAGATGCTTGCCGATTGATTTCAATTCTCGCCGGCGTTTTGCGGTGATCTTGGGATATGCCATCTTCAGATCCTCGAGTGCATCAAGAACAATCCGGGAAACGATCAGCCGGGCGTTCTCTTTATCATCGGCGGGAACGATGTACCAAGGTGCGTGATGGGTGCTGGTGGCGTGCAGGCACTCCTGGTACGCCTTCGTGTAGTGCTTCCAGAATTTTCTTTCGTGAATGTCCGAAAGGCTGAACTTCCAATTCTTGTCCGGCTCATCTACACGCTCGAGAAAGCGCTTCCGTTGTTCGTTCTTCGATAAGTGGAGGAAGATTTTGATGATGTGGGTGCCGTTACGGTGGAGATGATCCTCCAAATCCACGATGGAACGATACCGTTCCTTCCAAATCGTCTTCTCGTCGCGCAACTCCTCCGAGAGCCCCTGGTTGCGGAGAATCTCCGGATGCACACGAACGACCAGCACCTCTTCGTAGTAAGAACGATTGAAGATGCCGATACGCCCGCGTTCGGGAAGGCGACATGTGGTGCGCCACAGAAAATCATGTTGCAGCTCGTCGGCACTCGGCTGTTTGAAACTGTAAACATCGCAGCCTTCCGGATTTACCCCGGACATGACGTGCCTGATGGAGCCGTCCTTGCCAGCAGCGTCCAGGGCCTGAAAAATCAGCAGCAACGCATAGCGGTTGGAGGCGTAATGAAGTTGCTGCAGCGAGCTTAACTTTTCAACATGTTCTTCCAGGAGTTTTTGATACCGTTTCTTGGACTTGAAAAAGGGCTCGATGATGGTCGGCCATTTCTTAAGATTGACCTTTTCTCCCCGCACACGAAAATCCTTTGAATTGATTTTCATCTTCATCCTTTTGGCGTTACCAGTTATGCCGGTCACACTTACCACTCCGGCGGCCTTGGACGATGTTCATACAGCCTTGGTCTTTACTGCCTGATCTTTCCGAATCTCGCGTTCCGCTTCCATCCAGTCTTGATCTGCGGGGCTTTCGCCCCGAATGCGCTGCTCATAGAGTTCATAGGCCCGCGAGGCGATCTGCGGAGTCAGATCGATCGTGCTCTTGGCCAATAACGGGACTTTGTTGGGATCAAAAATCCGATAGGCCAGCAGTTTGACGCGGTCATTCACGAGGGCCCAAATCAGTGCATAAGCCCAAACGAACCCCGCCCACCGCCAGCCAAGCGGCGTCATGAATAAACCGTAAACGGCAATCAGAGTTGCGACAGTCTGTGTGCCAAGTACCGCTATCCATAAAATCCGAGCGGGGCGAATGGACCAGAACGGACCACGCGTGCGCGTCAGAAAAATCGTCAAATGGCCTGCCACGGAAAGCTTCAGATACATCAGCGTTTGGACGTGCGCGTGGTCGAGGTGAAATACGCGCTCGCCAAGATAAAACAGCCCGAACGCAGCAATGACCCCCATGATGCCCAGCACGGTGGAGATGCCCAGCACGAGACGCATGTTCCATACTTCGGGCTTGTCCTTGTAATGAACGTTGTCATAGGCGATCGACAGAATGGCTCCGTCGTTGAGTAAAGCCAGCATCACGATCATCACCGCGGTCACAGGGTAGAAATTAAAGACCAGGATTGCCAGGGTCATGAAGAACAGCACCCGCAGCGTTTCGGCGATGCGGTAGATCGCATAGCTGTTCATCCGTTGGAAGATGCGGCGGCTCTCCTTGACCGCGTCGATGATCACCGACAGGCCGGAGGCCAGCAGCACGATGGAAGCCGCAGCACGCGCCGCGTCTGTCGCTCCGGAAACCGCAATGCCGCAGTCCGCTTTCTTCAGCGCGGGAGCATCGTTCACCCCGTCACCGGTCATGCCAACTATGTGGCCGTGCTTTTGCAAGACGTCGACAATGTTGTATTTGTCTTCGGGGAATACCTGGGCGAAGCCGTCCGCTCTTTCGATGGAATCCACCGACTGCGCCGACTGCTGATTCTTCGCGTCGCGCAACACCGCGGCATCCAGGATGTTCGTGCCCATCCCCAGTTGGCGGGCGGTTTCCTGGGCGATGGCCAATTGGTCGCCGGTGACCATCTTGACTTTCACACCCATCTGCCCAGCGTTCGCGATCGTTGCTTTGGCTTGTTCGCGCGGCGGATCGAACATTGGCAACACGCCAACAAGCTGCCACTTATTTTCCTGATCCGCCCGGGCTACACCCAAGGAGCGAAAGCCGCGGCCCGCGAACCCATTGACCGCTTTCTCGACGGCGAGTTTTACTTCGCCGGCGTTGGTGGACATTTGCAGAATTACCTGCGGCGCGCCTTTGGCCACAAAAAACTGTTTTCCATCCGAAGCTTTAACGGTAGCTTCCGCGCGTTTATGCACCGGGTCGAACGGCTGGAAATTGAGTACCTGATAAGCCTTTAGCGCGTTATCGTCCTTTACGCCACCGATAACGGCTAGGTCGATGGTGTCCTTATCTTCGGCACGCGAAGCCAGCGCGGCCCATAGAATGACCTGGTCGGCGGGAATATTGTTCAAGCAGAAAGGATCGCCCAGCGTCAACTTGTTTTGCGTGAGGGTGCCGGTCTTGTCCGAGCACAACACATCCACGCCAGCTAGTTCCTCGATGGCCGACAGTTTGGTCACGATTGCTTGTTTTTTCGCCAGCAGACGTGCGCCGACCGCCATGGTTACTGAAAGCACCGTGGGCATGGCCACGGGGATCGCGGCCACCAGAAGCACCAGGGCGAACTCCAACGTGCTGAGGATTGGATCGCGACGGAAGAGCGCCACGGCAACAATCACCGCCACCAAGGCCACAGCGAGAACGATCAGGTAGTCGCCAATTTTGAGCACGGCACGCTGGAAATGGCTGACGGTATGAGCTCCCTGGACCAACTGCGCCGTCTTGCCGAAGTAAGTCTTCTCACCGGTGGCGTAGACCATCGCGTCGGCTTCGCCCCGCTTGATAGTGGAGCCAGAAAAGACCGCCTCGCCCGGTTTGCGCGTCGCAGGCAAGGATTCCCCGGTCAATGCGGACTGATCGACTTGAATGGGATCGCCTGCCAACAACCGTGCATCGGCCGGGACGATGTCCCCGAGCCGCAGACGGATGACGTCGCCAGGCACGAGGTCCGCAACCTTAGGGGCACCCCACTTTCCATCTCGTAGCGCCTTGGCCACGACCGCCAGCTTGGCCCGCAATGCGGCGATTTCGTTGCCCGCCTGATGTTCCTCCCAAAATGCCACCACTGCATTGGAGAAAAGGAGAAAGAGAATAATGAAGAAATCCAGCCAGTGCCGGACGACGCCCGACAGAATGACCGCCGCTTCGATCATCCACGGAATGGGGCCCCAGAAATAACTGAGGAACTTCAAGAATGCGCTGGTTTTCTTCTCCGTGATCTGATTCGGACCATATTGCGCCAGCCGTTTCTGCGCCTCGGCTTGGCTGAGGCCTTTCGCAGACGATGCCAATTTCTTCTCCAGCTCCGCCATTGGCAGGGTTTTCAGATCGTTTTTGGGATCGGGGTCGGACCCCGACTTCGATTTGGGGCTAGTGGGCTTCGATTCGGGAGCTTTAGTCTGTTCGTCAACGGCTTTCATGCGGAGTATCCTCTTTGTTCGCTTTCCGTGCACCGAAACTTGCTTCGCAAGGTCTTGAAAAATCGGTGGACTGGCGCTGTCCAAGAAGTCTCATTCACGATTTTGAATTCCTAAAATCGCGTCGCTTACACTTTGCTCCCGGCGAGTCAGCGAGCGTTCCGGCGGTAAGGTGTGTTTCGTTCAGCCTCTCTCTCTTCATTCTCATCTATCGCCAGCAGGCCTATCTCTCCTGAAGGAGCTCCCGCGCCGTATTTATAAGTTCGTGATTTCACGTGCTTTCGTTCCTTAATTACAAAAGTCCATGAAGGTTCCCTATTTCTTGACGGCAGTTGACGCCGGCTGCTGCGGGTGGCTGCCGGGAACGAGCGACAAGTCATCGCTCACAAGGTAGACAGTTATGGCCACCATCATAAGGAGCATGCCAATCCAAAAACGCCAATCGTGATGAGCGCGCTTCCAGTAAGGGCCAGGGTCGTGATGAACATGCTCGCCATCCGCTGCTACCCGTTGGCGGTGATTGTGCTCGCCCTCATGCATGGTTCCCTTTCTTCTCGATCGCATTTCGGATGATCTTGGGACTGCGTTGTTACCGCGAGGTCACTCACCAACACCCAGGTGTTGGCCGTGTTCGTCAACGCGATGTTTGCGTTACATGGTGTTGTTCCGGACCAGATGCTATTTTTATCGCGGCGGTGTATTCGCCACGGCGCGCAGCGCGGTCGCACGTGACTCGATGATAGAGAGCGTGCTGTGCCCATCGCCAGCAAGCCCTTGTCGCCGGCGACCCACGCCCTAGCGGTATTCATGAGTTGTCGGGTATTCATTTAGGTGCGCCCCCATTTCCAGTTACGAATCTCTGGCAGGTCTTGCCCATGCTGGTCGATGTAGTGCTTGTGCTCGATGAGCTTGTCCTGCATCTGCTGCTTCAGGTAGGCGCCCTTGGAACCTAAGTGCGTAAGGCGATCGACCACGTCCTGCACCAAGTGGAAACGGTCGAGATCGTTCTGGACCCTCATGTCAAAAGCCGTCGTGATCGTGCCTTCTTCCTTGTAGCCTCGAACGTGGAGGTTGCGGTTGGTGCGGCGGTAGGTCAGCCGGTGGACTAGCGTCGGATATCCATGAAAGCCAAAAATGATGTGTTTGTCTTTCGTGAAGAGTGCATCGTAATCCGTTTCGCTAAGCCCGTGCGGGTGTTCGCTCGCAGACTGCAGCTTCATCAAATCGACGACATTGACCACCCGTATTTTCAGATCGGGCAGATGCTGGCGAAGGATGGAAACGGCGGCCAAAATCTCCAGCGTGGGCGTGTCGCCGCAGCAGCCCATGACCACGTCCGGCTCGGCGCCTTGGTCGTTGCTGGCCCATTGCCAGATGCCAATTCCTTCCGTGCAATGTACGACTGCCGCGTCCATGGTCAGCCACTGCGGGAGGGCGTGCTTGCCTGCAACCACCACGTTGACGTAGTGCCGGCTGCGCAGACAATGATCAAAAACAGACAATAGGCAGTTGGCATCGGGCGGAAGGTAAACCCGCACTATATCCGCCTTTTTGTTGATGACGTGGTCGAGGAAGCCGGGATCCTGGTGAGTAAAGCCGTTGTGATCCTGCTGCCAGACGTGAGAGGCGAGTAGATAGTTCAGTGAGGCGATCTTCCGGCGCCAAGGCAATTCCAACGTTACCTTTAGCCACTTGGCGTGCTGGCTGAACATCGAGTCCACGATGCGAATGAAGGCCTCGTAGCTGTTGAACAGCCCGTGCCGTCCGGTCAGGAGATAACCCTCCAACCAACCCTCGCACTGGTGTTCGCTGAGCATCGAGTCCAGCACGCGACCGGCGGGCGCGAGGAATTCATCGTTCTTTTCTTCGCGGGCGTCCCACTGGCGATTCGTGAATTCAAAAACCGCGCCGAGAAGATTCGAGAGAGTCTCATCGGGGCCAAAGACACGAAAATTGCGTTGGTCCTGATTCAGCTTGGCAACATCGCGGAGGAACTTTCCCAGGACCATTGTGTCTTGACCGTCCACGGCACCGGGCGAAGGCACATTCACCGCGTGAATATGAAAATCCGGCATGCGCAGGTCGCGCAGCAAGAGTCCGCCGTTGGTGTGCGGATTGGCGCCCATCCGGCGGTCGCCCTTCGGCGCCAGTTCAGCTAATTCTGGGATGAGCCGCCCGTTTTCATCGAACAATTCCTCGGCTTTGTAGCTCTTCATCCAGCTTTCCAGTTGCTCGACATGATCGGGATGCTCAGAATCTACGAGCAGCGGCACTTGGTGCGCTCGGAAAGTGCCCTCGACTTGCAGGCCATCGACTACTTTCGGCCCTGTCCAGCCTTTGGGTGATCTGAGAACGATCATTGGCCAGCGTGGTCGAGTCGTATCGTTCGCCTTCCTTGCATGGTCTTGGATTTGCCGGATGTCCTCGATGGCTTTATCCAAGGTGAAGGCCATGAGTTCATGCATTTTGTCTGGCTCATTCCCTTCCACAAAGTGGGGCGCCCAGCCGCAGCCTCGCAGAAATTGTTCCAATTCCTCGTGCTCGATACGGGCCAGAACTGTCGGATTGCTGATCTTGTAGCCATTGAGGTGCAGGATTGGCAGCACAGCGCCGTCGCTAATTGGGTTCAGGAGCTTATTGGACTGCCATGCGGTCGCCAAGGGGCCCGTTTCCGCTTCGCCGTCGCCGATGACGCAAGCGACGATCAGATCGGGATTGTCGAACGCCGCTCCAAAGGCATGACTGAGCGAATATCCCAACTCGCCACCTTCGTGAATCGACCCCGGCGTCGTCGGTGCGACATGGCTCGAGATTCCGCCTGGAAACGAGAATTGCTTGAACAGTTTCTTCATTCCGGCTTCGTCCTGGGTAATGTTCGGATAGACCTCGCTATAGGTTCCTTCGAGATAAACGTTGCCCACAAGCGCCGGGCCACCGTGTCCAGGACCAGCGATGTAGAACATGTCCAGGTCATGCTTCTTGATGACCCGGTTCAAGTGCACGTAGATGAAGTTCTGGCCAGGCGTCGTCCCCCAGTGTCCGACCACCAGCGGCTTCACGTGCGACAGTTTCAACGGCTGCTTCAACAGCGGATTGTCGTACAGATAAATCTGGCCCACCGACAGATAGTTTGCGGCGCGCCAGTAGGCGTCCATCTTGCGAAGCAATTCCGGGGAAAGAGTTGGGGAAAGTCCCAAGGAAAGAGTTTCTGTCTTCACGGTTCAGTTCTCCTTTTTCAGCACAGGCCGAGACCGCAGCAATCCGACTCGCCGATCATGCCTCTCGCTGCGTTTACGTTTTGTACCGCTCCGCAGCGAAAGAGCCGATCGCCACTTTCATCTGATAGCAAGGAAAAGCGCCGTTGCTTCCGCCGCCGAACCTCGCCGGCGTTTAGCGCGAGCAATTCTCGCAGGTCAAAAAAAACCTCTCGTGTTTATGTCAACGGGAGTGTTCCCGGCCTACCAGTTCATCGACCCAATATCCTTCGCGGTCATAGTGTCGATACAAACCGGTCTCATACTCCCGGGTTGGCAGTGAGTCCTCCCGGTATTCTGGTGACTGCTTGATGCTTTCACGGGAAAGGTTGATGAAGACTTTCGACTCGCCCCAACTGACACTCTGGATCCATTGTGGGGAAATCAGGACCTTCTTTCCCGGCCACCAGTTCTGTGTATCGATGATCAAATAACGAATCGCCCAGCTCTCGTCATCGAGAACAAAATCCGCGACGTGACCAATTCCGCCATCCACGGCCTGTAGGTGATGGCCACGCACGTCGTGCGTGCTACGTAAATGGGGATCCCATGCTTTCTCACTACGGGTAATCTCCCGCCATTTTTCACGGTCGCGATTGATGTATTGATAGTCTCCCCACATGCATGGACCGCCCCAATACATCGGAAATCCGTAATATCCGTAGTAATCCTCCTCGAATTGACGCGATACAGGTTTGTCGCTGTTCAAGGACGGACTGTTCTCAATCTGCTTCTTGGTCAAATCGATGGCGATCTGCTGCTCTCTTGTACTCACCGCGATGAGCGCATAGGGGGAAATCAATACCTGCCGGCCCACAAGCCAGTTTCCCGTGTCCGCCACTAAATAACGAATCGCCCAGTGCTGGTCATCGAAGTAGAATTCTCTGACCTTTCCTATTTCCCCATCGAGGCTGTTCAACTTATAACCGTGCAGCGTTTTAGCTTTTACTAGCATTGCGGTAGTCCTTTCTTTCGTGTTTCGTTTGGTTCTCTGTTTTGACCCGGCGGACACCTGTTTGACAAGGCGGTCTCACCGCAGTCTGCACGGGTGTCAACACACCTGTTGCGGAGGCGGCGTCACTGCAGGCCGCGCCCCAAAAAAGGATCCGCCCGAGAGACGTACTTCGTCACATGGTCGGAATTTTCCTTTCTGCGGCCAAGGCCGAGGACGGAGCAAACTGTCTTGGCGATCATGCGTTCTTCGTCTGTGCGAATAACGCGTACCGTAACCTGGCTGGACGCCGTAGAAATGACGCCGTCATTGGCCGCGTTTTGTTTTTCCTCAAGTTCGACTCCGAGAAATCTCAGCCCCTCGCAAATCCGGCCACGAATTATGGGCGCGTTCTCTCCAATGCCACCCGCGAACACCAACGTGTCCAGTCCGCCCAACGCCGCCGCGAATGCGCCAATCCATTTCTTGACCTGGTAACAGAACAGCGCGATCGCTTCAGCCGCCCGCACGTCCTTCGACTCATGGTCAAGCAGATCGCGCATGTCGGAACTGGTCTCGGATATTCCGAGGAGTCCGGACTGAAAATTGACCATCTCGTTGAATTGTTTTGCGTCCATGTTTTCAGTGCGCGCCAAGTACCAAACCAATCCGGGATCAAGATCACCCGAGCGGGTACTCATCGGCACACCCGCGGTCGAGCTGAAGCCCATGCTTGTGTCTGAGGATTTACCGTCACGGACCGCCGCGAGACTCGCACCATTGCCGAGGTGGCTGAGGATGACCCGGCCAGTTGTTGCCGCCGGATCGCCGAGGCGCACGAGTTCATCCCTTAGAAACGCGTACGACAATCCGTGAAATCCGTAACGCCGGACGCCCTGTGCCTCGTACCGGCGGGGAATCGGCAAGAGTTGCGCCACGCGCGGCAGGTCATGATGAAAAGCCGTGTCGAAACATGCCACTTGTGGCAGGTCAGGAAATCGACGATGAAACGCCTCAGTCAACAAGATCTCCTCGGGCAAGTGTTCCGGATCGAATGGACTGAGCCGATGTAACTCCTGAAGCATTTCCGCAGTGATTCGCTGCGGCTTGTAATACTTCGGCCCGCCACACACGACGCGATGACCCACCGCCGCCAAGCCGTTACGTCCGCTGCGTTCCTCGAGCCACTCCATCAGAACGCCCACTGCCACGGTGTGATCCGGCGCCGTTACCATCCGCGAAAAGTTGTTCGTCCGATCCTCGCCCTTCACCCGAAAGGTGGCCTCCGGTAGCCCAATCCGGTCAATCTCACCTTCAAGAATTCGTGAAAGCGAATCACCGGTCGCGAACAGCGCGAATTTGATGCTCGACGAGCCGCCATTGATTGTTAAGATGCGCGGATCAGCTGGTTCCATGAATAACTCCGCTCATATTCTGCAATCCAAACGAAGCTCGTTTTGCGCGCGTCGACGATACTGGAAGGAATAACAAAACCATAGACTCGTCAGGTTTGATCAGCGAATCCCGGATGTATTCAATTCGCGTGATTCCATGCGAACTGGGTTACACGGCGCTGCCGCGGCAAGTTCCCTGCACCCTTAAGCCGCTCGAAACTTGCAGATTTCAAGTGCTACTGTTGCAAATTCCTACAGCAAATACCGCTTGGCAAGACTCAGCGAGAAGAGCCTTGCCCATACGATTCGGCTAAACGGTGGCCGCCGCTACCTTTTCACCGGAGTGCAGCGAGAATTGGGTAGGATGCGTGGTTTCGATGATTTCCTTCGCATGAGTCACTTCTCCTGCGCTGCCATGCGCGATCAACAGGAACTGATCTGTCTTCAGAGCCGTTTCGTACTTCACAATACTGTCCTTAGGAATTCCGATACTGAAAAGCCCGGCTCCGACAGCGCCCAACGCTCCAACCTCCACCGCCCCTTCCAACCCTGCCACGATCCACGCCACTACTGGTCCCGCCGCTAAGACTGGGCCAAAACCGGGAATCATGAATAAGGCAGAACCGAACAGCAACCCCCAGAAACCTCCCCAAAACGCGCCAATTTTGCCCCAATACTTCATGCGGTCGCCTGTGCTGTAGTACCCCACGACATTCTCGTCCGTGTGATACCCCTTCCCAACAATCGACAGCTTATGCATATCGAATCCGCCGCGTTGCAGCTCCTTAACCGCTTGATCCGCTTCCGCGTGCGTGGCGTATACCGCCACAACAGACTTTTGTGCAGACATTTCACACCTCCTCAGGCACTCGCTGTCTTTCCCAGATCAATGAGTGAGTCCCAAATTCAATATGACAGTATGCGAACCAGGAAACTGTTCGCTTTTAGACAGTATTCACACTTGGAATTGGTTTTTTAACAGCAGTTGAAAAAGTGTTCGGTATCGCACAGAAACATCTGTTGCCACTGCCGTACGATGGCGCGTTGATCCGCTAGCTGTGGATCTGAAGTTAGGAGAAAAGAAATGACCACCCCCAAAGCCGAGAAGTGTGCGCACCCAGTTTGTTCGTGCGTGACAACGTCCGGCAAGTACTGCAGCGCTCAATGCGAAGCTATGGAAAAGACGCCGGATATCGATTGTTCATGCGAACACGCGGGCTGTAAGGGCAAAACGTCCGAATAAGAAAGTTGTTCTGCAGTAGATCAACGAGACCTGCGTCTAGAAACCACCAAGATGATTACACCTAGGACATATGGAGAGCAGTTAAACCAAGAAATGGCAGCACGGTTCAGTAGCGAATTAAAATTTGAGGGAGATAAATAAAATGTTGAAGCGCCTTTCGATCATCACAATGTTATGCCTTCTTGTCGCTCTGACTGCAGTCGCGTCGGACCGCGAGGATGACGTGAATCGCACTCAGAAAGCCACCCAGGTGTTCAAGGAGATCATGAACGCTCCGGATCAAGGGATTCCGCGGAACTTGCTGGACTCGGCGAAGTGTATCGCCATTATTCCAGGAGACGTGAAGTTCGCTTTTATATTCGGCGGCAACTACGGTCGGGGACTGGCAACTTGTCGCACTGAGCATGGCTGGAGCGCTCCCATGTTCGTGGCGGTTGACGGCGGCAGTGTTGGCTATCAGATCGGGGGCTCTTCCACTGACCTCGTGATGCTGTTTATGAACGATCACGCCTTGCAAAGCCTGCTCAGCGATAAATTCAAGCTCGGAGCTGACGCTTCGGTAGCGGCAGGGCCGGTAGGCCGAAACGCCTCCGCTGGCACAGACCTTAAGCTGAATGCGGAGATTCTCTCGTATTCTCGCACGAAAGGCGTCTTCGCCGGCGTGAGCCTGGACGGCGCCGTGGTGCAAGCCGACAAGAGCGGAGACCAAGCCATGTATGGGCACGATGTAGACCGCCACGAAATTCTTAGCGGCAAAGTTGCGGTTCCAGAATCCGCGCGAACGCTGCTGCACGAAATTGGCGGATATGTCCACGAAGCCACGCTAAGGCCCTGAACTCCTGGCTTAGGGAGGCCCAGTTGACATTGATTGCAGAGTCCGCGTGTTCGGCCGTGAGCAACCAGCATGAAATACGGCACTGGGGAGGGCAAATGAAACTTTCCGGGACCGAAGTGCTCTTGGTCGGACACACGTTTCGTGGCGCCCAGTGCCTGACAGACCGGCTAGTCTGGTGGGGTTTTCGATGCCACTTTGTTAGCGGTCTGCGAGAAGCCTGGGATCTATTGAGTTCTAAACCGGTTGATCTAGTGCTCAGCAACACGCATCTGTCCGATGGAACCGGTTTTCGCCTGTTGATGGTTTTGCACGGCCTGCCCGTTACAGCGTTCCTTTGTTTACAGGTCGAGAACAGCTGCTTTTGGCTGCCCGCTATTGACGCTGGCGAAGAATGCCTGGGATCGCCAGCTCTTCGCCCTCGGGAGTTCGCGATCCTGCTCGAAGAGATGTTCAAGAGTCTGAACGTTGCAATGATTCAGAGCGAAATTGAGATGAAACTTCAAAACGGCATCCCCACAGATCGCAAATTGCAGAAATCGAAGAGAGGTAGTTGAAATGAAAAAGAATAATTCCTTTCCAGTCTTAGTATTCATCGTAATTGCTGGTGTTGGAGCGGCACTGGCCTACGCCATGTATCGTGCTTCCGCTGACTTCCTAGCTCTAGCGGTTCTGGCGGGAGCAGTTGTTCTTGCATCCGCCATCTCTTCGGCAATTCAGGTAGCAGATCAATGGAGCAAGGCGGTGGTCTTGCGGCTGGGGAAGTTCCGTTCCCTTCAGGGACCAGGACTATTCCTGATTATCCCCCTCATCGACACCATTCCTTACTGGATCGACATCCGCGTGCTCACCAGTTCCTTCAAGGCGGAAAAAACCCTGACAAAAGACACCGTGCCCGTAGACGTGGATGCTGTGTTGTTTTGGAAAATTGTCGACCCCAAAAAAGCGGCCCTGGATGTTGCCGACTATCAGAGCGCAATAGGCTGGGCTTCTCAGACGGCCCTGCGTGACGTCATCGGCAAGACCATGCTGTCCGATATGCTCGAAGGACGCGATAAAATCAGCGGCGTCCTGCAGAAAATAATTGATGAACGCACCGAACCGTGGGGCATCAACGTGATCTCGGTAGAGGTCAAGGATGTGTTAATTCCAGCAGCCTTGGAAGACGCGATGTCGATGCAAGCCCAAGCCGAACGCGAGCGCCAGGCCCGCGTGATTCTAGGAGACTCCGAGCGCCAGGTAGCGGAGAAGTTTGGCGAAGCAGCCAAGACCTATGCCAACGATCCGGTAGCACTACATCTGCGAGCCATGAACATGCTCTATGAAGGTTTGAAGGCGAACTCCACGATCGTTATCGTTCCCAGCACCGCCGTCGAATCGATGCAATTGGGCGGCCTTGCCGGCCTGACGGCACTAACCATGGGACTCGGCCAGGAGCGCGCGAACAAGGAAAAAGAACTAAAAAGTAGTAACAACGGCGTCGAGAAATTGCCTGCTGCCGCTTAGTCTCAGCGTTGCGTTCGCTTCACTTCGGTGAAAAATAGCCAGCGGCTTGTCGTTGAAGAAGAACACCGGCATCGCTTTCGTCGTCGAACCGGTCCGTTCTACGCGACCAGCTGCGGGTGGGGTGACGATTGTTTGTCCCACAGACTTACTCGATTGCTCTGGTTCTAATGCTGATCAGCATGCTTTGCTGGGGCAGTTGGCAAATACCCAGAAGATTGATAAGAGCTGGCGACAGGATCGTCGCGGCCGCAGATGGCAACCCGGCCTGGCGGGAGCGCAGGCGCGGCGCAGATTACGAATCTGCAAAAAACCGGATCACTCGAGCCTTACTGGATCTTGTCGGCCGGCACCACCCCGGACTTGGAGACCTTGTGGAATAAATCCCATAGTTGATGACTGCTCCGATGACTGATAATGATGCCTGGCTCATTGGAACAGAGATAGCGATGCAACCTAACAAATCATGGCCGCAAAAGTCGAAGCCCCGCTATCGAATCCTCCCGGAAAGCCGGTTCAGAACATAGCCTCGAACGGACTCACGAGCGCTGAAGCACGTAGCCGTCTTCAAAAAGACGGCGCCAACGCAATGCCCGATGTGTCCGATCATCCACTTCGAGACGCATTGGCCAAGTTCTGGGCGCCTGTCCCATGGCTGCTCGAAGCCTCAATTGTGCTTCAGATTGTACTTCATAAGTATGTCGAGGCTGCGGTAATCGCGGGCCTGCTGGTCTTCAACGCAGCGCTAGCTTATTTCCAGGAGGGTCGCGCCCAGGCTACCCTGAAGGCCTTGAACTCGCGTCTTGCTTTGAATGCCTACGTCGAGCGCGATGGGGTCTGGAAGACCGTACCGGCAGCGGGGTTGGTGCGTGGCGATCTCGTGAAGTTGTCGCTCGGCGGCGTGGTTGCGGCGGATGTGCATTTGATCGGTGGATCTGTCCTACTCGATCAATCCATGCTTACAGGCGAATCTCTCCCCATTGAGGCTGGTCCGGGCGTGGATACCTATGCGGGAGCACTCGTAAGGCGAGGTGAAGCGACCGCAGAGGTGACAGCTACCGGAATTCATACCAAGTTTGGGCGTACGGCAGAACTCGTGCGTACGGCACACAGTGAAAGTTCGCAGCAGAAAGCTGTTCTGCGCATCGTGCGAAATCTGGCAATTTTCAACGTCACGGTCATCCTTCTGATGGGAGCGTACGCATATTTTCATGCGATGCCCTGGAGTGAGATCATCCCACTGTTGCTCACGTCAGTTCTCGCAGCGATACCAGTAGCATTGCCGGCAACATTCACGCTGGCGGCGGCCCTTGGAGCGAGATCTCTGGCGAAACTGGGAGTCCTTCCAACGAGGCTCTCCGCAGTAGATGAAGCAGCCACGATTGATGTGCTGTGCTCGGACAAAACCGGAACGCTAACCCGAAATGAACTCTCCGTTACCAGCGTTAAACCGATGCCGGGGTTTGACGAAGCCCAGATTCTTGGCATGGCAGCCCTAGCCAGTTCTGAGGGTGGTGACGACGCTGTGGACGCAGCGATTCGCTCTGCCTCCATCCACAAGGCAGCACCGGACCTTCCAAAGCTACTCACGTTTGTGCCATTCGACCCTGCCAAGAAGATTTCAGAAGCCACAGCAACCGATGCCAAGGATGGCGTAGAGCGCATCGTCAAGGGAGCTTTCACGGTAGTTGCGGGTCTTAGCGCCCCCTCACCCAGCGCGGCCGGTTTAGCCGACGAACTTGAAAAGCACGGCTACAGGGTTTTGGCAGTAGCTGCTGGCCCCCCAACAGCTCTGAAGCTTATGGGTCTTATTGCACTCAGCGACCCGCCCCGCAAGGACTCGATCTCTCTGATCTCTGAACTCAAGGGCCTGGGCGTGCGCACCGTCATGGTGACGGGTGACGCTCCAGCCACGGCGGTAATCGTTGCCCACGCGGTGGGATTAGATGGGGCTGTTTGCCCGCCCGGAGTGATTCCCGATGGCGTAAAACCGATGGATTTCGCGGTATTCGCAAGTATTCTTCCGGAAGGAAAATTTAACCTCGTAAAGGCCTTCCAGAAGAGCGGGAATACGGTTGGAATGTGCGGCGATGGCGCCAACGATGCACCGGCGCTCCGTCAGGCACAAATGGGCATTGCTGTATCGACCGCAACCGATGTCGCCAAATCGGCAGCCGGCATTGTGTTGACGGAAGCAGGGCTTGGCGGCATCGTTGCCGCCGTAAAAGAGGGCAGAACCACCTTTCAGCGCATTCTTACCTACACGTTGAACTCCGTCCTCAAGAAAATCGTGCAGGTGCTCTTGCTGGCGGTTGGCCTGGTCATGACCGGACACGCGGTTTTGACGCCAATGCTGATGGTCATTGTGATGATCACAGGCGACTTCCTGTCCATGTCGTTGACCACTGACAGAGTGCGGCCATCTCCGATGCCAAATTCCTGGCAAGTTGGCAGGATTACCGTAGCAGGCACCATTCTAGGAGGCTGCTTTCTCGCGTTTTGTATCGCTGTCCTAGCGCTCGGCAAGTTCGAACTGCGATTCGGAATAGAAACACTGAGAACTCTTTGCATCGTTGCCATCGTATATGGCAGCCAAGCCACAATTTACACCTTGCGAGCACGACGCCATCTCTGGGGCCTACGCCCGACCGTATGGCTGGTAGGGTCCTCGGTCGCCGACCTCCTTATTATCTCGACGTTGGCTATCCGCGGGATTGCTATGGCGCCAGTGTCCCTCTCAGTTTTGGCCGTTGAATTTGCAGCGGCGATCGCTTTCGGGTTGATCTTGGACCTGGTGAAGATCCCTGTCTTTGCTCGTCTTGGCCTCTCTTAAATGGGAGTCGCCAAGAGCGAAGTCGGATCCCTGTCGAGCGGGCTCCTGGCCTAGCCAGACGGGTGATCGACACCTTAAACGCAGAGCCGATCGGACCCGCGTAATTGCTCTCCTCCGTCCAGGAGTCCGCTTGAAGGAACCTTGCTGCGTCTTCTTCCCGGGCGTCGCGCGCAGACTCCTCGAACCCGGTTTTCTCGATACTTCCAGGAGCGCAACGTCGTCGGCGTGAAGAGACGCGTCTTGTCGGCTGCTGGCAGAGCGGCGATTGTGAAGGCGGCGAAGAAGCGCCGGGCTAAGGTTAGGAAGAAGGCGAAAAAAGGGGTTCTAATCCGCGTTGAAAATCTCCCGGCTCGTATCTTGATACCGCGTTCATCCAGCTTAATCTTCCGGGAGTCGTCGAGTGGCATGAGGTCTATGACGTAGCGAGTAACGCTGCCGTTGGGGGTTTTCAGCGTCGCCACGGACTCTACGCGATAGTTGGCACCCTTGCGTTTAACGATTTGATCGGCGACCCGAACTGGGACTTTATCATTCGCGACGAATTCCGGATCGTCCCACAGGTTGGACTTCCCGTTATTTTGGTAAACGAACTCTCGCGCGACAGCTTCTCCCTTCAGGCTCGTGCCTATTTCAGATTAGCACTCACACTTAGGGCTGCGGCCCGGCGAGATAAACTCTTATCACATCAAGGTCGATCGTGTCGGAATCAGTTTCTGCCTCTGCCACTGGTTTTAAAACGTCGATGATCCGCCAGTACTCGCCGTTGCGTTCGATGGTTTCGCCTTTAACAAGTTTTTCTACTTCTTCATCCTCGTGGATTTCTTCCTCGCCTTCCACAGCGTTGTAGTGTTCCTCTTGCCGAGGATACACCCTTGACGCTTGCCGCGAGTGTGTTCTATTGGACAGAAAAACGAGAAGTCGGTTGTTAAGCTCGAATCTCCTATTAGGGACAAGAAAGTCCAAAGGAGATATCCATGCCCGTCAAGATGTACGCTGCGATTGTCGAGCAATTCGGAAAGCCGCTCGAACTCGTGGAATGGGACGTTCCCTCTCCGGGGAAAAACCAAATACTTGTGAAAACCGAGGCCTGCGGAGTCTGTCACACCGATCTCCACGCGGCCCACGGTGACTGGCCGGTGAAGCCCACTCTCCCATTTATTCCTGGCCACGAGGCCATTGGCCTGGTGACCGCCGTTGGATCGGGAGTGACCGATGTAAAAGAGGGCGACCGGGTCGGGGTGCCGTGGCTCTATTCAGCCTGTGGGCACTGCGAGTTCTGCTTGACTGGCTGGGAGACGGTGTGTGCTCAGGCACAGTTCGGCGGCTACACCAAGAACGGCGGTTTTGCTGAATTTGTACTCGCCGATCCGAATTATGTTGCCCATATTCCCGCCGGTCTGGCGCCGGCGGATGCCGCGCCGTTGATCTGCGCTGGAATCACGACCTACAAGGGGATCAAGGAGACTGCGGCGAAGCCGGGAGATTGGATCGCTATCTCTGGCGTTGGCGGACTCGGTCACCTGGCCGTGCAATATGCAAAGGCCATGGGACTGCTCGTCTGCGCGATCGACGTCGATGACGGCAAACTGTCCCATGCCACGCGTCTGGGCGCCGATTTCGTGATCAATGCCAAGACGGAAGACCCGGCAGCTGCCGTAAAGAAGGCGACCAGCGGTGGAGCTCATGGGGTTCTGATCACAGCGCCGTCTCTCATCGCATTCAAGCAAGGCGTTGGCATGACCAGGAAGCGTGGCACGTGTGTCCTGGTTGGGCTGCCGCCCGGCGAATTCCCGGTTCCGCTCTTTGATGTTGTTGCAAATTGCATAACGATCCGCGGTTCGTTCGTGGGCACGCGCCAGGATATGGCCGAAGCCCTCGCTTTTGCCGTCAAAGGCAGAGTCAAAGCGGATATCGAGCTGCAACCCCTATCTTC
>JBEKWY010000099.1:0-18232 GCA_049512575.1 Candidatus Acidiferrum sp.
ACCCGCGACGCTACCACCGAGACGCACGCGCCTCGCATCACCTTTGCGCAGGACACCGGCGACATTTTTGCCGAAGGCGGCGTTCGCTCCACGGATTTTTCCGGAAAGAACGGCGCGGTGCAGCTTGCCCCCGTGCCTGCCAACATCACCTCTGATTCGTTGACGGCTAACTCAAAAACGGGCCGCGCCTTGTACACGGGGCGCGCACGGCTGTGGCAGGGGGATTCCGTGCTGGAAGCAAATTCGATCGAATTGCTGCGCGAGACCCGCATGTTGAATGGCTACGAGAACGTGCGCGCGGTCTTCCCTCAGGCTCCCAGTCCATCCGCAGACCACTCGACGCAATCTGCGAAGGATCACCCGCTCGATTCTCCGCCGAAACCCGTCAATACCTCGCAGGTGGTCCCCCAAAAAACGCAGTTGTGGCACGCGACCTGCGCAAACCTCAACTATGATGATAAGGACGGCCATGCGCACCTGACCAAGGATGTCGTCGTGCAGTCCGCCGACCAGAAAATGCGTGGCCCAGTTTTGGATCTTTATTTCACCCGCAGCCAGCCGGCGAATCCATCCGCAAATAGCGCCCCCTCCACCGGGGGCGCCCAGCAAATCAGCCGGGCCGTCGGTACCGGAGGAGTGATCGTCGATGAGGGCGATCGCAGAGCTACCGCCGAGCGCGGGGAGTACACCGCCGCGACCGGCAAATTCGTGATGACCGGCGGAAACCCAACGCTCTACGACGGTACGGCGGGCACGACCAGAGGCCTTCAATTGACCTTCTTTTTAGCGGATGATACGATCATCGTCGATTCTGAAAATGGATCGCGGACGTTGACGAAGCATCGAGTCCAGCAGTGAAATTGAGTAATCAGACCGCCCCGCGGTCACGAATGAAGAGGTATGCTGAAGCTCCAGGCCGTCGAGTTGAGCAAGTCGTATCGAGGACGCAAGGTCGTCGATGACGTCGAGCTGGAGATTGGTCAAGGTGAAGTCGTTGGGTTGTTGGGACCGAACGGCGCAGGAAAGACGACAACCTTCTACATCATAGTGGGTCTTGCCCGCCCCGATTCCGGCCGCGTCCTTCTCAACGGCGACGAAATTACGGACCTCCCCATGTACCTCCGGGCCCGCAGCGGAATCAGCTACCTCCCCCAGGAACCCTCGGTGTTTCGTCAATTGACCAGCGAACAGAATCTCCTCGCCGTCCTGGAGACTCTGCCATTGACGCCGGAACAGCAGCGCGATCGGCTGGAGGAATTGCTAGTGCAAATGGGCCTCGAAACCGTGCGGCAAAGCAAGGCCTATACCCTCTCTGGAGGAGAACGCCGCCGTCTGGAGATTGCCCGCTCGCTCACCCTGCAGCCCTCCTTCATCTTGCTGGACGAGCCCTTCTCGGGGATCGATCCTCTGACCGTGAAGGACCTTCAGGAGCTCATACGCGAGTTAAGCCGTTCGGGTATTGGCGTTTTGATCACGGACCATAACGTGCGGGAAACACTCAACGTCACCGACCGCGCATATATCCTCAGAAATGGGAAAATCTTCAGGAAGGGTCGCCCCGACGAGTTAAGCAACGATCCCGAAGTTCGGCGCGTTTATCTGGGCGATCATTTCCGCTTGAATTAAGGGACACGGAAAAGGGACCACAGCACACCCATGGCTTGGCAGGGATTAAAACTGAACCTGAAGGTGTCGCAGCGGCAGATTCTGACGCCAGGTCTGGTGCAGATGGTCAGCGTTCTCGCGCTCAATCGCCTCGAACTGCGCGAGATGATCAACCAGGAGATGATCGCCAATCCCGTCCTGGAAGAGCAAAACGAAGAGCCCACCCAGACCGACAACTACAGCGACGAAACCTTCCTCAAAGCGGAAACCGAGAAAGTTCCGGAAAAGCCTGAACCTAATCCCTTCGACGAATTCGACGTCGGCAGCTTCTTCAACCAATATCTGGACTCCGGCGGCGACGGCGGCCAATCGCAGGAGCGCGAAGTCTCCGAACGCCCGTCGTTCGAAAAGTTTTTGTCCTCGGCCACCGGCCTCACGGACCACCTCACCTGGCAGCTGAGCGTCACCATCTGCTCCGACACCGTAAAGGAAGTCGTCGAAAGTATCATCGGCAACCTCGACGAAAACGGCTACCTGACCGCCTCCACCGAAGAATTACTCCAAGAAGGCAAGTTTTCGCAGGATGACTTGGACGACGCCCTGGCCGTTGTGCAGGACTTCGATCCCATCGGCGTCGGCGCCCGCGACCTGCGCGAGTGCCTGTTACTCCAGCTGAAAGCTTTCGACCCCCAGAACACGCTGGCCCAGCAAATCGTCTCCGACTACCTCAAGCAAGTGCAGTCCAATCAGCTCAAGGATGTCGCCCGTGCTTTGAATCGCCCGCTCGACGTCGTCAAGCGCGCCCTCGAAGTCATCAAGAAGCTCGATCCTCGCCCCGGCCTGCGCTACAACAAGACCGAGCCCCGCCTGGTGGAACCTGACGTTTACTTCCGAAAAGTAGACGACCAGTGGCAAGCCTTCCTCAACGAAGATGATATGCCGCAGCTACGCCTCAGCCCGACGTATCGCCGCCTGCTCGTGAAAGACGCCTCCGACCGCGACGTCCGCAACTACGTAAAAGAAAGATTTACGGCTGCAATCCAGCTGATGAAAAACATCGAGCAGCGCAAGCACACCATTTTGCGCGTCTGCCAGTCTATCATTGCTCGGCAGGGCGATTTCTTCATTCATGGCCCCGACGCACTGAAGCCTATGATGATCAAGGAAGTCGCCGAAGAAGTCGGCGTGCATCCTTCTACCGTAAGCCGCGCCGTGGCCAGCAAATACGCCCACACACCCCAAGGCGTTCTCGAGCTGCGCTCCTTCTTCAGCGAATCCGTCAACGGTCCAGAGGGCGGTGGCATGTCGTTGCTCACCCTCAAGCGTCTTGTCAAGAAAATGATCGAAGAAGAAGACTCCACGAAGCCGCTTACCGACGATCAGATCGCCAAGAAGCTCGACGACAACGGCATCCACGTGACTCGGCGCACCGTCGCGAAATATCGCGAAGACATGCGCATTCCCAGCACGCACCAGCGCAGGGTAAAAAACTGAGCCGACAGCCCCTCCCCGTGAAGCGGCAACCCAGAAGTGACTCGCGTCAACTCGTCATCCTCACCGGCCTTTCTGGTTCCGGGAAAAGCACCGTCCTCCGCGCCTTTGAAGACATGGGTTTCTATTGCGTCGACAACCTCCCGGTTGAGCTCATTCCGATTTTTGCCGAGCTGCACGCCGCCGGCGAAGGCGATTTTGCCCGCGCCGCTTTGCTGGTGGACGCCCGCGAAGGCGCGCAGCTTGCGAAACTCCCCGCCCTACTGAAGCACATGCGCCGTCAACATCCCATCGCGCTCGTTTTCATCGACGCGGGCGAGGATGCCTTGCTTCGGCGTTACAGCGAGACGCGTCGTCCCCATCCTCTCGGCAAGCATCTTTCCGTGCGCGAAAGCCTGGGCCACGAGCGCAAGCTCATGGAGCCCATCCGCAAGCTTGCGGATGTGGTCATCGACACCTCCAAATTCAATGTCCACGAACTCCGCCACTTCGTCACCGAGCGTTTCAAGAATCCCGAGAAGCGCCCCATGCTCGTTTCCCTCGTCAGCTTCGGCTATCGCTACGGCGTGCCCACCGATTCCGATTTAGTCTTCGACGTTCGTTTTCTTCCCAATCCGCACTTCGTCCCGCGTCTGCGGAAGTACACCGGCCAGGATCCGAAGGTCCGCCGCTACATTCGATCGTTCCCGCAAACCGGCGAATTTTTGCGCCGCATCGAGGGCTTGCTCGTCTATCTCATTCCCCATTACATCGGTGAGGGAAAGAGTTATCTCACCATCGCCTTCGGTTGCACCGGCGGCAGGCACCGTTCCGTGATGCTCGCGGAGTCCGTGATGGAAGCGCTCGAGAAGCGCGGCTATTCCACCAAGGTCGTCCATCGCGACATCGAGAAATAAGGTCGCCCAGCCATGCCCGATCAACACCGCGTTACCCGCCGAAACTTGACACACCGCAACGCGGCGAATAGCGTACCAAGTGCACTACGCACGGGAGCCTGACGCGTGGCATCGCTGTTCTCACCACAATTGAAAAGACTTCTGGGCTATGTTCGGCCTTACGCCTTGCGGCTGGCGGTGGGTGTGGTATTGGTCGCCGTCGTCGCGCTCGCCGAAGGCTTGGTTGCGCTGATGATCAAGCCGGCGGTTGATTATGTGCTCGATCCGTCCGTAGTCGGATCAAAACTCCCACTTGGGAAGATCCCTTTTACCGATCACGTCGTTTACCTGAACACCTTCCTTCCCGCCGGTTTCCACAACGTTAAAACCATTTTCGCCCTTACTCTGCTGATGATCTTCGGTATCAAAGCGATCGCCGAATATCTGGGCACGACGCAAATCCAGTACGTGGGCCACGCCGCGGTCACAGATTTGCGCAACGCCGTGTACGCCAGGCTTATTCGTCAGCCGATCGGGTTTTTCCAGCACCATCCGACCGGCCGCCTCCTTTCCGTGGCTATTAACGACGTCGAGCGCACCCGCATCGCGCTTTCCGAATACCTGGCCGACCTTTTTCGAGAGGGTTTTACGCTCCTGGTTTTTGTCACCGTGGTGTTCTGCCTGAATTGGAGAATGGCGCTGGGCTCGATCGTGCTCTTGCCCATGGTGATGCTGCCGGTCAACAAATTCGGCCGCAAAATCCGCCGCTCCGCAGAAAACAGCCAATCGCGGCTCGGCGATCTCGGCCAGATTCTTCAGGAAACGGTGACCGGAAACCGCGTCGTCAAAGCCTTCGGCATGGAAGATTTCGAAATCGCCAAATTCCGCCAAACCGCGCGCCGCCTGCTTCGTGAAAACATGCGCTGGGTTCGCGCCGCTGTCATCACCTCGCCGATGATGGATCTCCTCGGCGCGATCGTGATTCCGGTGCTGATCCTCTTTGCGCGCGATCAGATCCACCAGGGCGTGATGACGCTCGGCGTCTTCTTCGCCTTCATCTTCGCGCTTCTTAAAGCCTACACTCCGCTCAAACGCATGGGCACCGTTTATCAGCAGTTTCAGGCGGCCCAGGGCGCGAGCACGCAGGTCTTTGCGTATCTTGATCTCGACGAAGAGCACACCGAGCAACCGGGTGCAAAACAGTTGCCACCCTTCTCGCAAGAGATCACCTTCGACGATGTCTGCTTCTCCTACGGAGGTTCCGCTGCCGTTCTGCAGAATATTCGCTTAAGAGCGCGGCGCGGCGAAGTCATCGCGCTGGTCGGCTCGAGCGGCGCCGGAAAAACCACGCTGGTGAACTTGATCCCGCGCTTCTACGAACTGACTTCCGGACAAATCCGCATCGACGGCTTGGACATTCGTTCTGTCACCATCCGCTCCCTGCGTGAACAAATCGCCATGGTCGCGCAGGAGAACATCCTGTTCCACGATACCGTCTGGAACAATATCTGCTACGGACTCACGAACGTCCCCAAGGAACGAGTCGAGGCCGCCGCGCGAGCCGCGCTTGCTGCCGACTTCATCATGGAATTACCACAGGGCTATGACACCGTCATCGGCGAGCGCGGCACTCGCCTCAGCGGCGGCCAGCGCCAACGCATCGCTATTGCCCGCGCCATCCTGAAAGACTCCCCGATTCTCATTCTCGACGAAGCCACCTCCGAACTCGACGCCGAATCCGAGATGTACGTCCAGAAAGCCCTCGCCAATCTGATGGTCGGCCGCACCACCTTCGTGATCGCGCATCGCCTCGCCACTATAAGGCGCGCGGATAAAATCCTCGTCCTTGAAGACGGCCAGATCCGCGAGAGCGGCACGCACGCCGAACTTATGGTGCGCGGTGGCACCTACGCGCGCCTCCACAGTTTGCAGTTCGCCGATGACGATTTGCTGGCCCCCGCGCAAGCGGCGCCAAATCTTTCTACACCAGGTACTTCCTTATGACCCAGAGCACGACCGGGCAGGCTAAGTCCACGCACGCAAGAAAAGCCGAATGCGTTTCCATGACCGGCTACGCACAAGCGCGCGGCGAGATGAATGGCTGGTCCATTCGCATGAGCGTCAAAAGCGTCAACCACCGCTTCCTGGACGTCAGGTTTCGTTTGCCCGAAGGTTTCGATGTCTATGAACTGCGCCTCCGCCAGATCGTGCGCGAAAAAATTCATCGCGGCCATTTGGACATAAACCTCAACGTGCAACCGGGGACCGCGGCTCCAGTGCAGGTGAATCGCGAATTGCTGCAAGCCTACCTGCACGCGGCGGAGGAGCTCCGCCACCAGATGAACGCCTCTTCCGAACTCGATATCGTTTCTCTTCTGCGCCTTCCCGGCGTGATCGGCGGCTTGGCGCCGCCATTGCCGGAAACCGACGAAGAGCAGGATCAACTTGGCGCCGCGCTTGACGCCTGTCTGCACGAAGCGCTCACGAAGCTCGATGAGATGCGCCACGCCGAGGGTCGCCATCTTGCTGAAGAGTTGCGCTCCCGTCTGGCCCGCATCGCCGAGCAGACCGACAAAGTGCGCGAGCTCGCCATCGCGTTGACGCCCGCATTCGCGCGCCGGTTGGAAACACGCCTGAAAGAATTGCTTAGCGGCACCGGCATCGAGCCCGCGCGCCTAGCGCAGGAAGCCGCGCTTCTCGCCGAGCGAAGCGATATCAGCGAAGAATTGGATCGCCTGCGCAGCCATCTTCAGCAGTTTGCAAAGTTGCTGGACGGCGCTGGCGAAACCGGAAAGAAACTCGATTTCCTGTTGCAGGAAATGCACCGCGAAGCGAACACCATGCTCTCGAAGACGCCTGGTGTCGAAAGCGAAGCACTCACCATCACCTCGTTGTCGCTGGAAATTCGAGCGGAGATTGAAAAGTTGCGCGAACAGGTGCAGAACATCGAATGAGTATCGGGACCGAAATTGCACCGTTGGTCTTGATTGTGTCGGGTCCGTCAGGGTCGGGAAAATCCACGTTGGTCCAGCGTATTCTGGAGCTGCCCGGCACCATGCCTTCGGTCTCGTGTACTACCAGGCCGCGTCGCGCGACCGAGGCCACTGGGAAGTGTTATGCTTACGTCACGGTAGAGGAATTCGATGCCATGGTCTCGCGCGGGGAGTTTTTAGAGTACGCGCGGGTCTTCGGCAAGCACTCGTACGGCACGCCGAAAAAATGGCTCGAGGAGTCTCGCAACAAGAATCTCGATCTTGTGCTCGAGATCGACGTGCAAGGCGCGGAGCAGGTGAAGCGGAAGCTTCCCGAGTCGGTGGCTATTTTTATATTGCCGCCCTCTCGCGAGGAACTTGAGCGTCGCTTGCGCAGCCGTGGCCAGGATGCGGACGATGAAATTGCACGGCGCTTGGCAAAAGCGCGGGACGAGATTTTGGCGTTTAGCAAATATTACGACTATTGTGTAGTGAACGAAGACGTGGAACGTGCGGGTAAGGAAGCACAGGCCATCGTAGTCGCGCTGCGCTGCCAGAGCGCGCGGCGCCGTAAGCGGGTGGAACAACTTCTGGCATCGTTTGGAGGGAAAGACTGAGATGAATGTGCTGACGAAAGCTCCCGAGAGCCAGTTTGCCTATGTGGTGCTGGCTGCCAGGCGGGCCCGCCAGATCATGGCTGGAGCGCCGCCACTGGTCGAAAATCCTAGGACGTTAAAGGCGACGCGCATCGCCTGCGAAGAGCTGGACCACGGCTACATCGAGTACGACTTCACCGAGCCAGACTCGATCGACACGGACAAAGACGGCAACAAGCGCCGCAAGTAGCACCCGGCGGCCCGGGTGGGGGCGCGCTTCAGCGCGTCCCGGTTTTGGGAGGGCACGACTTGAGTCGTGCCGTGACGTCGGGCCAAAAATCGGCTTCAGCCGCTGAGGGGCTCTCAACCTCAACGCAAGGCAAAAAAATCGTCGCCGCGAAATTTTCCCTCGATTTTCGCCAAGACGCCGCAACAACGAAACTGCCATGACCCAACTCCGCATCACTCTCGGCGTAACCGGTGGCGTAGCCGCCTACAAGGCCGCGGAACTAGTCCGCCGCCTCCAACAAGATTCCTTCACCGTCCAGGTGGTGATGACCCGCGGTGCCCGCGAATTCGTTACGCCGCTGACGTTCGCCGCCCTCAGCGGCCAAAAAGTAATCACCGACCTCTTCGCGGAATCCGGTGGCGAAGCCAATCTCGAAAGCGCCATCGAACATATCGCCGTAGCCCAGCGCACCGACCTCCTGCTGGTCGCGCCGGCCACTGCCGACATCCTGGCAAAATTCGCGCGCGGAATCGCCGACGATTTCCTCACCACGCTCTACCTCGCTAGCACCGCTCCGGTCGTAGTCGCGCCGGCGATGAACGTCAACATGTGGAACCACGCGGCCACGCAAGAAAACATCGAGACGCTGCGGGCGCGCGGCGTAAGAATTGTCGATCCCGACGAAGGTTATCTCGCTTGCGGGATGACCGGCGCGGGCCGCCTCGCCGGCCAGGAACAGATCGTTGCTGCCGTGCGCGAAATGCTGCATTTCCGTCGCGACCTCGAAGGGCAAACCGTTCTGATCACCGCCGGGCCAACCTGCGAAGATCTCGATCCGGTGCGCTATTTGACGAATCGCTCGTCCGGGAAAATGGGTTACGCCGTTGCGGAAGCAGCCGCTCGCCGTGGCGCCCGCGTGATTCTCGTCAGCGGGCCGACCTCCCTCGATGTGCCTGCCGGTGTCCCGCGCATCGATGTGCGCACCGCGGACGAAATGCATCGCGCCGTCGTGGAAAAGTTTCCGAATTCGACGATCGCCATTTTTGCCGCCGCCGTTGCCGACTATCGCCCGTCGCAAAAGTTCGACCAGAAGATCAAGCGGAACAAAGAATTGCTGACGCTATCTCTCGAGCCCACTCGCGATATTCTGGCCGATGTCGCGCAAAACAAGGGCGGCCGCCTGGTGGTTGGTTTCGCCGCGGAAACCGAGCGCGTAGCCGAAAATGCACGCAAGAAACTCACCGCAAAGAACGCCGACCTGATCGTCGCCAACGATGTGACCGCGGAAGGCGCGGGCTTCGACAACGACACCAACATCGTCACGCTGTTCGCCCGCGACGGCCGGGATGTACCTTTGCCACGCATGAACAAAAGCGAAGTTGCGCAGCGTATTCTCGACGAAGTCGTGCGCCTTCGCTCCGTGCTACACTCCCCGCAGCACTCCGCGACTTGATCATGCCCGACCGTCTCCCCGAAGCTCTTCAAGACAAACTCTCGAAACGCATGAGCTACTACGAAGACATTGGCATCCGCTTGTTTTATCGCGACCGGCTGGGCACCGGCAGCGCGGAAGTTGTGATACAAACTCCGGTCAGCATCCCCATTCCTCACGAGGAAACTTTGCCAAAGATTGCGCCTAAGCCGATCGTTCCGCAGGCCCCATCCGTCACCGCGCCCCACAGCCAGAAGATCAGCATTCTGCCCCCCGCGCCCAAAGTGTCCTTGTTCGATGCCGTGAACCGGATCGCGGACGACTCGCTGCTCAAGATTCGCGACGATCTCGGCGAGTGCACGCGCTGCAAGCTGCACAGCACCCGCAACAAAATCGTCTTCGGCGACGGCAGTCCCAAAGCGGAGCTTGTCTTTGTCGGCGAAGGGCCGGGCCGTGACGAAGACGCGCAGGGCCTGCCCTTCGTCGGGCGCGCCGGGAAATTGCTCACGCAGATGATCGAAGCGATGGGCTTGCAACGCAAAGACGTCTACATCTGCAACGTCGTGAAGTGCCGGCCGCCGGAAAACCGCCTGCCCGAGCCCGACGAAATCAAGACCTGTTCGCCGTTTCTGATGCGGCAACTCGACACGATTGCGCCGAAGGTGATTGTTTGCCTCGGTGCGTGCGCCGCGCAAACCCTGCTCGAAACCAATCGCGGCATTTCCCATTTCCGCGGCGAGTGGCTGGACTTTCGCGGCCGAAAATTGATGGCCACATATCATCCCGCCTATTTATTGCGAAATCCGGCCGCAAAGGCCGACGTATGGAAAGATCTTCAGAAGGTAATGGGCGTCCTCGGCTTGGAAGTAAAAAAAGGTAAGTCCGCAGGCGCGGACAAGCCCTCCTAACCGCTCATGGGAATTTTGCTGGGCCTTCTCACCGCTCTCTCCTGGGGCTTTTCGGATTTCCTCGCGCGCTTCGCCTCGCGCCGCATCGGCGCCCTCCGCACCACGTTTTATATGCAGTTGGCGGGCCTCGTACTGCTCACGGTTTTTCTGCCGTGGATTGGCGGATGGGGCCACTTGTTCGACGGTTCCGGCTGGCAGCCGTGGGCATGGGGAGCGCTCGCGGGCACGCTCAACGCGATCTCGACGCTGGCGTTGTACCGCTCTTTTGAAGTAGGGAAGCTGGCAGTCGTCGCGCCGCTGTCGGCCAGCTATCCGGCACTCACGGTCGCCATATCCATGTTTACCGGCGAGCATCTGACCGCGATGCGCGCGGTGGGAATTGCGTTCATTCTGATCGGAGTTATCGTCGTCGTCCGCGGAGAAGTCGAGGTGGAGACCAGTGCTGGCCCGTCACAAGCATCGCCGCGAAAGAAATCGACCAGCGGCGTCGGCGCTGCGTTGGTTTCGGCGATCGGATTCGGCATGCTTTTTTGGTTGCTCGGTAATCGTGTTGTTCCGCGTGTCGGTTTTGCCTCCACAGTTTGGATGATTCGTCTGACGTCCTCCGCGTTGACCGCGTTGGTAATCCTCGCAATGAAGCAGCCTATTTCGCTCCCGCGAAGCAATTCTGTCTCCCTCTGGCTACTCGGCATGGGCGTCCTCGATACCGCCGCGTTCGTCTTGAACAATCTCGGCATGCGGATCGAACAAGTCTCCGTTGTAAGCGTGCTGGCATCGCTCTACGGCGCCGTAACGGTACTGCTTTCCACGGTATTTCTGCGCGAACGAATGTCTCACTGGCAATGGCTCGGCATCGTAGCTATTTTTGCGGGCATCGCCCTGGTCAGTCTTTAGGTTCGAGCGCGTCTCTCAACCGCACGGGAACGTGCTGATACACTACACGCCGGGATGAGCTTTCCTTTTTGCAATGTTGCGTTGCCGGTGCCACTGCGCACGACGTTCACGTACGCCGTGCCGGAATCGCTGCGCGACCTCGTGCAGCCGGGGACGCGTGTGCTGATTCCGTTCCGCAAGAAGGCGATGGTCGGCGTAATCGTGGAACTCACCGATCGCGCGCCGGAAGATACGAAAATCCGTGAAATTACGAAGGTGATCGATCGAGTGCCGGCTCTGACGCCGAAGCTGGTCGAACTCGGACACTGGATCGCGAATTATTATCTTGCGCCGGTGGGCGAAGTATTTCGCGCGATGTTGCCGCCGGTCATCGAAATGCGCACGCAGCGGCCGATCGTGCTCACCGAAACGGGTCGCGGGGCGGTTGCGAGCCTGAGCGGCGGCGAACTGACGCATGGGCTCGCCCGCAACGAAGTCGAATTCCTGGCGAAGCTGTCGGCGACGAACGAACCGCTGCCGTACACGGCGGCGGCGAAATTTGGATTGAACGCTGGCGACCTGGAACGACTGCGGCGGCAGGGTTTGATCGAGATTCGCGAAACGATGCTCGGGCGAAAAGCGAAGACCCAAAAGGTCATCGCTTGGAAGAAGACAGCGGAAAAGGCAGGAGAGAAAGGTAACGCCGAGACGCAGGGAGCACAGAGTTTTCGCGGAGAAGGCCAAGAACGCAGCGAGAGTGAGTCAGCCAATCCGAATTCCGACGAAAGGGCCGAGCGGGTGCGGGTGGCTCTAATGGAGCGCGGGCCGCTGCCTTTGCCGCTGCTGTTAAGGCTGGCTGGCGTTTCGCGGGCAGTTGTCGAACGGATGCTGCGCGATGGATTGCTGGAGAGTTGGGAAGAGCGCATTGATCCGGCGGAGGATCCTTTTGACGTAGGGTATGAAGCGCCGGCGCACGAATTGAACGCGGAGCAGGAAAGCGCGTTCGGGGCGATTCGCGCGCGCTTCGAGCTGGGCGAATTCGGCGTGCTGTTGCTGCACGGCGTGACCGGCAGCGGGAAGACCGAAGTGTACATGCGCAGCGTGCAGGAGACGCTGGCGCGCGGCAAGACCGCGATCGTGCTGGTGCCGGAGATTGCGTTGACGCTGTGGGTTGGCCGGCAGTGCCGCGCCTGGTTTGGCGCGCGCTTCGAGGGCGTCGCCGTTTTGCACTCGGCGCTGAGCGACGTCGAGCGGGCGCGGGAATGGTGGCGCGTGCGGCACGGCGAGGCGCGCGTGGTGGTGGGGACGCGCTCGGCGGTCTTTGCGCCGCTGGAAAATCTTGGGCTCATCATTGTCGATGAAGAGCAGGAGAGCAGTTTCAAGCAGGAAGAAACGCCGCGGTATCACGGGCGCGACGTGGCCATCGTGCGCGCGAAGATGGGAAATGCCGTGGCACTGCTGGGATCGGCGACTCCTTCCCTGGAGACATATCACCACGCCCGCAACGGGAAATACGAGTTGCTGACACTGGCTTCGCGCGTGGCAAACCGGTCGATGGCCAGCGTGGAAATCGTCGACCTGCGCGAAGATTTTCAACGCACGCACCAGAGCAGCCCGATCAGCGCGGCGCTGCACGCGGGAATTCAGGAGTGCCTGGCACTCGGGACACAGGCGCTCGTGTTGATCAACCGGCGCGGCTATTCGTGGTCGGTGCTGTGCCGGAGCTGCGGCGCTTCGGTGCAGTGCGCGAATTGCAGTATTTCGATGACATATCACAAAAACCGCAACCGGCTGGAATGTCATTACTGCGGGTCGATTCAGGCAGTGCCGAAGAATTGCCCGAAGTGCCAATCGAAATATGTTTATTTTTTCGGCGAAGGCTCCGAGCATCTGGAAGAACGGCTGCGCAAGGAATTTCCGGGAGCGCGCATCGCGCGGCTGGATCGCGATACAGCACGCACCAAACGGCAATACCAGGAAACGCTGGGCGCGTTCGCCGGCGGCACGCTGGACATTCTGGTCGGGACGCAGATGCTGGCCAAGGGCCACGATTTTCAGCGGGTCACGTTGGTTGGCGTCGTCAGTGCGGACTCATCACTGCACCTGCCGGATTTTCGCGCGGCCGAGCGCACGTTTCAATTGCTGACGCAGGTCGCGGGGCGCGCGGGCCGCGGCGAACTCGCCGGCCGGGTATTGATCCAGACTTACTATCCTGAGCACTACGCCATTCAGGACGCGGTGCGTCAGGACTACGCGTCATTTTTCGAGCGCGAGATGCATTTCCGGCGAATGATGCAGTACCCGCCGTTCACGTCGCTGGCGAACGTGATCGTGCGGGATACGAACCTGGAGAGAGCGATCGTGTGGTCGCGACAGCTTTCGGAATATTTCTCGCCGCACGATGGCAAGGGCGTCCGAATCCTGGGCCCGGCGACGGCTCCTTTGGCGCGGTTAAAGAAGGAGCACCGGTTTCAGTTTTTGCTGAAGTCGCCGAGGCGGTCGGTGCTGACCAAGGTGCTAAGCGGAGCGATGGCCTACTGCGACGCGAAGGAGATTCCGCAGACGGCGGTTTTGGTGGATATGGACCCACTCAGCCTGTTATAGTCCCGCGCCGCCGTTGTGCGGCGAGGCTACTCGGCGGCTAGCTCTTTGCCCAGCGCCACGATCTGCAACGCATTTACCCGGGCACGGTCCACCGTCAAGCCCCAATGCAAATGGGGTCCGGTGACACGACCGGTGGCGCCCACTTTGCCCAGGATGGCTCCGCTGTCCACCATCTCGCCGGATTTGACGTCGATCTCTGAAAAATGGCCGTACAGGGTGTACACGCCCCAGCCGTGATCGACCACTACCGTATTCCCGGAGTAGTAGAGGAGTTCGGCGAGCACCACGCGGCCACGCTGAGCGGCGTGAACGGGCGTACCGGTGGGAGCGGGAAAATCCACCCCGGTGTGCGGCGAATTCGGATGGCCGTTCAAGACGCGGCGTTTGCCGAAATTTCCCCCGGTCTTTACGCCATCGAGCGGCACGCGGAATCGTCCGGTCCACAATGTTTCCGGCGTTACCGTGGCAAAAATTTCGCGGAGCTTCCTGCCGTCTTCCTGAGCTTTTGCCAGTTGCTCGGGATTCGGCTCGACGAAATTCGGCGCCACCGTAAGCTTCTCGGTTGCGAACTTTCCGGCCCGCACACCGATGGTCGCGGCGCATGCTACTGCTTCGCCGGCGTCCGACTTTCCGGAAACGCTCAGCTTGTATTCTCCGGCGGCTAGCTCCAGGTCAAGCCCGAGGAACGCCCGCCACCGATAAGTCCCCTTCGCGGCGGCGGCATTGGCCTGCCAGAACGGAATGTCTTTGTCGGTCCATGAGCCAGCGACGGCGGTCAGAGGCTTGCCGCTGCGCACTTCCACAAGCAGCAGGCTTCCCTGGCTCGCGGAGGCGGCACTTACCCGGAGCTCGACTCCATCGCCGCAGTCGTACTTGCTCCACGTCGAAGTCGCGACCGCCTTGCGGGACGTCTGTTGTTTGGTTTGCGCCGTGCCCGGTTGCGCCGCCGTCGCCAAAAAACGGGTGGCGCAGAGGAGCGCCGCGCAGACTATGCCGCATCGTGCCGCAGAAATTCCCAATGAATTCGTGAATCGCATCGCACCTCTTCATTTCCACATAGCCTGGCGAAGCACGGGGTTGCGCATTAGCCGATCGCAGCGTCGCTTACAATTTTCTTATACGCGCTTCAGGACTTCTTAAGCCCTGCTGCCCCAGTATCGCGTACATGGGGATGCGGCCTCCTTCCAGGACGACTGTTGTACTCACTCCTTGATACGGCCGCGGAAGCACGCGTCCCCCATATTCGTATGCCGACACTGATTTTATCGATGCTTGCTTTGCTTGGATGTGCCTTCCTGGTCTACGTCTTCTTCCAGTGGCTACGTGAGGAGTTGAATCCGAAGCGGCCCGTGAGTCGCGGCCGGCTGCAGCAGCCTACCCCGGGGCCGCGTGGTCTTTACGTGATTCGCAGGGCGAACCGGCAGAACCGGTAGAGGACTGTTCGCGGGTGATAGGCCATTGCAGCAAGACGCCCGCCTCGTTCGGCGGCCCCTCCAGCGAAAAAAAAACAACGTGGCGAGATGAACTCGCCGCTACAACGCGGGGGCTACATTTCCAGGCCGATCAGGCGCATTAGGGCCAGGGCGTTGCTCTTGGTCACTACGCCTTCGCGGAGTTTGTAGTCGAAACGCATCTTGCCGTCTTCCACTTGGTCTTCGAAATGGACGTTGCGGATGGTGTCGCCGAGCGCAGCGGTAATTTCGGTTAACGCGAGATCGTGGGTGGTGACGATGCCGATGGCGCGGCGGAGTAACAGCGCGCGGATCAAACTTTCGGCTCCGATGCGGCGATCCTTGGAGTTGGTGCCTTCGAGCAATTCGTCGAACAGGAACAGCAGCGAGCGGCGTTCCTCGACCAAAACGTCTCTCGCCAGATCACCATCCGGTAGATGGCCGTTCGCCAGGTCAAACACGCGGCGGATGTGCAGAATCTCGGTGTAAAACGTCGAGCGGCCCTCTTGCAGCGAATCCGTACTGTGAATGCGCGTGCCGATGGCCAGCGGAGTCAAACGCAGCGACTTCCCTCGAATCGGGGCGCCCGCCATCGCCAGCACCGTGTTGATTCCCACGACGCGCAGCAGCGTGCTTTTGCCGGACATGTTCGATCCGCTCACCAGCAGAACGCGCGTTTCCCGATCTAGCCGCACGGAATTGGGCACGCACTTTGCCGCCGCAATCAGCGGGTGGCCAAGCTCCTGGCCTTCGAAATGCGCTGGCGCATCCTGCGATTCGATGAGCTGGGGGAATGGATCGGCGGGATGCTCGTAAGAATACGTTGCCAGCGAAAGTAGCGCTTCGATTTCCCCCACGATCTCGATGCTCGAGCGCATGCGAGCACCGTAGCGGCGTCGCCAGGATTCCGCGGCAAAAGCCACTTGTGCGGTATATAGCAGGGGCACCTCGAGAAGATGTCCCAGCAAGCTGTGATGGGCGTCGATCCAATAGACGATGCGCGCAAGCTTGCGAATCAGCTGCGACGCCGGTTGGCCGTGGCGGTTGAGCTCCGCGGCAAACGCCTGCAAACGTGGAGAAACGAACGGCTCCCGTTCGAGGCGCTGCAGGATGTCCGCGAAAAGCAGAAGGCCTTCGGCGTTGCACGCGATCCCTTCAACGACGGCTTCCGCGCGGCGCCGCAACGCGCGCCGGAAAAAGACCTCGATCAACAAGATGGTGAGTAGCGGCCAATAGGTGAGGGTCGCCAGATAAAACACGATGGCCACGACGGCCGCGAGAGCCAACATGATCGCCGCGATGCGCGACGCGATGCCCGGCATGACGCGCGCGCCTTCCGCCCAGCCCATCAGCGATTCCGGATTCAGGCGTGCGCGCAATTCGTCGCCGGTGACGGCCAGATCCCGGTGCAAATCCAACTTCTCGCGCAGCTCCACGACCAAGCCCTGCCGTTCGAGGATGGTCGCCCTCGACGGCGGCGCGCACAGCCATTTTGCCAACCGGTTTTCGCCCATTGGCAAGCGCGCCGTCGAGAGCAATTCGAACAGGCAGCCGGGGCCGAAGAGATCGAGGTCGTCGGCATAGACGTGCTCGGGACTGCGAAAACGGTCGCCGGTCTGTCCCGTGCCGGTCCAGCGGTCTTCGATGCGCGCGATGCCCCGGCGGTAAAATGCAGCCGCGGATTCGGCACGCGATCGCGCGCGCAGGATTCGTTCGTGCAAAAACGCCAAGGCAAAGTACAGCACGACGGGAATCAGCACCCAGTAGGAAGGCAGCGCCTCCTTGTGAAGACAAAACCAGGCCAGGACCAGGCCCGCGGCCACGACAGCTAGTTTGAAATTACCGATTCGAATGTGGAGACGGTTCTTGGCGGCAACAATCTTCAGGTAGGTTTCCAGTCGCTTGGAGTATTCGCCGTGAGGATCGGACACGCTGCCTCTTCCGAAAGGTGCCCGTCCAGTCTACTCTTCGCCGATGTCTTCGTGCCACACGGCCGGATTCGCGGCGATGTACTTGGCAAGGAGTTCGACGCATTCCTGGGAGTCGAGATCGATCACTTCGACGCCGTTTTCCTGAAGCCAGTCGATGCCACCGCGAAAGTTGATCGATTCGCCGACGATCAGCGTGCCGATGCCGAATTGGCGCACGAGTCCGCTGCAATACCAGCAAGGCGCGAGGGTCGTAACCATGATTTTGTCGCGATAGCTCCGCTGCCGCCCGGCTTTGCGAAAAGCGTCGGTTTCGCCGTGGATGGAGGGATCGTTTTCCTGCACGCGGCGATTGTGCCCCCGCCCCATCAGCTTGCCGCTGCGATCGAACAGTGCTGCGCCGATAGGGATGCCGCCTTCGGCGAGTCCTTGCCGCGCTTCTTCGATGGCTATGTTCAGCATCGGCAAGTAGGTGGCTCTATCTTCTCGACTGTCCGAGTTCATGTCGCTCCGAAGATGGCTTACGCCGTGAATGAAGCAGTGATCTTGACGCAAAACCGATGGAAGGGAAAGCCGGGGTTCTCGCGGAAGAGGCGAGGTAGTAGGATCGTTGTGTGCGGCGCTTTTTATTTACGAGCGTGATAGGTCTCCTCCTGGTGACTTGCATTCGCGGCGATGACGCGCGCGACTTGCTGAGCAGTGTCGCGGCCGGATACCAGTCGATCAAGATCTATGAATTTGAAGGAACGGAAACGGTCGTCTTGCCGGGGACCGATTGCATGCTGGAGACTCCGATTTCAATCGCCGCGGCATCTTCTTCGCTGAGCGGCGGCATATCGTTTGGTCACGGGGCTAAGGTATCGAAGGCTTGCCTGGATGCGATTACGAAGATGGGCGGCTTACCGATAACCGGAGCGTGGTCGAATTTCAAGAGCATGGACGTCGGTGCGAAGTCGGCGCGTGAACTCTCTTCGCAAACTCTGAATATATCTGGCATTGACATCCATTGCATTGTGCTGGAAGTGCTCTACGACGAGTACTACCAGAAGCTCAGACACTACGATGGCCCGGTGAGATTTTGGATCGACGCTGCGACGCATCTGGTTCGGCATGTGGAATTCAGGGAGAAGTCAGAACAGGGACTCCGAGCGTGGACCGCAACAATTGAGAAAATCAGCATAGGCGGGCCACCAGCAGCGTGGCTTGCCCCGACGAAGGAGGCAGGGCAGTCGGACGAAACGGCGTGGATCGGCAAGCGAGCGCCGGAT
>JBEKWY010000100.1:0-18158 GCA_049512575.1 Candidatus Acidiferrum sp.
TTTGAGATGCGCGAACTGTGGCAACTGCAACCGTTCGCGAAGCTGGTATTGCTGGAGTCCGTGGCGGCTTTGGCGGAGCGGATGGATGCGACTGTGTATGTGCGTTCCGAGGACCCGGCAAACACGACGAAGACGGAAGAGGCTGTACCGACCGAATACTTTGGCTCGCCGAGTCTGTCCACCCTGATGGTGAGCATGCGGCGCATCGATGGCGCGGACTGGAACGAGGTTTTCGAGCGCGTCAATGCGGTCGAGCAGATACTGCGGCGCGATCCGGCCGACGCGTATGCCTCGATGGATTTCGAGAGCCGCGAAAACTATCGCCAGACCATCGCTCAGCTGGCGAAACGGGCAGAAGCGAACGAGCAAGAGGTGGCGCGCAAGGCGGTGGAACTGGCGCGTCCGATTCATGCTTCCCCGAATGCGCGCGTAAGAGAACGGCAATCGCATGTCGGCTACTACCTGTCGGGGGATGGCCGGAGAGAACTTGAGCGAGCGATTGGATATCGTCCGACATTCGCGGAACGTACGCAGCGGCTGTTGAAACGGTGGCCGGATTTCTCGTACATATTGGGGATTGAGCTTTTTACGTTGGCACTGATGGCAGCGGTGGTGCTCGGGGCCAAACCGAAGGTCTCCGGCTGGATCGTGGTGGCGCTGTTCCTTTTGCCGGCGGCAGAGTGCGCGGTGGCCCTGGTGAACCAGCTGGCCACAACCCTTTTCCAGCCAAAAGCGCTGCCCAAACTAGATTTCAGCAAGGGCGTGCCGGTGGAATTCACGACGATGGTGGTTGTTCCAACCTTGCTAACCAGCGAAGAACAGATGACCCGCGCGGTGCGGGATCTGGAGATTCGATTCCTGGCCAATCGGGACGCGAACATTCATTTTGCTCTTTTGACCGATCCGCCGGACGCGGGACAACAGTTTGACGATAAGGATAAATTGGCCGGCCAGTGCGCACATTTGATCGAGGCGATGAATGCGAAATATGCCGCCGACGCCAAAGGGTCATTCTTCCTGTTTCACCGGGACCGCGCCTACAACCCGTCGGAAGGTATCTGGATGGCGTGGGAGCGGAAGCGCGGAAAATTGCTGGACTTCAACAAACTGCTGCTGGGCACCAGCGACAATTTTCCGGTGAAGGCTGGGAATCTTGCTTTGCTTCCTTCAGTTAAGTACGTGATCACGCTGGATTCCGATACGCAGCTGCCGCGGGACGCGGCGCACCGATTGGCTGGAGCGATTGCGCATCCCTTGAACCGCGCCATTATCGACGCGGAAACAAATACGGTGGTGGACGGCTACGGAATTCTGCAGCCGCGGGTGGACATCAGCATCCAGTCGGCCAACCGATCGCGATTGGCGGCGATTTTTTCGGCGGACGCGGGCTTCGATATCTACGCCCGGGCGGCGTCGGATGTGTACCAGGATCTGTTCGACGAAGGGAGTTTCACGGGAAAGGGTATCTACGAGGTCGAGACCTTTCAGCAGGTGCTGGAGCACCGCTTCCCGTGCAATACGATTTTGAGCCACGACATGATCGAAGGGGCGTATGCGCGCGCGGGCCTGGTGTCGGACATCGAAGTGGTGGACGACTACCCGTCGCACATGAGCGCTTTCAGCCGGCGGAAACATCGCTGGGTGCGTGGCGACTGGCAGATTATTTTCTGGCTGTTGCCGCGCGTGCCGGACTTTTTCGGCAAGTCGGTGCGCAACCCGCTGTCGGTGATTTCACGCTGGAAGATTCTGGACAATCTGCGGCGCAGCCTGACGGAGATTGCTACCTTCGTTATGCTGCTGAGTGGCTGGCTGCTTTTCCCGGGGAAGGCGCTGTACTGGACGCTGGCGACACTGGCGGTGATTGCTCTCCCGACGTACTCGCAGTTCGCGATGTCGGTCCTGCGCGGAGGGCGAGCGCTTTTTACTGGCATCTTCTGGAGGAATTTGGCGGCGGATTTCGGTATTTCGCAGGTGAACCTCTTTTTGCGGATCGCTTCGCTTTGCCACCAGAGCCTGATCACCATGGACGCGATTGTGCGGTCGGTGGTGCGCATGACCGTGACTCACGAGAGGCTTTTGGAATGGGAAACCGCTGCGGAGGCGGAGAGCAGCTACGGGAAGAGGAGTCCGGTCGAAGTCTATTTGCAGGTCATTCCCTGGCTGACTTTTCTTATCGGCCTGTTTGTTGCGATCGAGCGGAAGGAAGCGTTCCTCGTCGCGCTGCCGCTCCTGGTTCTCTGGGGCTTGTCGAAGCCGATCGAGCAGTGGTTCGACCTGCCGGCGCGGACGGAGGACACGAAGATCGACGCCGAAAACAAGGCTTTGCTTCGTTTGTCGGCATTGCGTACCTGGCGGCTCTTCCGGGAATTCAGCACGGCGGAAGAAAACTGGTTAATTCCGGATACGGTTCAAAAGCCTGAATCGCTGGTGGTGCACCGAATCTCGACGACGAATCTGGGATTGCTTTTGAATTCAAGGCTGGCCGCGGTGGACCTTGGTTTCCTGACGGTGCCGGAATTCGTGACCGATACCGAGAGGACGTTTGATTCGATCGACCGCATGCCCAAGATGAACGGGCAAATGTACAACTGGTACGACAATTTCACGCTGGAGGCGTGCAAGCCGCGATTCGTTTCGGCGGTGGACAACGGCAATTTGGTCTGCGCGCTGTGGACCGTGAAGCAGGGCTGCCTGGGAGCAATCAACGAGCCGATCTTCCGGCCGGAAATTTTGCAGGGCGTTCGAGATCATCTGGATACGATTGAGGAATTGTTCAGCGCGGAAGGGCAAGACGAATCGCTGCTCGCCGCGGTGCGCGAGATGAAACAGCGCATTGGCTCGCTGGGTAGTTCGCCGGCGACGTGGCTGGAAGGCCTGACGGGGTGCGAACGGGTGATCGTCGCGCTGGCGAAGAAGCTGTCTTCGGACGCGATCGAAAGCGAAGCGCGATGGTGGGTTTACGAATTGCGCCTGCGCATCTCGCACCTGGAAAGCCTGGTGTATGACTTTGCGCCGTGGTTGCAGCCGCAGTTCGCGAAGTGTTGCGCCGATCCGGCCATCCTGGAAATCACGCAACCAGAGAAATTGACGCTGGAGACGCTGCCGAAGATCTGCCATACGCTCGATCAGAAGATTTGGCGCGTGCTGGAAGAGGGCGGTTCGAACATCGATTCGCGCTCGGCGCTGCAGCTTCTGCGGTCCGCGGTGATGAGGACCAGTAGCATTGCCAAGAGCATTGCGACGCGCCTGGACCGGTTGGCAGAACGCGCGCATGCACTGGCCAAGAGCATGGATTTCAAGTTCTTCCTCGACCCGAAGAAGAAACTTTTGTTCACCGGGTATAACGCGGAAGAGGGGAAATTCACTCCGAGCCATTACGACCTTCTGGCGTCGGAGGTTCGAGCCGGTGTTTTTGCCGCGATCGCCAAGGGCGAAATTCCCCAAGAAAGCTGGATGGCGCTGGAGCGGCGCATGACCAGCTACGAAAACGAGCATGTGTTGCTGTCGTGGACGGGAACCATGTTCGAATATCTGATGCCGCTGCTGTGGATGAAAACATATCCGAACACGATTTTGGACCAAACGGCGCGCGGAGCAGTACGCGGGCAAAGGAAGTACGCGGAGCTTAAGGCGATTCCTTGGGGCATTTCCGAGGCATCCTGCGCCAAGATCAATGCCGCAGGCCACTACCACTACGAGGCGTTCGGCGTTCCGGGATTGGCGGTCAGCCGCGATCTTTCGCGCGATCTCGTGGTATCTCCTTACTCGACCTTTCTCAGCCTGATGGTGGATTCCAAGAGCGCATTGGAGAATATTCGCGAGTTGAAAGAGCTGGGGTTGCTGGGCGCTTACGGATTCTACGAATCGGCGGACTTCACGCCTTCGCGGCTCAGCGATGGGAATAAATTCGAAATCGAGCGTTGCTGGCTGGCGCACCACCAGGGCATGAGCCTGATGTCTGTCGCCAATCTTTTGTGCGACGGATCGTCGCAGAGGCGCTTCCACGCGGAACCCATGGTAGCTGCGACCGAACGGCTGCTGCATGAAAAGGCGCCACGCACTTCGCAGTTTGAGACTGCGGGCGCCGCGGAAGACATCGAAACGGAAGCCGAGGGCGCCAAGGAAACGGCGAAAGCGGGGCAGGAAAATTGGGGCGTTGCTCCGAAGTTCAACACTGCGGCGTGAAGCCACAGTCAACCTAGAAGCGCTGTCTCTACACAATCTACTGTATTGCTGAAAACGGAATACGCGCCTTAACTGGTTGAGGAAGCGTTCTCTGGCTCGCTAAATCACCGGCGGGCCCTGGCGTTTCTGACTGCGGGAGGACTCGGCAGTCATTCATGCAAGATTAAGGTGCGTCATGGCAACTTCCAAACCTGCTCTCAGCGAAAAAATACCTGCCAAAGCGCCGCGAATCGTCGGCGAGAACGATAAAGAGAAGTTTCATCATGGGATTCATCGGAGTGTGGCGGAGCGAGCCTATGGTCTGTATGAGGCTTCGGGACGCGAACACGGTAACGATCATGCGCACTGGTTGCAGGCGCAAAACGAAGTTCTCCAGCGTGGCCTGGAAGTCCGGGAATCGGGGAGCTGGCTATCCATCAATGCGTCGCTGCCCGATGTGGACGGAGACGATATTGAGGTTTACCTGGAGCCGACTCGCGTGATCATCCGGGCGGAGAAGAGTGAGGCCATTCAAAATAGGGAGTCGCACACGCAAGGTCTTACGCAGCGCGAACTTTTCCTGTTGGAGGATCTCAATACGGAGATTGATCCGGAAACAGCGAGCGGCAGCTTTAAAGATCAGAAGCTCACTTTGATGGTAAAGAAGCGCTATCCAGTGACGGACGTCTCAACCAAAGAGCCGTCAACGCAAAGCTAGAAATTCATTCTTGATCGCCTAATGGCCGTCCGCGGATGATCGACTACCAGCCTACTCGCCCGCCCGCTCTGGGGGCGACTCGCGATCGCAACGGAAGCTGGCGGTTCGTGGTGTGGGCGCCGAAGCGCGAAAAAGTCGAGCTACATTTACAATCGGCGGGGTCCAGCTATTTGCCGATGGAGCGAGATGAGCTTGGGTATCATCACGCCGTCGTAGAGCAAGCGACGGCCGGATCGAAATACTTCTATCGACTGGATGGCGCTGCCGAGCGTCCGGATCCGGCATCGCGTTTTCAGCCGGAGGGCGTTCACGGCCCGTCGGAACTGGTCGACCCATCTGCGTTTTCATGGACAGATGCCGGCTGGAGAGCTCCTGCGCTCCAAGACAGCGTCTTCTATGAGCTCCACGTCGGCACATTCACGAGGGAAGGCACCTTTGATGCGATTATTCCGCATCTCGACCGACTGGCCGATCTCGGTGTGACGACGATCGAATTGATGCCAATTGCGCAGTTTCCTGGAGCGCGCAATTGGGGATACGACGGCACTTTTCCTTTCGCGACGCAGAATAGCTACGGGTCTCCCCACGATCTGCAGAAATTTGTTGACGCAGCGCACGCGAGGAGCCTAGCTGTGGGGCTGGACGTCGTCTACAACCATCTTGGCCCCGAGGGCAATTATTTATCGGAATATGGCCCATATTTCACCGATCACTATCGAACGCCGTGGGGAGCGGCGCTGAATTTTGACGGCGCCCACAGTGATGAGGTGCGATTTTTCTTCATCCAAAGCGCTCTGTACTGGCTCGAGCATTTCCATATCGATGCTTTGCGGCTCGACGCAATTCACAGCATTTGCGATGCGAGCGCCTTTCCCTTTTTGGCGGAACTTTCTACGGCAGTGAGGGCGCTGTCCGCAGGAACTCCACGAGAGATCCACCTCATCGCGGAAAGCGATCAGAATGACGCGCGAATCACCTCACCCATCGAACGCGGCGGAATCGCCATGGATGCGCAATGGAGCGACGATTTTCATCACTCGGTGCACACGTTGCTGACGCGGGAAAGCTCGGGCTATTACGCCGATTTCGGTGACATCCGTCATTTGGCGACGACGCTGAAGAATGGGTGGTACTACGCGGGCCAATACTCGCGCCATCGCCAGCGCAGACATGGCAATGCGGCGCCGCAGTGTGGGACTGAGCAGTTTGTCGTGTGCAGCCAGAACCACGATCAAGTAGGCAATCGAGCCATGGGTGAGCGGCTCAGTAGCCTGGTCAGCTTCGAAAGTCTGAAACTTGCCGCGGGCGTCACGATACTTTCTTCTTTTGTGCCGCTCCTATTTATGGGCGAAGAATACGGCGAGACTTCACCGTTTCTTTATTTTACGAGTCACGGTGATCCGCAACTCGCCGATGCGGTTCGGGGTGGGCGGCAGGCGGAGTTTGCACCCTTCCAATGGCAGGGTGAAATCCCCGACCCGCAAGCGGAATCTACTTCCGCTCAGTCAAGACTGAATCATTCTCTCGCCAGCCAGGACCCTCATCGCACGTTGCGACGCTTCTATAAGATGTTGCTGCGCTTCCGACGCGAACGACGGTTAGCTGAGGCGCAACAGATTGCAGTAACGGAATACGCTTCGACGAGGGCTTTGTTGACTTTGCGCGCGGCAGGTCGGAATCTTCTCGCAGGGCTATTCCATTTTGGTGACACGACGGCTACGCTCACAGTCCAGCTCCCGGATGGCATGTGGGAAGCCAGAATTGATTCGGCCGATCCCGAGTGGCTAGGTCAAGGGGCGCTTCGTCCGAAGCTGTCGGTAAGCGGCCCTGTTCAAGTCGATATGCAAGCACGGTCCTTCGTCCTGCTGGAACGTTCAAGCCCGTTAATGGAATGATTGATGCCCACGCCGCCTGCAGCTCTCATTTCCGCAACCTACCGATTGCAGTTCAATAAGGACTTCACATTTCAGGATGCGCTGAAAATCGTTGATTACCTGGCGGATCTTGGCATCACCCACGTGTATGCCTCGCCTATTTTCAGCAGCAGGCGCGGCAGCACCCATGGCTACGACGTGACGGACCCGACGCGGGTCAATCCTGAACTGGGGACGGAGGCGGACTTCGCGGCGTTCCAGGAGAAGCTCAGGGAACGAGGCTTGGGACTGATTCTGGATATCGTGCCGAATCATATGTCGGCCAGCAGCGAGAACTCCTGGTGGATGGATGTGCTGGAGAACGGTCCGGATTCGGCGTACGCGTCTTACTTTGACATTGATTGGCATCCCCCTTCACGGATGCTGGAGGGCAAGGTACTTCTTCCGGTTCTCGGACGTCCATTTGGCGAAGCGCTGGAACATCAGGAACTAAACCTCGCATTAGTGGAAGGGAAGTTCTTCGTACAGTATTTCGAAGCGCTATTCCCGCTCGCTCCCTCGACCTACCATTTAGTTCTGAAGCGCCGGCTCAACGAACTCAGAACAACCCTGGGAGAGGATTCGCCCGCTTACCAGGAATATTCGGGAATTGTTGCCGCGGCGGCCACACTCGGTGAAGCTGCGTTATCAAGTCGGGATGCCGCCGGTGAGAAACGCCTGCAATTTGAGTCTATCCGACAACGATTGCGGCAATTGCTTTCCAATGACGCGAAGGTCAGCGATTTCGTGCAGCAGAATCTTCGTGGAATCGATGGCAATCCTAAGGAGCCTTCGACGTTTACGTCGCTTGAGAGCCTCCTCGCACAGCAGCACTACGTCCTAGCATATTGGCAAAACATCAATGAAGAAATCAACTATCGAAGGTTCTTCACGATCAACGATCTTGTCGGCATGCGAATGCAAGATCCGCTGGTTTTTGACGCCACGCACGCGCTGGTGCTCCGCATGGTGGAACAAAAAGCAGTCGCCGGCTTGCGAATCGATCACATCGATGGTCTCCGCGATCCGCTCGGCTATTTGCGGCAGTTGAACGAGCGCGTCACCTCGGATGCGCGCGCGATGGAGCCGTCGCCGGTTCCGGTTTTCGTCGAGAAAATCCTCGCGCGCGATGAACCGTTGCCAAACAGCTGGCCGGTCGCTGGCACGACTGGGTATGAATTCGCCAACGCACTCAATTGCTTCTTTGTCGATCCGCGGGGCACCAGGCAAATCGAACAGATCTATTCAAGGTTTCTCGGCCGAGACGTCGTGTATGACGATGTCTTATATCAAAAGAAAAAGCTGGTTATGTCCACGCTCCTCGGCGTCGAAATGCGCGCACTGGGGCATCAGATGCAGGTGCTGGCACGGGACGACCGGTACGCGCGAGAGATACCTCGAATCGAATTGAACCAAGCGCTCATCGAAACGACGGCGCACCTGTCCATTTATCGTACTTATATTCGGAATCTTGAGGTGGCGCACCAAGATGAGCAGCGTATCAAGCGAGCCTTGAGCGATGCGCAGGAGAGAATGCCACAGCTGAATTCCCGAAGCTTCGAGTTCCTGCGCGACGTATTGCTGCTTCGAAACCAGCCGCACCTGCTGCCTGGACAACGCGAAACCCGGCTTGCGTTCGTCATGCGGTGGCAGCAATTCACGGGCCCGATCATGGCCAAAGCGTTCGAAGACACTTTCCTGTACGTCTACAATCCCCTGATTTCCCTGAATGAGGTTGGCGGAGATCCGCGGCCATCGACGGCGCCCTCGGCGGATTTTCCTAAATTCGTCACCGAGCGGCTGCGCGACTGGCCGCACGCGTTGAACGCCACGACGACGCACGATACCAAGCGCGCCGAGGACGTTCGGGCACGCATCAGCGTTCTTTCGGAAATGCCTGGAGAATGGCGTGTTCATCTGGATCGCTGGTCCGAATTGAATGCCAGTCACCGAAAACTGATCGATGGACAATCGGTGCCCGATCGCAATGAGGAAATTTTCTTGTATCAGACGCTGCTCGGCGCCTGGCCGCTTGCTGCAACGGATTCGACCTCCTTGACGGAGCGGCTGCAGGCCTACGCCGTCAAGGCTACTCGCGAAGCGATGGTCCACACTCGATGGACCCGCCCGAACCTGCGTCATGAGCAAGCATTGCAACGGTTTGTCGCGTCGATCCTGAAGCCCGGCGGCAAGAATGGATTCCTGCGGGCATTTAGCGGCTTCCAAGAGCGAATCGCGTTCTACGGCATGATCAACGGCCTCAGCCAGGCGCTGCTAAAAATTGCGTCGCCTGGAATTCCTGATTTCTATCAAGGTTCCGAATTGTGGGATCTTCGTATGGTGGACCCCGACAATCGGCAGCCAGTCGATTTCATCACGCGCAACGCCATGCTCTCGATTTTGCGAGAGACGGACGAAGCGGCATCGACACGGCTCGACGATCTGGTGCGAAATTGGAGGGATGGACGGATCAAGTTGTACCTGATCTGGAAAGCGCTGCGGTTTCGCGCGCGGCATACGGCGCATTTTGCGGAGGGGCGGTTTCTAACGGTAGAAAGTCGCGGTAAGCGCCGAGAGCACGTGGCAGCGTTCGCGCGTCGCTACAAGAAGGACTGGGTTCTGATCGTCGTGCCGCGTTGGCTCGCGCGCGGGCGCTATCCCGCGGAACCCCCGGAAACAAGCCGGTTTTGGGGAAACACCGAGGTTCGAATGCAAGCGGCAGCGCCAACCTCGTGGCACAGCGTCTTTACCGGCGAATCGATCGAAGCAGGGAGAGCCGGTGGACGGAGAATCATTCGCGTGGACAAGCTACTCGCAGATTTTCCAGTTGCTTTTTTAAGCGGAAGCGCGGTTTCAGCGCGAGCCGAGAGCGGCAGCTAACAGCCATTCACTCGATTCACGCACACTACGGAATTACTCCGACAAAAGCTTCGAAATCCCTTGTAATGGAATTCCCACCCAGGTCGGGCGATTGTTGAGTTCGTAGCCGAGCTCGTAAATAGCCTTCTCGAGCAAATGAAGTTGGAGCAAAGTCTGGGTATCTTTCTGGCTCTGAGGCAGGTAAGAGGCTGCACCGGCGGTTGCAAAATATTTTACGAGATACCTGTCGGCAACCCATCTATTCCAAGATTCCGCCCAAATGCTGATTTTCTGAACGTCTTCGGCTGGCATCTTGTCCTCGCCCAACAGCGGTGCAAACGCCGCATAGTGGAACGAGCGAAGCATGCCGGCAACGTCTTGCAGCGGCGACCGCTTGATGCGGCGCTCCGCGATCGGGCGTGCCGGCTCGCCTTCGAAATCGATAATGACGAAATCGGAGCCCGTACGGAGCACTTGACCCAGGTGATAGTCTCCGTGAATCCTGGTGCGCATTGCGTGGATCGGTGCGCTTAGAGCCGTGCGGAATCGGCTGGCGATTTCTTGCTCACGTGACGCCAAGTTTGCGGCTTTTTCGCGCCAGTCTTCGGGAAGCGCCGAGGCCTTATCTCGCAGAAGCGCAAACACGCGCGCCATCAGGCCGATGATGGATTGCTCCAGACCTCGCTGGAATTCCATGGTGAAAGGCTCTGGAACGAATGCAGGGTCGCGCGACTCGGAAGCCAAGGCGAGATGCATTTCGGCCGTCCTTTGTCCAAGCAGTTCCGCAGCAGACAAGTACGGGTTGACCGAAGCGCGGGCAAATTCAGGCACAATCGCTGCCAGTTGCTGGTAGCCGGAGCCAGTTCGAACCGCCGTGCCGGCTGATTGCTGTGCTGCCTCCTTATAAAATTCTGCAAGGGAACGCAACGTATAACTCCACGCATCTCCTTCGTTGGGCACAAATTGCTGAAGAATGCCCTGTGCCATTTGCTTTCCGTCTCGCGTGTGGTATTCAAGCCACCCGGCGAGCGGTGGCACGCTCGAGAAAGACGTTTTCTCAGTGAGAAACTTGCCGATCTCGAGGTCCGGGTTGACGCCTTCTTGAGTCCGGCGGAAGAATTTCAGAATCAGATCGTTGCCGTAGATTGCGGAGGTGTTGCTCTGCTCTGCGCGCACAGGTTTAGGCTGCAGTCGGCCCGCTGATGATGGATAGAGGCGCGAATAAGCTGCGGTCTGAAGGGCGCGCAGTTCACCTTTCTCGCCGTGAACGGTGGACTTCTGCTGAATCAATTCAAGAAGCGCGCTGAGAAATTCCTCGTTTTTCAGGGCGTCGGTCAGAATCACCGGCTCGCCGCCCTGCGTCGTCTGAAGTTTCAAAGAATTGGAATCAGTGTCCGGTGACGACGGCGCATTTGCCGCGCGTAGAACCGGCATGGCGTAAGATTCCTCGGTGTTGTCCGCATATTTCACCGTGACGATAAGCAGCAGTGCTTCCGAAGTCTGCAGGCGAATCGGAACAACGTCGCTGATTTCGGCGGAGCTGATATTTCTGGCTTTCCCGCCAAACCATCTTTGCTTGATCAGAAAGCCGGGGAGTTGCAGAGCGAGCGACCTTCGCAGTTCGGGAACGATTTCCTTGCCAACGCCAACATCAGCCATGAGTTACTCTTTCCGGGCATTCCAGCGGGCCGGGTCGCCGGACACCCTTAAAATTCGTTTCACAGGGGCTGCAGCTCGTCGGTCTTGTCGTCCTTCTTTTCGCCCAACGATCGCTCGAGGAACGAGCGAGCCAACCCTTGCCCACCCAAACCAAAAGCAATCGCCAATCCCAACATGAATGCGCCAAATACGATAGAGAATGCCGCGATGACCGTCTGCCTGGCGACGCCGAGCTCGTCCAGCGCCATGGCGATGGCCAGAATCCAAATCCCAAAACGTATCGACCAGCTGGCCATTTTCGGCGAGGCATAACCTGCGTTTACAGCTGCTAGCAGCGCCGCACGCGATAAAAAGTTCGCGATCACCAAACCTAGGAACAAAATGAGCATGGCGACCACAATTTCCGGCAACAACCGCAAAAGCCGTGCAATTTGCTCTTGAAGTCCCGCAATATTCAGAATGCTGATCCCGACGAGAATGAATCCCAATAAAGTGATCCAGAAAACGGACCGGCTCAGAACTTCGGTCATGGAAGGAAGCGCCGCCATGCGTAACACTCGGGACGCACCGGCCTCCTCGGACAAGCGGTCGAGTTTGGTGAGCCGCAAGACGGCGCGCACCACGTATCTCAAGGCATACGCCACCAGCAAGCCGGAAAGAATTATCACCAGCATCACGACCAGGCGTGGCAAGAACTCCGCGATCATGTGAAAGAGGTTTAGGTAGGCTTGTTGCAATCCCTGAACGATCGTATCTTTCATCGTTTCACCTCAGTTTTTCGCCTTCCATCGTTCGATTAAATATGGCTTTTGGCGTTCGAATTCCAGGCACAGGGCCTCCGAATCAGCTTCCATTTCCTCTAGGGAGGATGCGCGGTGCTCCTGCAAGAAGGAATAGAGTTGCCCGCGATAAAGAGGGACGAGAGCTTGCAGAATGTGATCGCGAGCGATCACCGTGCGACGGTACGAAGCCGCAAATTCATACAGCGTTCGGACCCACAGCTCCGAGTCGAAACGGAATTTGCCTGCTTCGACTCCTGCGATCTTTCGGATTTGCGAAAGCGTGTCCGGCCTCAAAATGGACGACAAGATATCGTCCAATTGCTTCACACCGGTTCGAAAGAGTTCAAAGCTTTTCTCCTGGCTTGGGGGCGCATCCTCCGCCGTCAGTTCATGATCCGATCCAAAAGTCGGCACAGCCTCGGTGCCGCTGCGATCCAACCAATGTTCTTGGAAAGTCTCGAAACACCAAAACAAATTTCCGACCGTTTGCCGGATGGTCTCCACGATATCCGGTCCTGATCCCGTTGGCGGAGGGGCTTTCGGTCCCAGGAAGGATTGGCAGCATTTCATTCCCGAACAGACCGCGGTAACCGCCATCCAGGCTTCGGGTCTTGCGCGAACGGCCTCATCGCCCCAAAGATTCTGGTCCAGACATTGCGTCGCCAGGCGCCCGGAAAATCCCCATTCGTCGGAATACATTTCGCGAATACGCAATCCAAACACCGCGCGGCTCATGGGATAGAGAAGGTTGCGGGCCAACAAGCCTTGAAATTTGGTACGGGAGTATAGCGGTGCCACGAAGGCAAAATCCTGCCGGTAGGCCGGCCGCAATAAATTGGCAATCCACGACGAATCCAGAGTCGCGGAGGGAGAAACAATCGCGCAGGACCTTGCGCGCAACAAATCAGCCGCAGCTAGAACGGTTCGCAGCGCCATGCCCTGTGAAGGGGTTCGGCCGTATTGGGTGGTCACCCGATGCACCGTGCGCAACGAAGTGATTCCGCGATGAACGCCGGCTTTTCGGCCGTTCATATTCAGAATGGTTTCGGTGGTGTGGTCGGTCGAGCCGCCGTCCACGTTTAGGATTACGACTCGATCGCGGACGAAATTCTGCTGATAGCTGTCTTCGATGGCCTGAATGGCTTGCGCGACCGTTCCCACATTGTTGTATGTGGGAATGGCCACCAGCAGATCCACTTCGCCCACGCTCATCAACTGGCGAAGAAAATCGTCTCCGAGAAGGATGTCTTCCGCCAAGTAAACGTCCGCTCCTGATGTGTTCTAGCCTGCCGAGAAGGAAGGCCCAGAAATTTTTTGCTCAATGGAGAAAAAAGTTCAAATCCGGCGAAGCCGAAACCAGAAAAACTGATAGGGCGCCAGCGTCAATAGATACGGCAATTCGCCAATCCTGGGGAACAGGTTTCGACCAAACATCTCGATCGGAATATGGCCTTTGTAGCTCTGGAGGTTAAGTTCGACCGCCTGTGCCGAGCTTGACAGATTATTCACGACCAACACTTTTTCTTCACCTAACTGCCGGACATAGGCCAGGACTCGATGATTCGATGGACTCAGAAACTCAATCGATCCCCGGCTGAATACCCGGAACGAGTTCCGCGTCTGAATTACGGACTTCGTCCACGACAGCAGCGAATGTTCCGACCGGCGTTGCGAATCCACGTTGATGGATTGATATCCGTAAACGGGATTCGAAATCAGCGGAGAGTACAGGCGTTCCGGATCGGCGGAGGAAAATCCAGCGTTCCAGCCCCCATTCCATTGCATCGGCGTTCGGACGCCATTGCGGTCGCCGAGGTAGATGTTGTCTCCCATCCCGATTTCATCGCCATAGTAGATGATAGGCGTTCCGGGCATCGAAAGCAGCAGGCCATTCAGGAGCTCGATGCGCCTTCGGTCGTTCTCCATCATGGGGGCCAGCCTGCGGCGAATCCCCAGGTTGATGCGCATGGCCTTGTCGTTGGCGAACGCGTCATACATATAGTCGCGCTCGATGTCGGTCACCATTTCCAGGGTCAACTCGTCGTGGTTCCGCAAGAAGATGCACCACTGGCAATTGTCGGGAATCTGCGGCGTCTGCTCCAGAATCTCGATGATTGGCTTGCGGTCCTCCAGCTTGACGGCCATGAACATCCTGGGCATCAGGGGAAAATGAAAGGCCATGTGGAATTCGTCGGCGTTTCCAAAGTAATCGCGCACGTCGGCGGGCCATTGATTGGCTTCCGCAAGCAGCATTTTTCCCGGATACGCCGAGTCCAAACGTTTGCGAAGCTCGCGGATCACGCCGTGCGTTTCGGGCAAGTTCTCGCAAGAGGTGCCTTCACGCTCAACGAGATAGGGAACCGCATCGAGCCGGAAGCCATCCACACCGATGTCGCACCAAAACTTCATGACCTCCCACATGGCTTCGCGCACGGCGGGGTTGTCGAAGTTCAGGTCGGGCTGGTGATTGAAAAAACGATGCCAGTAATAGGATTTTGAGATCGGATCCCAAGCCCAGTTGGACATTTCGGTGTCAAGGAAAATGATGCGCACGCCGTGATACTTGTTGTCCGTGTCGCTCCACACGTACCAGTCTCGCTTTGGATTTTCGCGCGAACTGCGGGCCTCTTGAAACCACGGGTGCTGATCCGAAGTGTGATTCAAAACTAATTCCGTGATGACGCGGATCCGGCGACTGTGCGCCGCTGCCAGAAATGTCTTGAAATCGTCAATGGTGCCGTAGGTGGGATTGACCGAAGTGTAGTCGGAGATGTCGTAACCGTCGTCGCGCAGAGGGGAAGGATAAAACGGCAATAGCCAGATGGCGTTGATGCCCAACTCTTGAAGATAATCGAGCTTGTTCGTCAGCCCCCGAAAATCCCCGATGCCGTTGCCATCACTGTCGCAAAAGGTCCGCACGTGAAGCTGGTATATGACGGCATCTTTGTACCAGAGGTTGTCATCCTGCAGCGCCAACGTTTGCCTCTCCTGTTCAACTTCTCCCGCCACCGGTGGACGAGAGCTTCCGCATGAATCGCGCGTCTATCCGATCGAATGTACACGAAAAATGTGCGCCGGCAGCACCGCCGGATTCAGATCTACAAAATTTCGCGACCCATGCCAAACGTAGCGTGCATCCGTCAACAAATCATGAACCTGAAACGACTCTTCCGAACCGAGATGAAGCACATCGAGATCGAGGTTAACCCACCCAGCCTGGCGGTTGTGTGAATCCAGGTTCACCACGGCCAAAATCATGTCCTTCGGATCTTCGCACACTTTGCTGTAAGCAATCAGTTGCTGGTTGTCGACAGGATGAAAGGTAAGCCCGGTATTGAGCTGCAAGGCAGGACTGGCGAGCCGGATGCGATTGACGTGGGTGATCAGGTCTCGCAGGCTGTTCGGGTTATTGATGTCCCAAACGCGAATCTGATACTTCTCCGAATCCAGATACTCTTCACTCCCTTGGCGCACAGGTCGTCCCTCGCACAGCTCGAACGCCGGCCCGTAGATTCCGTAGCTCGCCGCCAGCGTCCCGGCCAAAATCAGCCGCACCATGAAACCCGCCCGGCCACCCTTCTGCAAATACTCATTTAGGATATCCGGGGTATTCGGCCATAGGTTCGGGCGAAAATATTCCAGGATTCCGCCTTCTTCAAGCTCCGTGAAGTATTCTGCGATCTCCCAACTGGAATTTTTCCAGGCAAAATAGGTATAAGACTGCGTGAAGCCCAGTTTAGCCAGCTGATACATCACCTTCGGCCGCGTGAACGCTTCCGAAAGAAATATCACCTCCGGGTGCTCGCGCTTGACCTCGCCTATCAGCCATTCCCAAAAATCAAAGGGTTTCGTATGTGGATTGTCCACACGAAAAATGTGAATTCCCTGCTCGATCCAATACGCCACGATACTTCTCAGCTCTTGCCACAGCTCCGGTGCCCTATCACTTTCGAAATTGAACGGGTAAATATCCTGGTACTTCTTCGGCGGATTTTCCGCATATTGCACGGTTCCATCCGGCCGCTCGCGAAACCATTCCCGATGCTCCTTTACATAAGGATGATCGGGCGAGCACTGAAACGCAATATCCAGCGCGACGTCTATGCCGAAGTCCTCTGCCTTCCCCACCAGCGTCTTCAAATCCTGCAAACTCCCAAGTTGCGGGTGAATTGCTTTGTGCCCACCCTCTTTGGCGCCGATGGCCCACGGACTTCCGGTATCCTCCGGTAAAGGAGTCGTCGAATTATTCTTCCCTTTCCGCTCCACTCGGCCGATCGGATGGATCGGCGGTAAATACAAAACGTCGAATCCCATGGCCGCAATGTATGGCAGCCGGTCGATGCAATCGCGAAAAGTGCCATGCCGCTTCGGATCGGTAGTGCACGATCGCGGAAACATCTCATACCAGGCGCTAAATCGCGCCTTTTCCGGGTCGACCACAACCGCCAACTCCTTCTCATACCGGGCATCCGCCGTTTGATCACGGTTGCGATTGACCAGCAAAGCCAACTCCGGATCCAGAGCAATCTCCAGCACCGCGCCGCGATCTTTCTTCGCACCATCCTTCAGCTTCGCCACAGCTTCCGCTAATTTCTTAGCCTCGGGCCCGCGCGATCGATCTGCCGCCGCCCGCGCCATTTCCGCCCCGATCAAGACGTCCACTGAGATGTCCTGGCCCGCGTCGACTCTCTTCTGCAAATCCGCACTCCAGGTTCGAAAGGCGTCCACCCAAGCCACAATCGTGTAAACGTAACGCCCCAGCGCCTCGACGCGAAACTTCCCTTCCCACCGGTCGTTGTTGACCAGCCGCATCGGAACTTCCGTCCACGCACTCTCGCCCGCACGACGGCACAACAGCACCGCTCCCAGCAAATCGTGCCCATCCGCATAAATGTCCGCGCGCACCCGCACTTCGTCGCCGACGGTCCGCTTGATCGCGAACCTGCCGCCATCCACTTCCGGCTCCACGCGTTCGATCACCACTCGGCGCGTTGCTCGGACCGATTGCCCAATCACGGTAGTTGCGACGGTCAAAGTTCCCCCTTCACGGGAAACGAAATCTTATCGAGAGCACCTGACAAGCCCGCGGCCGGGACGCAGGATTCATTTCGACTCTTCAATTATATATAGGATAGATGCGCAGAAAACGTCTACGGAGACACTGTTACTGCCGCAGGTGATATTCCTGTATCCACCGCGCCACGCACAGAACAGCGCGGCACCCAGAGTTATTCCCCAGCCCACCGCTGCAGCAGCGGCTTGAAGCCCTGTTTTTCGAGTTGCTCTTTCACCTTGGCAGTCGAATCCGCGTCGCTGTAGGGACCCACGGCCACTCGATAGAGTTTGTCATTGCCGTGGCGGAACACCATCGCCGGAAACTTCTTTTTTCGCAAATCCTGGGCCAGGGCCGACGCATTGTCTTCTAACTTCATTGCTCCCACTTGCAGAACCAGGCCTGAATCCATCGAAGATGCTGGCGCTGACACAGTTTTCGGGGTTGCGATTCGTGCCGGGGCTGTCGTTCGTGTCGGACTCGGGGTAGGCGTCAGCGTTGGCGCCGGCTCCGCGGCCACAGACGCCATCTCCGGCTTGGAGGATGCTTCCGTCACCTTCGGGGCCCCCGTGACCTCCCGTGTCTGGCGACTCGCCCCAGTGCTTCCCATCTGGTAGCCCAGAAAAACCAAAGCCCACGACAAAACCACCACTGCCAGAAACAACTCAATCGTATGCCGGGACTTCCCGGTGCGCTCCCGCCCCTCAGGCGCTGCTGGGTCCGAGTCCGCCACCTCAGGCTCAGTTTCGCCGCTCAATATCGACGTGGAGAACAGCGCTCTCAAGTGCGCTGCACCTTTGTCTCGCGTTTCGTCCGAAATCGGGTCCACCTGGGCATAGGTCGAGCGCGTCACTACGACCGGCTCAATTTCCTCGTTAACGGGAGCCAACCTCAGGTTTGTCCCCGCGGATATCCATTCACTCAACTGCTGCTGCGACGCGTCATCCAAATCAACAAAACGCACGCCCGTCAGGTGTCCCGAATCGCGCGTCCAGGCAATGGCCGCTTTC
>JBEKWY010000101.1:0-17937 GCA_049512575.1 Candidatus Acidiferrum sp.
TCCGAGGTGCGTCCCCGTTTGATTTGCTTGGCAGCCAGATACTCGCCTTTCGGCGTTTGGACGATTAAGATGTCGACTAGGCGAATTCCCTGCTTCTCCGCGAAGCTGACCGCGGCGCGTGTTGGCTCGCCGACTTGATCGTAGCCTACGGATTTCGGCGGGCCAGTAATCTCGTTCACTGCGTCGGATTGCTTGACTGGAAACCCTTTCGCGTGGACGGTGAGACGTCGCGGACCGCTGAAGGCTCCAACCGTGATCCCTTCGATCAGGTTCTCCGTCGTTAGCAATTTCTCAAGATTTACTTTTAGTTCCTCTTCGGCGCGCGGCAACATACCGGCAGGAATCTCTTCGCAGCCGACTTCAAACAAGAGTTCCAGTTTCTCTTGCGGCCCAGCACTCGGGGGCTTTCGCTCACGCTCGCTCATGCCATCACCTCGCGGCGGAGCGTGGGTCCGCCGATCTGTTGCAGGTAGGCGGCGGCCGTGCGGCATGCAATCGTTCGGACGCGACCCATCAGCGCCGCACGCTCGGTGGTCGAAATCACGCCACGAGCATCCATCAGGTTGAATAGGTGCGAGCACTTCAGGCAATGATCGTAGGCAGGAAGCACAGGAAATCGCGTGTCATCTTTCCCTTTCAACGATGCAAAGCCCTCAAGTAGCTCTTTAGCTTGTTTTTCGTGCAACTCGAACTCCGCGCGAATAGCGCTAGCATCGCTGCGGTCAAAACTGTACTCCGAGAATTGCTGTTCTTCCGCGAGGCGGATCTCGCCGTAGGTTTTGTCGGCGGACCAGCGAAGATCGTAAACGCTCTCGACATTTTGGAGGAAGGCGCAGATCCGCTCCAAGCCATAAGTGAGCTCCACGGAGATCGGATCGAGGTCAATGCCGCCGCTTTGCTGGAAGTAGGTGAACTGGGTGATCTCCAGCCCATCAAGTAATACCTGCCAGCCGATGCCCCAAGCCCCGAGGGTCGGCGATTCCCAGTTGTCCTCCTCGAATCGAATATCGTGTTCCTTCAGCTCGATCCCGATGGCAGCTAGGCTTTTCAGGTAAAGGTCCTGGACGTCCAACGGCGATGGCTTAAGTATTACTTGAAATTGTAGATGTTTATAAAGCCGCTTGGGATTTTCCCCATATCGGCCGTCGGCGGGTCGACGACTGGGCTGCGCGTAGGCGACGCGATAAGGCGACGGCCCGAGGACGCGCAGAAAAGTTTCTGGGTGCATCGTCCCAGCGCCCACTTCAACATCGTAGGGTTGCTGGAGTACGCATCCCTGTCGAACCCAGAAGTGTGACAGCTTAAGAATGAGATCCTGAAACGTTAGCCCAACCAGTTGTTTCTCAGGCTTTACTTTAATTTTCAAGTCGTCTCCAACAGCTTCCGCGTTCGCAATTTTCGCTCGGTGTGATGCTCGATCCAATCTAGCATAGCCTCACGTAATTCGTCGGCCGCGGTCCGGACAGGCTCCGTGCTTTCAATCTGCTCAATCCGCTGGGCGGAAAAAACCTCCGCAAGCTGCCGGCCGGGCAGATGCAACGGTCTCATTCCCTGCCGCCGACATTTCTCGCAAACCAGCCCTGGCTCCCAAGGGGCATAAAACGCCGGCTGTTGACCGAAGGCGTCGCCTGATTGCGAGCACCGATCAAATCTGGGAAGCCATCCCCCGAGGCGAACGGTCCAGAACGCAAAGTAACTGAGCGGCAACACCCAATCGCCGGTTCGTTCGATTTCGCGGGCCGTCAGCAGAATGAGCCGGAACATCGGGTCCGCGACTTCATGCTCGGGGAGCACTTGCTCCGCGATCTCACTCACCACCGCCAGCCCGGTGCTCAACTCGTAGTTGCTCTGCGCCTTATTGAAAGACTCAATCAGTTCGCACTGTTGAATCCGCACGAGATCGCGAGTCTCCTTCTCGACGTACCAAATCTGCACGTGGGAGAGAACCTCGAGCGTAGAGCCATAACGATTCTTGATTCTGCGAGCTCCGCCGGCAACACCGCGAATGCGACCGGAACTTCGCCCAAGAAAGCTCACGAGGCGGTCCGCCTCGCCCAGAGGGTACGTCTTGAGAATGATGGCTTCCGTTTCCCGGGCGGGCATTCGTTGTCGGCGCGCCGACGCTGCGTCGAACGCCTACAGATTTGTCCGAACCGCACGCACACGCAGAACTATTTTACTTATCATACGAGCAGGCGTCGCGCAATTCTTTCCGTCGAAAAAAGAAACTGGCCCCGAAAATACTCGTTCCGCAGTTTATGCAGTAGTCTGGACTGGCCGGCTCGCGACTGCCGATTTTGTTCGTGAACTGTCGCTGTCATGCGGCAACGATTGTCTTCCGCATGCGAATGCGATCAGGAACACCTCAAGTGTTTGTTTCATTTACGGTCGAGAACCCCGCAGACCCTTCTGCAAGGCCAATTTTCGCGACCCTTATGAAACGAAGATATTCTGTTAACCTCAGCCCGTTGCAGTTCACAATTATCGGACGCTCCGATGCAATATCTGTTTTCAATTCTCGGCGATTTCGCTACTCTGCGCCCTGACGCCGACGCATGTTCATCCCGCTCAAAGACCTTAACCCGCGCCGGACCGTTCCCGTGGTTAACATCGCCCTGATCCTGGCTAACTTCGCTGTTTTTGTGTACCAACTCACGCTGCCACCTCACGCCTTCAAAGCGTTCCTTCTCGCCAACTCGACGGTTCCGGCCCGCTTCCCTGCGGCACTTGCCGGCCACGCTCCCCTGGAGACCGCAGTTCTCCCGCTCCTCACGAGCATGTTCCTGCACGCAGGGATCGCGCACATCGTTGGCAACATGTTGTTCTTGTGGATCTTTGGCGACAACGTGGAAGACTTCTACGGCCACTTCACCTATCTGGTGTTCTACCTGGTCTGCGGGATTGGCGCGGGCCTGCTCCACATTCTGTTCAACTGGAACTCGACATTGCCGTCTCTTGGCGCCAGTGGCGCGATTTCCGGCGTGATGGGCGCCTATCTCATCCTTTATCCTCGATCAAGGATTCTGACCCTGGTTGTCATCTTTCTGATTCCGATCCCCGCCGTCGTCATCCTGGTGCTGTGGTTCTTCCTGCAGTTCGCCTCCGGAGTCTCTTCCCTCGGCATGGCCGCTTCGGGGGGAGTCGCCTGGTGGGCTCACGTGGGAGGATTCCTGCTCGGCATGGGGATCACAAGCCTGGCGCGCCAACGCTGACGAATCAGAACGAATGCTTCAGCCTCTGCGATTTGATATCAAGTAACACTTGATCTATGCGGAATGCTCAGTGACGAACTCAGCCAACCAGTCCCCGACTTCGACCGTCGTTCGATTTCCGCCGAGATCAGATGTCAAGTAGTTCTTGAATAACGCCGACTTGACCGCCGCCCGCATGACCGAAGCCTCGCGCTCCCATCCCAGAAACTCCAGCATCATGGCCGCCGCCAGCACTGCACCCAGCGGGTTCGCAATTCCCTTACCGGCAATATTCGGCGCCGAACCATGCACTGGTTCAAAGAGCGAAGTCCTGCCGGGATGAATATTACCGGACGGCGCCAAGCCCAATCCCCCAGCCAACTGCGCACCAAGGTCACTGATAATGTCTCCGAAAAGGTTGCAGGTCACGATCACGTCAAACTGCGAGGGGTCGCGAACGATCTCCATCGCGAGGGTATCGATATAAAGGTGGCGGGCATCGATCTCCGCATATTCGGACCGGACTTCCTTGAAGACCCGTTGCCACAGGTCGTGACCGTAGGTCATGGCGTTGGACTTGTCGCTCATGCACACCCGCTTGAGTTTGCGTTGCCGGGAGTACGCGAAGGCATACCTAATGATGCGCTCAACCCCTTTACGGGAGTTGACGTCTTCCTGGACCGCAATTTCGTCGGGTGTGCCCTTCTTAAAGAACCCGCCCACGCCGACATACAGCCCTTCGGTATTCTCGCGGAACACGACCATGCGGACATCGCGCTCGGTTCGATCGCGCAGAGGGGTAAGGCGGTCGTGCAGCAGCTCGACCGGACGCGAGTTCACGTAGAGGTCCAACTTGAAGCGAAGGCCCAAAAGGATGTCGGCGGCGTGCTGGTTGGTGGGAACCCGAGGATCGCCCAGAGCCCCGAACAGAATAGCGTCGAACTCGTCCCGCAACATCTCTACGGCGCCGGGCGGCAAGGAAACGCCTTCGCGAAGATACTTGTCCGCGCCCCAATCTAGTTCCACGAACTCGATGCTTCGACGAGTGGCGGACGTGATTGCGCGCAACACCTTCACCGCTTCAGGCGTGACTTCCTTGCCGATCCCGTCACCAGAAATGACCGCGATGCGGGCGGCGGACCCTCCTTCGCGCAAAGGTGTCTTGGACACGGGCATCTCCTCTTCAGGCATTAAGGTCTTGAAGGCTCTTCGGGCAGACCACGTTAGCACAACCACCGGATCAGGCCAGTTGTTCGCGTCGTGCGGTGAGTTTTTCGATGCGATCGAGGCGCGGCTCGAACCCAATACCCGGCGCGGTCGGCACGCGAATGGTCCCCTGGGGCGACACGACCACTTCCGGCTCGATAATGTCCTCTACCCAGTAGCGGCGGCTGGCGGAAACATCGCCGGGCAGAGTGAAGTTCGGCAAGGTCGAAAGCGCGATGTTGTGAGCGCGCCCGATTCCCGACTCCAGCATCCCTCCGCACCATACCGGGATCTTATTCTGCGCGCAGAGATCGTGAATTCTGCGCGCGCCGGTGTAACCGCCTACGCGGCCAAGTTTAATATTGATGATTTTGCATGCGCCGAGCGCGATCGCGGCGCGCGCCTGCTCGAAGGTATGAATGCTTTCGTCCAGGCAAATCGGTGTCACCAGCTTCTTTTGAAGTTCGGTGTGGCTGTAGATGTCTTCCCACCCGAGCGGCTGCTCGATCATCATCAAGTAGAAGCCATCCAGCTCCTTAAGCAGCGGCCAATCTTCCAGCCGGTACGCGGAATTTGCGTCCACCATGAGTTTGATCTTGGGAAAACCCTGGCGCAGGCGCTTCACTTGCTCGACGTCTTTGCCCGGCTTGATCTTGATCTTGATGCGCTGGTAGCCGGCGTCGAGTTCTTTCTTCACCGCAGCGGTCAGCTCGTCCAGAGATTTCTTGATCCCGATCGAAACCCCGCAGGCGATCTCTTCGCGCACACCACCGAGCAGTTTCCACAGCGGCACGCCTTTGTGCTTCGCCTCGGCGTCCCAAACGGCGGCTTCCAGCGCGCCCTTGGCCATGTTGTGCCCGCGAACGGATTCGAGCGTCTCCGACACGTCCGCTGCGCTGGCGAACTCCTTCCCTTTCATGAGCGGCCAGAGATAATCGCGCAAGATGTGCCAGGCAGTCTCGACGGTTTCGGGGCTGTAATGAGGCGTTTCCCCGGCCACGCATTCCGCCCAACCGATGGCGCCATCGACGTCGGCTTCCACCAGCAGGATGCGCCGATCGTAACTCACGCCATTGCTGATCTCGAATGGCGCGATCAGCTTCATCCCTACTTCTCGTAACGTGATCTTGCGAATGAGCATGCGCGGACGTCTCCCCCGATTCAGACCTTGAATATTCAATTCTAAGAATCGTTCCACGGGCATAAAAGGTAGGCGGCCCCGCTTGGCGTTTCACGAATACCGACGGCAGCGTAACCCCGCGCGAACCAATTCGTGAATTCCGACCGGATGCGATCTTGCACGCACTTCACCCGTTCCAGCTCGCTCTGTTTCCACCGCTCCAGATCACCGGGCAGTTCGATTTCCGCGGGCGCGCTCGCGAATTCCTTCGCAATACAGTCCGCAAATCCGCCGGTAAGACCCTGGATAGCGGCCGTCACGCGGGGTGAGTCCAGCTGCCATTCCGCGACAAGGCGATCCGTCGCCAGGCCTCGATGCAGCGGACTGGTGGTGATGCCGTAGAGATTTGTTTTGTAGTGCCGGCAAAGCGCTCCCAGACGATTCAAATTGAAATGCGCGTTGCGCAATTCCAGCGGGTCAAAGGTCCATTGGATAAAACGAATTCCGCGGCTCAAAGCCTCTTGGCGCTGAAACAATTTCAGCATGCGGCCGACGCCGCGGTCCCGGTAATCCTGGTGAACACCCGTGTGGTGGGAATGCAGGTAGACGACTCCCTTCTGGAAGCCGACAAGCGCCAACGTGTAGCCGACGAGCCTGTCGCCGTCGAACGCGCCCAGCACTTGTCCTCCGGTGTGCGCCGCAACGACAAATCCGGTCACCGGCTCGATCTCCAGGTCCGATTCGCCCCAGACCTCGCGCTGTAGCTCGACGCAGGCATGAAATTCCTCCAGCGCAACGCATTTGCGCACGGCGATGCCGTTGCTCATCGGCGCTGGCCAGCCTTGCGCGCTGTTAGAGTTTGTTTCGCAGAGGTTGCTGGAGATGCTGAGTCGGGCTGCGTGCGCGCGGGTTCGGAGCGCTTGGCTGCAGCCCACAGAGTTTCTTTCTCGGGACGCGGCACGTCCTCGAACGCGCGACCGCTGTCTGCGGCGAGGCGTTCCATTTGGTGAAAACGCCGCACGAATTTGGCATTGGCATTCTTCAACGCAATCTCCGGGTCCACATGCAGGAAGCGCGCCAGATTGACCGCGGCGAAAAGCAAATCACCAAGCTCTTCCTCTATTTTCGGTTGATCGTCGCACTTCAATGCGTACTGGATCTCGCTGGTTTCTTCACTCATTTTGTCGAAGATTCCATTGATATCGTCCCAGTCAAAGCCCGTGCGAGCTGCTTTCTTCGTCAGCTGAAGGCCTTCAAGCGTGGCCGGAATGCCGCGGGGCACACCGTCCAGTGCGGATTCACGCTTCTTCTCGGCTGCATGCGACTGGCTGCCGGAACCTTTCGCCTGCCGTTCCTGCGCTTTGATCTTTTGCCAAGTCCTCAGAACTTCAGCCGAATCCTTGGCGTGTGCTTCGCCAAAGACGTGTGGATGTCGCCTGATCAGCTTTTCGTGTACGACGCGAATTACATCCGATATCGAAAAGCGGCCGTCTTCAGACGCAATCTGGGAATGAAAGGTCACCTGCAACAGGAGGTCGCCTAGCTCCTCGGCAAATTTCTCGTCATCGCCGCTTTCCAGAGCTTCGAGTACCTCATAAGCCTCTTCGATCAGGTACGTTCTCAGCGTGTGATGAGTCTGTTCGCGGTCCCACGGACAACCGCCGGGGTCCCGCAATCGCTTTTGAATCGCCACCAGGTTTTCAAGCCAGTCCCCAGGCGACAAGCGCTGGGGATGACGGTTGGTGATAGAAGATGGGCGGGATTTCTTTGCTGCTTTCGAGAGCCTTTTGCGCGCGGCCATGTCCCTTCCGTCGAAAACATTGAGTGTAGCAAACCTATAGCGTAACCCGCGCCTTGACGTGTAGCACAGCGCGCAATCCGCGAAGCCCTGTGGCCTTCTTGCCTGTGCGAGAGGTGGCCAACTGGTCGGGCCGTTTCTCGTATTCAATCACCAAGCGCTCTTCCGCGCCCTGTTCGGTCCAGCGCTACCCAAAGCTGCGAGGCGATGCTAAACTTGAGGTGAACAGAAGATATCGAGGATTGTCACTTGCCCGATCACAAGCACCCCGATCATAAACAGGAAGAATCGTTTCGAGTCATCGATCGCCGCCCGTTCACCGCAGAAGGTGAACTGCGCAAAGACGTCGTGGAACTGGAAGAACGAGAGGCTCAGCGGGAAGCGGCCGTTCATCCGTCAACACGGCCAGCCGCCACCGAGAAAGCAGCTGTTACGCCGGAACCTCCCGTCGACGCGCCGAAGCGTTCACCAGCATTCGAGAACCTGGTACGCATGCTCGGCAGCAATGCCGCGATGGTGCTGGGCGCCTACGCCGATCCGCGCACCGGCCAGCCGATGATCGATCCCGAGGCTGCGCGCGAGTTGATCGATATGCTCGACGCATTGCGGGAAAAGACGCAGGGCAATCTGGCGCCGGAAGAGGACACGCTCCTGCTGGATCTGTTGGGCAAGCTCAAAATGACGTACCTCGAAGTCAATCAAGCCGTTGCGGCGCAGGCGCAGTCGGTCCAGGCTAAAGCGAAAACGCGTCCGTAGTGTCTCGCGCGCCCAGGCTCCGATTCGCGCACGGCCGCTGGCTCCATCGGATTGCGCCATGCCCTCGGCTCCAATAAAAGTCACCGTTCTGGGTTCTGGCACGTCGATGGGGGTTCCTTCCCTCGGCTGCCACTGCCCCGTTTGCACGTCCTCGGACCCACACGACAACCGGTTGCGCCCCTCGTTGCTGCTTTCCCGCAATGGACAGAACGTGGTGATCGACACTACGCCCGATTTTCGGCAACAGGCCCTGCGCGTGGGCCTCGATCGCCTCGATGCGATCCTCCTCACCCACGGTCATGCCGATCACATCCTGGGGTTCGACGATATTCGCCCATTCAATATTCGCCAGAACGCGGCCCTGCCGGTTTACGGCTCCGAGGAGACGTTCGAGGTGGTCCGGCGAGCGTTCGCGTACGTCTTTGATGGCCGTCCGACGTTCAGCAGTGTGCCCAGCGTAACCCTTCACGTTATAAACGGGCCGTTTGAGTTGATGGGCGCGCAATTTGTACCTGTGCCGCTGTGGCACGGCGACCTGCAGGTGTTGGGTTTTCGCTTCGGCCGCGCAGCGTACCTCACCGATTTCGGCTCGCTGCCCGATTCCTCGCTGGCCTTGCTTGAGGATCTCGATGTGCTCATTCTGGATGCGCTACGTGACCAACCGCATCCGATGCACCAAACTGTGGACCAAGCACTGGCGCTGATTGACCTGGTGAAGCCCAAGCAAGCGTGGTTCACCCACATCGCGCACGATTTGCCGCACGCGGAAACCAACGAGCGCCTTCGCAAACTTGGACTCGAAAATGTCGCGCTGGCCTACGACGGCCTGCAGTTCGACGTGCCCGTGGACGAGGCGGCCGGCACTTCCCGCGGGCCGATCGCGCACGCGAATGCTACGCGGCTGGCTAAAGTCGTAGCTCTCGCAAGCCCGAAAGAGTGGTCGGTCCACTACGGTGCGACGAATCGCGGCAGCGTTCTAGCCATCGGGAACTTCGACGGTATTCACCTCGGCCACCAAGCAATTCTGCGAGCGGTCACGCAGCGAGCCGCGGAAAGTGGTGCCGTCGCCACCGCGCTGACCTTCGACCCGTCACCTCGCAGAGTGCTGCGGCCGGAGTCCGCCCCGCATCGGCTCTCCACCAACACGCAGCGCATGGACTGGTTCGGCGAAGAAGGTCTGGAAGCCGCGGTGGTAATGCCCTTCACGCTGGAACTGGCGCGCCTATCGCCGGAGGACTTCGTCGAAGAAATTCTGGTGGGCGATCTGCAGGTCCGCGTTGTTTTGGTCGGTGAGAATTTTCGCTTTGGCCACCGCCAAGCGGGCGACGTCAAGCTTCTCCGCGAACTGGGTATGCGCTACGGCTTCGAAGTCGTGGTCATCCCACCGATCATCTACAGAGGCGAGATTGTCTCCAGTACGGCAATCCGCCAGGCCATTTCTTCGGGCGACGTCAGCCACGCGGCCTGCCTGCTAGGACGTGCGTTCCTGCTGACCGGCGAAGTCGTCGGCGGCACAGGAACGGGGCGCCGCTTCACATTTCCTACCCTGAATTTGGCTCCCGAGCAGGAACTCCTGCCGGCCCGCGGCGTTTACATCACCCGTACGCTCCTGGAAGGAGAAACGCACAGCCGCCGCTCGGTGACGAACGTCGGCAATCGGCCGACCTTTAACGGCTCCGCGCTAAGCGTCGAAACCCATCTCCTCGATTATTCGGGTGAAATCACGCCCAAGCGCATCGAAGTCAGCTTCTGGAAGCGCCTCCGCGAAGAAAAAAAGTTCGCCAGCCCAGAAGACTTACGGGCACAGATCGCCAAGGATATCGCTGGCGCCAACCGATTCTTCTCCCGCCTCGGCCGCTTCCGCTCCGTCCGCCTACATGCTACGTAGGTCCCATGTAGTTCCTGCGGGCGACCCTTGGACTTGCGGATGGCCGACTCCTTGATTGATGAATAGGCCGTTGACGAAGCGGTCGACGAAAGGCCAAAAGGTGGCCGCCACAATCAAAGCGCCGATCACGACGTACCGAGATCGCTTCGCACCAGGCATCTCAATGAGTAGGTTCATGCACAGTTTGACACCGGTAGGCGAACAGAGTTCCCGTTCGCGGCGGCGCAATGAGTTGGTTTCGCAGGCTATCCGGAAACCTTAGGCAGGCACTCTTCGCAATAACCGCCGACTTCCGTGCGCGACACAGTCACCTTCATATGGAAATCGCGCGCGATCTGCTCTTTCAACTGTTCGTAGAGCCGGCTCTCGAACTCCCGCACTTTTCCGCAGCGCAGGCAGGCGACATGGATGTGGTCCCGCGGGCCGTGTGTTTCGTAATAGTGCCGGTCGCCGCGCAGGTGCAGCAAGTCCAACTCATCGATCAAACCATGCTTCTTGAGAAGATCAATGGTGCGGTAGACGGTGACCAGGTGCACGCCCTGATCGATCTTCTGCGCGCGTTCCAGGATTTGATCGACGTCCAGGTGCTGCTCGGCGTCGTCCATCACCTGCAGAATTACACGCCGCTGCCGCGTGAGGCGGATACCCTTCGCGCCCAGTGTCTGCTGCAACCCGCCAGTGGTTTCTGCGGTGTTAAGTCGCTCACCGGTCGAAACCCGGTGCTGTGGTGATACGGCCATACTTCGGTCTCCGAAGGCGCGGAGCCCGGCCAGATCTAGGAGTGGCCGCCCAATAGTCGCGCGAGGTCATTGTACATAACGATGGCGAAGAGCACCAAGAGGAACACCAATCCCACCTGCACGAAGCGCTCTTTGAACGCCATACTGAGGTCCCGGCGCAAACCGCCTTCAATTCCTAGCAGCAAAATATTTCCGCCGTCCAGAATGGGAATCGGCAAAAGATTGAGAATCCCCAGGTTCACGCTGATCAATACCATCAGCGAAATCACCGCCTGCGCACCCTTGTGGACCGCCTGTCCCGCCGCGCGCGAGATACCCACCACGCTCTGCAGTTGCTTCACCGAGACGCGCCCACTGAACAGCTTGCCAACCACGCCAAGAGTGTCGTCAATCGTTTCGAAGGTCTTCAGGCCTGCGAAACGCACGCCCTCCAGAAACGCAACGCGCTTGTATGCGGTGTCTTCATGCACCAGCACGCCAATCTGATAAACGTTTTCGCCGCGATCGTTGTTGCCTGTCTGCGGCGTCACCACCAGGTGCAGGGCTTGCCCCTTGCGTTCGACATCCAGGGACAATGGCTTCCCATCGGAGCCCCGTACGCGTTCGGTGAATTGTCCCCACCACTGAATTCCCTGGCCATCCACGGCGCGAATCAGATCGCTTTCCTTCAACCCCGCCCGCGCAGCGGGCATTCCGGGAGCGACATCCTCCAAAACCGGCTTGATCGGCTCAAATCCCAATATCATTTCGGGCTGTTCTATTTCTTTTTGCTGAACCGGAATCTCAAGGGTTCGCCGATCGCCACTGCCTTCGACTTCCACCGAAAGCTTGGTATTCGGCTCGGCCGATGTCACGGTTTTCAAGGCCGCAGTCCAATCCGGGTTCTGCTCGCCGTTGAGCGAGACGACTTTGTCGCCAGCACGCAATCCCGCGGCAGCCGCAGGAGAACTGGCAGGCACGGCAGTAACCACCACCGGTTTATCCTCGAACACCGGATACGGGACGCCGATGGCCACAAAATAAACCGTCAGCAAGAGGATCGGAAAAACCAGATTGACCGCCGGCCCCGCTGCGGAAATCACCGCCCGCTGCCAGCGCGGCTTGCTCATCAATTCATCCGGCGCACCCGTGACATGCATACCGATGTCGGTAGGCGGCCTGCGAAGCGCAACCTCCGCAGTCCTCTGGACCGCATCCATGACTTTTCCGGGGGTCTCGGCCTCGCCGCCCGTGCGCGATCCACCCCAATTCCGGTTCGGCGAGTCAATCTCCGTAGGGTCCTGACCCGCCATGCGCACGTACCCGCCGAGCGGAATAATACTGACGCGGTAATCCGTGTTCCCGCTCTTCCAGCCAAACAATCGCGGGCCAAATCCGATCGAGAAGACATCGACGCGCACGCCAAACAACCGTGCCGCGATAAAATGTCCCCATTCGTGCACGAGAATCATGACTCCCAGCACGAGGCTGACGCCGATTAACAAATCCATACGATTGCGTTTCCCTTTTCCGCCGACCCCGAACCAATTGGATCAGGTCGCACCTAAATAAGCATCACGACGCAGCCGCCGCCGTCACTGCCAACTGCTCAACCACTTCCTTCGCCATTCGACGCGCTTCCGCATCCGCCGTAAGCACGTCTTCCATCGTCTCAAATCGCGTGCGTTGCGTGCGTCCGAGTACTCGCTCGATGACCTCGGGAATGCCCAGAAATGGCAGCCGCCTCTCCAAAAACGCCGCGACCGCGACCTCGTCCGCCGCATTCAACGCGCACGGCAGCGCCCCGCCCTTTTTCATCGCTTCTCTTGCCAACCGCAAGCACGGGAACCGCCGCGTCGAAACTCGCGCAAAATCGAGGCGACGCAGCTTGGACCAATCTAGAGCTACTTGGTTGGATGCCACGCGCTCTGGATAGGTTAACGCATATTGGATCGGCATACGCATGTCCGTTGGCCCCAGTTGTGCCAAAACGGAACCATCCACGAATTCCACCATCGAGTGAATCGTCGACTGCGGATGGATCACCACGTCGATCTGGTCCGGCCGCACGCCGAACAACCAGCGCGCTTCGACCACCTCGAAACCCTTGTTCATCATCGTTGCGGAGTCGATCGTGATGCGATTCCCCATCCGCCAGTTCGGATGTGCCAGTGCCTGCTCCGGCGTTACATCCTTCAGCGATGCCAGCGGCGACTTGCGAAACGGTCCACCCGAGGCCGTTAGCACCAAGCGCCGGACCTCTCCGCGTTCCCCGCCCCGCAAGCACTGGTGCACGGCGTTGTGCTCGCTATCGACGGGCAATAGTGGGCGTCCGGATTTTTGAGCCGCGGCCATCACCAACTCGCCCGCGGCGACAAGTACTTCCTTGTTCGACAGCGCCACGCTCTTGCCGAGCCTCACCGCCTCGTAGGTGGCTTCCAGGCCGACGACTCCGACCGCGGCCGATACGACGACGTCCGCAGCCGGGTGTATTCCGACGGCCAGCATCCCCTCGCGTCCGTGGTGAATGGCCGGCAGCGGAGATATGCCTTTTGCCTTCAGCCTCGCCGCGAGATCGTCGGCCTTCGCTGCATCGCCGACCGACACAACCTCCGGCCGGTGCCGCTCGATCTGCCCAGCAAGTTCATCAAGGTTGCCACCCGCGGCCAGCGCGACTACGGCAAACCGGTCCGGAAGTGCCTCGACAACCGAGAGACACTGCCGCCCAATCGAGCCCGTAGACCCCAAGATGGATAACTTCGTGAACGCTGGCGTCACAAACCCGCTCTTTCCAACGCGATCTATAAACCGTCGCCCATTGTGTGGCACGGGGCGAAGTCTGCGGAGCCCTGGGCATGCTGAGCTTCGAAGATCTGCTGTTTAATTTCCTTCAGGCGGCCGCTAGGTTCCAGGCGAGTACACCAAAATCCAATAATACCAGACCGCTGGGATCGCCAGTACTAATGCGTCGATACGGTCCAAAACCCCACCGTGACCCGGCAACAACGAGCCGGAGTCCTTTACTCCCGCGCTGCGTTTATAGGCCGATTCCAGTAGATCGCCGGCCTGCCCTGCAACGTTACCCACTCCAGCCATCGCCAGTAGATGCGGCACCGGAGCATGCAACCACCACGAAAACGCGTAACCCACCAGCAGCGATCCGGCGAAACTCGCGATAGCCCCTTCCCACGTCTTCTTCGGGCTCAAGTGCGGAGCGAAAGGGTGCTTGCCGATCGCGCGCCCCACAAAATACGCGACCGTGTCTCCCGCCCAAGTGATCACCAGTGCGAATAGCAAGAGTCGCGGACCTTCGACACCCCAGCCATGAAGGCGCACCGCGAAGCTGAGCGGAAATCCCACCAGCAACAGCGCACTTGAGCTGATCCCCGCCGCCGGCAAAGCCTCCACCAAGGGCCTTTTCGTCCACAGCGTCAGCGCTGTAACACCAAGCACGAACAGGAAGAAGACATCTTGCGTTGTGCCAAGACCGCTCGCAAAACGACCAATCTGACGAAACAAAGAAGGTCCCCACGTCGACCGGTAGGAGGCCTCAAGCGTCTCCACCCACTGCGCGTAGATGATCAAGATCGCGCAAATTACTGTCCATACTCGATATGCGCAGTGCCCAATCGCATCACCCAATGCGAAATACTCGCGCAGCGCCAGAACGGTTATCACCGCCAAAGCCACCGCGATCCACGCTGTCGAGCCAAACAACACCAAGCCAACGACAAGCGGAATCAGCACAATGGCTGTGGCCACTCGCTTCCAAGTCATAGAACGGAGTTCCCCCGGCGGATGATTATTCCCATCACATCATATCGGAGGAAAGAAATCACGAAGAAGGGTTGGGACGTAGGCGTGCAAAGTACATCGGCGCTTGAGCGCGACCTATGCGTTGCATCTTTAGGAAGAATGAAAATCCAACCGTCACTCGCCAGCTACTCGCGCAGGCATCGGACCGTCCGCGCCACCTTCGCGAATTCCGCCATACCGCCGCTCGCGCTTCTGAAATTCCACAAAGGACTCGAGCAAGCGCGCGCGATTGAAATCCGGCCACAACGTCTCGGTTACAAAAATCTCGGCGTAGGCGATCTGCCACAAAAGAAAATTGCTCACTCGCATTTCGCCGCTCGTGCGGATCAATAGGTCCGGATCGGGCAATCCGTTGGTGTATAGGCGTCGCGAAAGATCTTCTTCGGTGATCGGAGCACTATTTCCCTGCGCGGCTCGCTCCGCCAGAATCGCGTTGGCGGCATCCACGATCTCCGCCCGCCCACCATAATTCAGCGCCAGGCACAGAACCATGCCGCCATTCCCGGCGGTCTTTTCCTCGGCATTGCGCATATCCTGCTGCACGCCGGCTGGGAGCTCATTGGCACGGCCAAGGAATCTCATCCGGATGTTGTTGCGTTGGATCAGCGGCATTTCCGTTCGCAGGTATTCCCGTAGGAGCTGCATCAAGAAGTCAGTTTCCGTCTTCGGGCGCCGCCAGTTTTCGACCGAGAACGCATATAGCGTGAGCGCCTCGATATTCAGCCTGGCGCAGGTTTCAATCGTCGTGCGCGCCGTCTGCGTGCCTACCTTGTGCCCCGCCACCCGGGGCAGGTGCTTGCGCTGCGCCCAGCGGCCATTGCCGTCCATAATCACGGCGACGTGCCCCGGCAGCCGCGCCAAATCCAGCTTGGCAAGCAGTTCTGCCTCTTCCCCGGTGACCGAGCCAAGGGCGGCAGGTATGGCGACTTGAAGTGTCACATGCGATTTCATTAGCGGCAAACCGCTCAGCGGGATTTCCCTTTACGCCGCAAAGTTAACACACGCCTCGGCGGCAGCGCAACGCCGGAGTGCTGCGGGGTGCATCTTAGACGCAACAATGCTCCGCTAGTGGGCGGGCGGCCGCCCCTCTAGGGTGAAGGCGGCGGGAAGATCGCCGTGTAGGACAACACTAGGGTCAATACAATCATCGCGATGGCCGTGACCCACGCCACGATGTTGAAGGTCAGCGTGTTGACGTACTCGCCCATCAGGTCGCGCCGGTTCACCAATAACAGAATGAATATCACCACGACCGGCAGCCAAATCCCATTGCCTACTTGCGAGAAAATCAGAATCTTCCACAGCGGGGCGTTCGGCAGTAGCACGATTCCAGCTCCCACCGCAATTAGGATCGTGTAAAGCCAGTAGAAGATTGGCGCCTCGTTGAATTTATGGTCGATCCCCGCCTCGAAGCCTAACCCTTCACAAATCACGTGCGCGGTCGACAGCGGCAAAATGGAAGCCGCAAACAACGAGGCATTCAGCAGGCCGAACGCAAACAGCGTCCCCGCCCACTTGCCAGCAAGCGGAATCAATGCTTTAGCCGCTTCCGCCGCGTCGGTGATATTTCGCTGGCCGTTCACATACAGTGTCGCCGCCGTGCACACGATGATAAAAAACACGATCACCATGCAACTGATGCTGCCAATCAGCACGTCGGCGCGCGCCTGCGGGTACTGCCGCGCCGACACTTTTTTCTCCACAAATCCAGCCTGTAAGTAGAAAAACTGCCACGGTGCAATCGTTGTCCCAACTAGCCCTGTGAGCATCACGAGATAGCCGGCATTGAAGTGCATCGTCGGTATCACCGTATGTCTCGCGGCTTCCAGCCAGTCGGGCTTCGCGAAAATCGCCGAAGCCACGTAGGACAAATACAAGACGCAAGCCGCCAGGAAAATCACTTCAACCTGACGGTACGTGCCGCGCAGCACCAGCACCCACACCAAAATCGCCGCGATCGGTACCGAGACGTACTTGCTTACGTGGAAGATCTGCATCGCCGCCGCCACGCCCGCAAACTCCGCGACCACGTTCGCCAGATCGACAAAGAATCCCGTCACCATGACGAAGAACGTTGGCCGGAACCCGAACTCCTCACGAATCAGGTCCGACAGTCCCTTGCCGGTGACCACCCCCATCCGAGCGCACATCTCCTCGGTGACATAGAGGGCGATGGTCATCGGGATGAGCGACCACAACAGTGCGTAGCCGTACTGCGCCCCGGCCTGCGTGTAGACCGAAATTCCCCCGGCGTCGTTGTCCACGTTCGAGGTGATCAGTCCGGGTCCGACCACAGCCAGCAGCAGCGTCAATCGGTGGCGCAAGCCACGGATGCGCTTCTGAAAGCTGGTTCCGCGGGCTCGCAGCCCGTCCACCCTCGTCGCTATGGCTTCCCAGTTCATTCGTGATTCCGTTTATTTCGCTACCAAACGCGAGACCACGTCGTCCACCGCGATTGTTCCGATGGGGCGCTGGTTATCGTCCACCACCGTCAGCGTTCGCAGGTTGTATTTATCGAACAGTTCGAACACTTCCGATTCATCGGCATCTGCCTTGACGCTGAGCAGCGGCTCCAGCTTCAGTCCCATCAATGATTGTTCCGGCGAAGACACCAACAGCCGGGCAACGGGGACGATCCCGGAAAACTGCGCCGAAGTATCCAAGAGGACGACAGTGTCTAGCGCATCGAAATTCAAGTCTTGCGTGCGCATCCACTCCAGCACCTCTTCGCGCGTCGCCGTGTCGCCGATGAACACGAACTCCGTGTTCATCATTCCCCCGGCCGTCGATGGGTCGAACGCCAGCAACTCCCGGACTTCCTCGGCCTCTTGCCCCGGCATCTCTTCCAGCAGTTCCTCTGAGGTTTCCTTGGGCAACTCTGCCAAGAGGTCGGCGGCCGCATCCGGCGCCATCTCTTCCAGAATGTCCGCGGCCTTTTCCGGGTCCAGTTTTTCGACGATTTGCGTCGTGAGCCGCTCGTCGAGTTCCGCGAGAACCTTGCCGGCCATCTCTTCATCCAGCGAAGCGATGATTCCCTGCCGCTCGGCAGCCGACAGCGATTCCATGATTTCGGCGAGATCGGCCGGGTGCAGGTCTTCAAGTTTTTCGTGGGTTATGCGCAATTTCACCCGTCGCAACGGGTCCGGCTCGATCAAGTTCACAAATTCCCATCGAATCGTCCGCTGGGGCAGTTTGCGTTGTAGTTTGCGTACCATCGAGGCCGAGACGACACCCTGCAAGAGCCGTCGCACCGCCCCAGGAAGCCCCACATCAACCTGAGTCAGCCGCAATTCAACGCTGCCGTTGTTGCGCTGCTCGGCCAGATCGACGTCGTTGACGCGCACCACCTTCCGGCCTTTGGTGTCGATGATCTGCTGATCCAACAAGTCTTTGCGCACGGCCAGCCAGCCTTCATTCGGCTGATAGAGATCGAGGGCGAGCTC